>NZ_JAZDRK010000010.1:0-170005 GCF_047501505.1 Rhodopseudomonas sp. G2_2311
CCGCCGCGCAGCCCGCGCCGCCGCCCGCCCCGACCAAGTCGCGGGCGGCCCCCAATCCCGGCCAGCGGGCCGTCGCGAGGTGATCTCGACAATGCACATTGCTGTTTGGTTTCGTCGGCTTCGTGGCCCGGTCGCGCTGGCCAGTGCCGCGCTGGTTGCTCTGTCGGTTGCCGGCACGGTGCCGGCGGCGGCGCAGAGCGCCGTGCAGGGCGTGCCCAACGCGATGCAGGGCTTCTCGCAAAACCGCGACAAGCCGATCCAGATCGAATCCGACACCCTGGAAGTGCGCGACAAGAACAAGGAAGCGACCTTCACCGGCAACGTCAAAGTCGTGCAGGGCGACACCACCATGACGTCGCAGACGCTGGTGGTGTTCTACGACCAGGATCAGACTCCGGCGAAGGGCGCCAAGGGCAAGCCGATGCCGGCGGCCGCGCCGGGCCCGGACGGCGCCTCCTCGATCCGGCGACTCGAAGCCAAGGGCCACGTCGTCGTCACCCAGAAGGATCAGGTCGTCACCGGCGACAAGGCGGTGTTCGAGACCAAGACCAATTTGGTGACGATGACCGGCAACGTGGTGCTGACCCAGGCCCGCAACGTGGTGCGCGGCGACCGGCTGCTGGTCGACATGACCACCGGCGTATCGCGCGTGGAATCGGACAGCGGCCGGGTGCAGGGTCTATTTCAATCCTCGGGCGCGAATGGCGGCGGTCCGCTGCCGCTCGGCCCGCCGACCAGCTCGGGCAAGCCGAAGTGACCGTACCGCATCACCAGCACGCACCGCGAGTGTTGAACCGGACGGCGGCCGCCTATAACAGCGCCGGCGAAGCGTCGCTTTGCTGCGGCCGCACGGCCGCGGCAGGCGCCCATAACGTCACGGCACGCCTCGCGGCGGCGCGTCTCACGGAACAGGTTCGGTAGCGCATGGTGGATCTTCGCGGCATGTTCCGTCGGCGCCCGAAAGCTCCCGGGTTCGGCAGCGCGCGCAACGACATTACCAGATACAGCGACGACGTCGGCGATCTGCTCGCTACGCCGGTGCGCGACGCACCGCCGATCGCACGCAGCGAGTCGTACGCGGCTCCGCCGCGACAACCGGCCGCGGCTGCAGCACCGCGCCGCACCGTCGCCCCGCAGGCGGCTGCGCCGCAGGCCGCACCGGCATCCAGTTACTTGGCGGTGCACGGCGTCGAGAAGAGCTTCGGCACCCGCAAGATCGTGCGCGGCGTTAGCATCTATGTTCGACGCGGTGAAGCGGTCGGCCTGCTCGGCCCCAACGGCGCCGGCAAGACCACCGTGTTCTACATGATCACCGGGCTGATCAAGGCCGACAACGGCGCGATCGAACTCGACGGCCACGACGTCACCAAGCTGCCGATGTATCAGCGCGCTCGGCTCGGCATCGGTTACCTGCCGCAGGAAGCCTCGATCTTCCGCGGCCTTACCGTCGAGCAGAACATCCGCGCGGTGCTGGAAGCGGTCGAGCCGGACAAGCGCAAGCGCGAAGCGCAGCTCGACAATCTGCTGCAGGAATTCAACATCGAGCGGCTGCGCAAATCACCGTCGATCGCGCTGTCGGGCGGTGAGCGCCGCCGCGTCGAAATCGCCCGCGCGCTCGCCAGCCGCCCGAACTACATGCTGCTGGACGAGCCGTTCGCCGGTATCGACCCGATCGCGGTCGGCGACATTCAGGACCTGGTGCGTCACCTGACCAATCGCGGCATCGGCGTGCTGATCACCGATCACAACGTTCGCGAAACGCTCGGCCTCACCGATCGCGCCTACATCGTCTATGCGGGCGAGATCCTGACCGAAGGGACGCCCGAAGACATCGTCAACGATCCGGATGTGCGCCGGCTTTACCTTGGCGAAGAATTCCGGCTGTGAAGCCGGTTGCGGTTTAGAGCCGGCGGGTCCATGATTACCGCTACCGGCCTGATCGCGAGGCGCGATCAGAACTACCTAGATACCGGAAAGACATCCCGCCAGAAGGGCCGGCGCCTCTACTCCAAATTTCCCATCCGTCAAGGCGTGTACAACCGCTCCGGAAAGGCGTAAGCAAGAAACGGACCAACTACCGTTTCTGGCCACCATGGCGCTGTCGCAACGTCTCGAATTTCGTCAGACCCAGTCTCTGGTGATGACCCCGCAACTGATGCAGGCGATCAAGCTGCTTCAGTTGTCGAATCTCGACCTCGCGGCTTTCGTCGAGGATGAGATCGAGAAGAACCCGTTGCTCGATCGCGCCGGCGACAATGCGGAACCGCCGGTGGCCGGTGAAGCCACGGCGGAAGGCGCCGAGGGCGGCAGCGAGTTCGGTGCAAGCAGCGGCGAGGATTTCGGCGGCGAGGGTTCTTCGGATTTCACCGACCCCGCGGCCGCCGGCGCGTTCGAGCCAGGCACCGAAGAATGGATGCACCGCGATCTCGGCAGCCGGAGCGATATCGAGCAGACGCTCGATACCGGCATGGAGAACGTTTTTCCCGAAGAGCCCGCCGAAGCTGCGGCCCGCGCCGCGCAGGACAGCGCGCCGGCCTCCTATACTGAATGGGGCGGCGGAGCGTCGTCGGATGAAGGCTACAATCTCGAAGCCTTCGTGGCGGCCGAGACTTCGCTGGCCGACCATCTCGCCGAACAGCTCGCGGTTGCGGTCACGACGCCGTCGCAGCGGCTGATCGGACAGTACCTGATCGACCTCGTCGACGACGCCGGCTACCTGCCGGCCGATCTCGGCGATGCCGCCGAACGGCTCGGCGCCAGTCAGGACGACGTCGAAGCGGTCGTGCAGGTGCTGCAGACCTTCGACCCGCCCGGGATCTGCGCGCGCAACTTGAGCGAATGCCTCGCCATCCAGTTGCGGGAGCGCGATCGCTACGACCCGGCGATGCAGGCGCTGGTCGAACACCTCGACCTGCTCGCCAAGCGCGACGTTGCAAGCTTGCGCAAGATCTGCGGCGTCGACGACGAAGACCTCGTCGACATGATCGGCGAGATCCGTCACCTCGATCCGAAGCCGGGCCTGAAGTTCGGCTCGTCGCGGGTGCAGACCATTGTGCCTGACGTGTTCGTCCGGCCCGGCCCCGACGGCGGCTGGCTGGTCGAACTCAACAGCGACACGCTGCCGAAGGTGCTGGTTAACCAGTCGTATTATTCGGAGCTGTCGAAGACGATCCGCAAGGACGGCGACAAGTCGTACTTCTCCGACTGTCTGCAGAACGCCACCTGGCTGGTGCGCGCGCTCGATCAGCGCGCCCGCACCATCCTCAAGGTGGCGACCGAGATCGTGCGCCAGCAGGACGGTTTCTTCACCCACGGCGTCAAGCATCTGCGGCCGCTGAATCTGAAAGCCGTGGCCGACGCAATTCAGATGCACGAATCGACGGTGTCGCGGGTCACCGCCAACAAATACATGGCGACCAACCGCGGCACTTTCGAGCTTAAGTATTTCTTCACTGCGTCGATCGCTTCCGCCGACGGCGGCGAAGCGCATTCGGCCGAAGCGGTGCGGCACCAGATTCGCCAACTGATCGACAGTGAAGATCCGTCAGCAATCCTGTCGGATGATACGATCGTCGAACGTCTGCGCGAGGCCGGCATCGACATCGCGCGTCGCACCGTCGCGAAATATCGCGAAGCGATGCGCATTCCCTCTTCAGTGCAGCGCCGTCGCGACAAGCAGAACATGCTGGGCACGCCGTCTGCGGCCGCGAGCCGCTCCCGCGACACAGCCCCAGCTTGATTGCGTCGCCCTGCTCTGACTAGACTCACCTCCCCACATGTGAATCGAGGCACTGCCATGACCATCCGGATATCCGGCAAAAGCATCAGCATCGGCGAAGCGCTGCGCAGCCGCGTGAGCGAACGCACCGAGGAGGTGCTGCGCAAGTATTTCGATGGGAATTATTCGGGGCACTTCACGCTCAGCAAAGGCGGTTTCGGCTTCCGCACCGATTGTGCGCTGCACCTCGATTCCGGCATCACGCTTGAAGCCGAGTCGAATGCCGCCGACGCCTATGTCAGCGCCGATCAGGCGCTGGTCCAGATCGAGAAGCGCCTGCGCCGCTACAAGAGCCGCCTGAAGGATCGTTCGGCCCGCAAGGCTCACGCCGAGGCCAACGCGCTCGCCGAGCTCGGCACGCCGGTGGACGCGGCCAGCTACGTGATCGAAGCGCCCGGCGACGAAGAGCATCACGAGGACGCCTACAACCCGGTGATCATCGCCGAGGCCACCACCGCGATGAAGCGGCTGTCGGTGAGCGAGGCGGTGGTCGAGCTCGATCTCACCGGCGCACCCGTGGTGGTGTTCCAGCACGGCAGCTCGGGCCGCGTGAACATCATTTATCGTCGCGCCGACGGCAATATCGGCTGGATCGACCCGCCGGTGCTGAACGGCACGAACTGATCCGCGCATTGCCTCGCGGGAAAGCCGCAAGCGGAACCTCCGCGAGGCATTGACGCCCGTGCAACGCTCTGCCTATGGTCCGCCGCTTTTCGGCGGACCGCCGACGGCATTTTACGGCCGCC
Source organism: Rhodopseudomonas sp. G2_2311 (assembly GCF_047501505.1). Taxonomy (NCBI): domain Bacteria; kingdom Pseudomonadati; phylum Pseudomonadota; class Alphaproteobacteria; order Hyphomicrobiales; family Nitrobacteraceae; genus Rhodopseudomonas; species Rhodopseudomonas sp. G2_2311. The sequence goes on from NZ_JAZDRK010000010.1 coordinate 4,525, forward strand.
GGCAGGAATGCTAGACTTAAGTTAGGATCATGATTTCAGAAGCGTTTTAGCCGCGATCAGGAAATCGCGCGGCGCTTCTCGGATCGAACGCTTGACGCAACCCACCGCCGTCCTATTTCACCCGGACCGCACCAACACCCCCGGAACGCCTGATGACGATTACGGATCTTGTCGCGCCCGAGGCCGTCATCCCGGCGCTCAAGGTGATCAGCAAGAAGCAGGCGCTGCAGGAACTCGCGGCGCGCGCCGCTGAACTCACCGGTCAGAACGAACGCTCGATCTTCGAAGTGCTGCTGCAGCGCGAGAAGCTCGGCACCACCGCGGTCGGCTATGGGGTGGCGATTCCGCACGGCAAGCTGCCGAAGCTGGAAAAGCTGTTCGGGCTGTTCGCGCGGCTGGAACGTCCGATCGATTTCGAAGCGATGGACGGCCAGCCGGTCGACCTGATCTTCCTGCTGCTGGCGCCCGAAGGTGCCGGCGCCGACCACCTCAAAGCGCTGGCGCGGATCGCCCGGCTGTTGCGTGACCAGGACGTCGCCAAGAAGCTGCGCGCCTCCCGCGACGCCCATGCGATCTACTCGGTGCTGGCGCTGCCGCCGGCCACCGCGGCTTAACAGCGCGGCATATTGCTGGCCGGCAGCCCGCGAGCTTCGCGAAGGCATTACACTGACAGCAGAATGAGTCCTCGGCACCGGACCGAAACTGGTTCAGGCGCAGCGGTTACTCGTACGAGCTCCAACGTCGCTGAGCCGCGACGGCAAAGGCACGAGATCGCGTTACTATCGATATGGGGACGTGAGCAATGCAACGCGCTGCGGTTGCTTGCTGGGGCGCCTCAGCGCCGCTGATGAGTATTCAGCAGGCGCGGGGGCCGTCACCGGACACCCCGCGTCGCGTAACCGTCTTACAGTCAGCGCTTAGTGGACGCTGACGGCCTGCAGTTCCTGGCTCCAGGCATTCGCGATCGCCGCTTCACGGCTGTCGGTCAGCATGATCGGCGTGCCATCGGCCGAATGCAGCGCGAACAGCTTGAGGCCCGGCGCGATCTGCGGCGCCTGCGGGAACAACCCAGGTACGTCTTCGGAGCGGATCTGCTTCACATAGGCGATGTGGCCTTCGCCCAGATGCGCCAGCGCTTCCGGCGTGACGCCCACATTTTCAAGCGTAGTACCAGCTTCAGTCATGGTCTCGACTCCTCTAGGAGACTAAGCGGTCGAGTCCGCTACTCGTTCCATTATTCGTGTTCGGTGATGGCGATTGTCTTAATGACCCTTTCCGGCTCAGGCCGGATCAGGTCGATGGACAACAACCCGTTTTTCAGGTCCGCACCCAACACCTGCATCCCGTCGGCCAGCACGAACGTCCGCTGGAAGTGACGCGCGGCAATGCCGCGGTGGATGTATTGCCGAGTTTTGTCATCCTGCTGCCGGCCCCGGATCACCAGTTGATTTTCCTCAACTGTGACATCGAGTTGATCGCGGGTGAATCCAGCCACCGCCAGTGTGATGCGCAGCTTTTCGGGATCGCCGTTGCTGCGTTCGCACCGTTCGATGTTGTACGGGGGGTACCCGTCGGCGCCTTTGACGACGCGGTCGAGCGCACGCTCGATCTCGTCGAATCCCAGCAGAAAGGGACTAGATAACGAAGGAACACGAGACATCACAAAGTCCTCTCGAAGCGACTTTGAGGGGGTCCTTGCGGCACCCCATCGACCGTCCGGCACCTCGCCGTCCAGTCCAAACCAATATGGGCAGTGCAAAAGAACTGTTCAAGAAGGCCAGAACAGCGAATTCCACCAGTAGCTTACGGTCGGCTAGCCGGCAATCCGGCGGCGCCCGTCGGCGGAAAACAGATGCAGGCAGTGCGGCGGCGCGGCGACCGTGATGCGCTCTCCGACCGCCGGCGCGACCTGGCCGGGGATCCGGACGATGATGTCCCCGCCGGCCCCTTCGCCAGGCTTTCCAGCGACCACCGGCCGCGCCTCATGGCCTGCGCGGGCCCCGTAGACGAACGTCTCCGGCCCGACCCGCTCGATCGCCTCGACGGTGATATCGAGCGCCAGCCCGCCGTGAGCTGCCCCTCCTGGGCCGATGACGAGGTCCTCCGGGCGGACGCCGAGAATGCCCGCCTCGGCCGGCGCGCCACCGAGCTGGCTCCGCAGATCGTCCGCCAGGGTCAGCAGGTTCATCGGCGGTGCGCCAATGAACGAGGCCACAAAGGTCGTCGCCGGCTTGGCATAGACGTCGAGCGGCGAGCCGATCTGTTCGACCTGGCCGGCATTCATCACCACCAGCATGTCGGCAAGCGTCATTGCCTCGAGCTGGTCGTGGGTGACGTAGATCGCCGTGGTGGCGAGCCGGCGCTGCAGCTTGCGGATTTCGACCCGCATCGCGACCCGCAGCTTGGCGTCGAGGTTCGACAGTGGCTCGTCGAACAGAAATACCTTGGGATGCCGCACGATGGCGCGGCCCATCGCGACCCGCTGGCGCTGGCCGCCGGACAATTGCCGCGGCTTCCGGGTCAGCATCGGACCGAGTTCGAGGATGCGCGCCGCTTCCTGCACCCGCGCGTCGATTTCCGCCTTGGCCATGCCGCGGTTGCGCAGGCCGTACGCCATGTTGTTGTACACGGTCATGTGCGGGTAGAGCGCGTAGTTCTGGAACACCATCGCGATATCGCGATCGGCCGGCTCGACGTCGTTGACGACGCGGTCCCCGATGCCGATCTCGCCGCCGGTGACGGTTTCGAGCCCGGCGATCATTCGCAGCAGGGTCGACTTGCCGCAGCCGCTCGGCCCGACCAGCACGCAGAACTGGCCGTCGCCGACTTCGAAATCGACGCCTTTGATGGCCTCAAAACCACCCGGATAGGTCTTGCGGACAGAGCGGAGAACGACGTTGGCCACTGTTGCTACTTCTCCGTCTCGACCAGTCCGCGCACGAACAGTTTCTGCATCAGCACCACCACGGCGACCGGCGGCAGCATCGCCAGAACGGCGGTCGCCATTACCACTGGCCACTCGGTCAGCGCATCCGAGGTGACGATCATCTTGCGGATGCCGATCTGGATGGTCTGCATGTCGTCGCGGGTGGTGATCAGCAGCGGCCAGAGATATTGATTCCAGCCGAGGATGAACAGAATCACGAACAGCGCCGCCATATTGGTGCGCGACAGCGGCAGCAGCGTATCCCAGAAGAACCGCAGCGGCCCGGCCCCATCGATCCGCGACGCTTCCAACAGTTCGTCCGGCACCGTCATGAAGAATTGCCGGAACAGCAGCGTCGCGGTCGCCGACGCGATCAGCGGCAGCGCCAGCCCGGCGTAACTGTCGAGCAGATTGAGGTCCGCGGCGATCTTGTAGGTCGGATAGATCCGGACCTCGACCGGCAACATCAGGGTGATGAAAATCAGCCAGAAGATCGTCATCCGGAACGGAAACCGGAAATACACGATCGCATAGGCGGAGATGATCGAGATCGCGATCTTGCCGAGCGCGATCGACATCGCCATCACGAACGAGTTGAACAGCATGCTGGCGACCGGCTCGCGGGTGGTGCCGGAGGAGCCGACGAAGATAGTCTTGTAATAGGTTTCCAGAAAGTGGCCGCCGGGCAGCAGCGACATCTGGCCATTGGCGATGGTGGCGTTGTCCTGGGTCGAGGCGACGAACGCCAGATACACCGGGAAGGCCACAATCGCGACGCCGATCCACAGGATCAGATGCGGCACCAGGTGTCCGAACTTCCGGTGCTCGACCATCAATAATTCACCTTGCGCTCGACGAAGCGGAACTGGATCGCCGTCAGGGCGATCACGATCGCCATCAGAATCACCGATTGAGCCGCCGAACTGCCGAGGTTCGAGCCGAGCAGGCCGTCCTGATACACTTTATAGACCAGCGTTTCGGTCGCCTTCGCCGGACCGCCGCGGGTCATGGTGTCGATGATGCCGAAGGTGTCGAAGAACGCGTACACGACGTTGACGATCACCAGGAAGAAGATGGTCGGCGACAGCAGCGGGAAGATGATGGTCCAGAACCGGCGCATCGGCCGGGCGCCGTCGATCGCCGCCGCCTCGATCACGCTGGAGGGGATCGCCTGCAGCCCGGCGAGGAAGAACAGGAAGTTGTAGGAGATCTGCTTCCAGGCCGCCGCGAGCACGATCAGCAGCGCCGCCTGATCACCATCGAGCAGCGGGTTCCAATCGACGCCGAGCGCGCGCAGCCCATGGGCGATGACACCGAGCGACGGATTGAGCATGAACACCCACAGCACGCCGACCACCGGCGGCGCCACCGCGTAGGGCCAGATCAGCATGGTGCGGTAGAACGTCGAGCCGCGCAGCGGCCGGTCCGCCATCACCGCCAGCAGCAACGCCAGCGACAGCGACGACAGCGCGATCGCGAAGGAGAAGACGAAGGTCCGGATGATCGCGGCGAAGTAGTCGGGCTGGTCGAGCAGCTCGCGATAATTGTCGAACCAGACGAACACGGTCGACAGGCCGAAGGCGTCCTGCAGCAGAAACGACTGAATCACCGCCTGCACGGCTGGCCAATAGAAGAACACCAGCACCACCACGAGCTGCGGCAGCACCAGCAGATAGGGCAGGAACTTGGACTGGAAGACGGCCTGCTTGAGCATGACTAACTCCCCTCCCCCATCCTGCCGTCATGCGCGGGCTTGACCCGCGCATCCATCACTCTTCCGAAGGATGGATTGCCGGGTCAAGCCCGGCAATGACAGCCAGTGTAGGGTTGGAGCACTTACCTCACCGCGGTCTTTTCGAACTGGCGCAGCATGGCGTTGCCGCGTTCGACGGCGGCGTCGAGCGCCTGCTGGGCGGTCTTCTTCCCGGCCAGCGCCTGCTCGATTTCCTCGGCCCACAGTTCGCGGAGCTGCACCATGTTGCCGAGCCGCAGGCCGCGCGAATTCTCGGTCGGCGGCTTGTTGGTCAGCTCCTTGATCGGGGTTTCGAGATACGGCTGCTCCTTGTAGAAGCCGTCCGCCTTGGCCTTTTCGTAGGCCGCCTTGGTGATCGGCAGGTAGCCCGAGGCCTTGTGGATCGCGACCTGGCGATCGGTATCGGACAGGAACGCCAGGAACTTGGCGACGCCCTTGTACTCGGCGGCGTTCTTGCCGCCCATCACCCATAGCGAAGCGCCGCCGATGATCGAATTCTGCGGCGCGCCCTTGATGTCCGGATAGTAGGGCATCGGCGCGTTGGTCCAGTTGAACTTGGCCTGCGACTTGACGTTGCCGAAGAAGCCCGACGAGGTCAGGAACAGCGGGCACTCACCCGAGGTGAAGCGGCCCTCGCCGGTGTTGGTGCGGCCGGAATAGTCGTAGGTCTTGTCCTTCTGCAGCTCGATCAGCTTCTGCAGATGCTTGAGCTGAACCGGGCCGTTGAATTCGAGCTTGGTATCGAAACCGTCGAGACCGTTGGCCTTGCTGGCCAGCGGCACGTTGTGCCAGGCCGAGAGCTGCTCGAGATTGGCCCAGGTGACCCAGGCGGTGGAGAAGCCGCAGGTGGCGTAGCCGGCAGCCTTCAGCTTCTTGGCGTCTTCGAACACCTCGGGCCAAGTCTTCGGGATCTCGGCGATGTCGGCCTTCTTCAGCGCGTCGAGATTGACCCACATCACCATCGAGGACGAGTTGAACGGGAACGACAGCATCTCGCCCTTGGAGGTCGAGTAGTAGCCGGTGATCGCCGGTAGATACGCCTTCGGATCGAACGGCTCGCCGGTTTCCTGCATCAGTTTGTAGACCGGCTTCACGGCGCCGGTCGCCGCCATCATGGTGGCGGTGCCGACTTCGAACACCTGCAGGATGTGCGGCGCGTTGCCGGCGCGGAACGCGGCGATGCCGGCGTTCATGGTATCGGCGTAGCCACCCTTGTAGGTCGGCACCACCTTGTAGTCACTCTGCGCGGCATTGAAGTCATTGGCCAGCTTGACGATGACGTCGTTGTTGCCGCCGGTCATCGCGTGCCACCACTGAATTTCGGTGACCGCATATGCCGGCGCAGCCATCGCCAGCGTCGCGGCGATCGCCGTCGCGGCGGCCGCGGTCAGGCCAAAGGATCGAAATGCCATGAAAACCTCCCGGTTGGGCACGTGCTGTCGTGGTGGGCGCGCGTAGCAGTGCGCGATGACAGACACATGACCGTATAAGCGAGGCACCGCCGGGGAGGAAGCGGCGGCGGCGCTGTCGTCGCAACAGCTTATGATGCAGTGCAAGAGTTCCTGCACTGCGGTAATCGAAGCTGGGTGCGTAGCGAGAGCAGAATGAACGGCGCCGGCATCGCGGCCGGCGCCGTCCTCATCAGCGTTTGCGCTCGGGGCCGCTGACGATACCGTCGGCCTTCAGCTTGGCGATGTCGTCCGCCGAATAGCCGAACTCGCCGAGCACTTCGTTGGCGTGCTGGCTGAACGTCGGCGGCAGGCCACGCAGGCTGGCCTTGGTGCGCTCGAACCGGATCGGCGAGGCAACGCCCTTGTACCAATCCTTCTCGATCACATCGCCGCGGTAGGCGGTGTGGGGACTGGTCAGCGCCTTGTCGATCGACTGCACCGGGCCTGCGGGCAAGCCGGCATTGAGCAGCCGGTCGCACAGCGGCACCGCATCGTGCTGGCTGAATACCGCCTCGAGTTCGGCGCGGAGCGCAGCGCGGTTGGCGATGCGGTCCTTGTTGCGCGCGAAGCGCGGATCGGTACCGAGCTCTGGCTTGCCGATTTCCTTGCACAGCTTGCGGAACGTGCCGTCATTGCCGACGCCGGTGAAGATCTGGCCGTCGCGGGCGTTGAAGGTTGAATACGGCACCAGGTTCGGGTGCTCGTTGCCGGTCAGCGCCGGCGGCTTGCCATGCAGGAAGTAGTTCGCGGTATGCGGATGCATGATCGCGAGACCGGTTTCGTAAAGCGTGGTCTCCACGAACTGGCCCTTACCGGAGCGCTCACGCTCCGCCAGCGCCATCAGGATACCAATGGTCGCATACAGGCCGGTGGTGATGTCGACCAGCGGCACACCGATTCGCACCGGTCCGCTCTCCGGCGAGCCGGTCGCGGCGATCATGCCGGTCATCGCCTGGATGATGGCGTCATAGCCGGGGTTGCCGCCGCGCGGGCCGTCGGCGCCGAAGCCCGAAATCCGGCAATGCACCAGCCGCGGAAACTTCTCGCGAATCACCTCGTTGGAGAGGCCCCATTTGTCGAGCGTGCCGGGCTTGAAGTTCTCGATCAGCACGTCGGCGTCTTCGAGCATCTTCAACAGCACCTCGCGCCCGCCGGGCGAGGCGAGATCGAGGCCGATCGAACGCTTGTTGCGATTCACGCCGAGAAAATACGCCGCGTCCTCGTCATGGAACGGAGGCCCCCAGTCGCGCACCTCGTCGCCGGCCGGCGGTTCGAGCTTGATGACGTTGGCGCCGTGGTCGGCGAGGATTTGGGTGCAGTAGGGCCCGCCAAGCACGCGGGTCAGATCGATTACACGCAATCCGGCGATCGCGCCGGGCATCGATGCAGAGGTCATAAGGGCTTTCTTACCGAAGCTTTGCAGGAGCGGAGAACTTATCGCCCCCAACACCGTCTTGGCAAATGCCCGGCGGGCGTCGGCTTCGTTCGCAGCGCATGAGAGGCTTCAGTGCTGCGCACCTGAGCGGCGGGCGCTGGGTGTGCGCCTGAGCGAGACAAAAGCTTTGAAAGCCTGAGGGAAGGATGGTGGAGCCAGGCGGGATCGAACCGCCGACCTCTTGCATGCCATGCAAGCGCTCTCCCAGCTGAGCTATGGCCCCTTACCCTGGGTGCGCGGCGCAAATCAAAATCGGCCGCGCGGCAATCGTTGATCACATATCGGCGACGATCTCAAGTCTCCTCATCGCCAGAAACGTCACCAATGATGTCTGTGACGTCTTCATCCTCTTCTTCTTCATCGGCGATGAAGGTCGAATCGTCGTCATCGTCGTCGATGGCTTCGTCGATTTCGATGTCGTCCTCGGATTCCGGCACCACGGCCTTGACCTTGCCGGTGTTCTCCTCGGCATCGGCCTCTTCCAGCGACACCAGCTCTTCGGCTTCCATCGCCTCGGGGGCTTCCGTATCCGCGCCAACAGGGGCGCGCTGATCCGCACGGCTGCGCGGCGCCGTAACCGGTGCAATCGGCACCACCTCGCCGGTGTAGGGCGAGATCACGGGATTCTTGTTCAGATCGTAGAACTTTTTGCCCGTCGTCGGGCAAATGCGTTTGGTTCCGAGATCGGATTTCGCCACTTGTGCAACCTTGGGATTTCTTGAAAAACGGTGCTTCACTTGGCTAGTTGGCACGCCGCTGTCAATAGCGGTTTATGCCGAAGGCCGCGAGGACGGCCGCAATGCCAGGCCGAATCACCCGCAGCCGCGAGGGACCACAATCTTGACTGATTCGAACCAGCCGACGCCGCTGCAGGCGCGCAAGAGCGGCGCATTGCGCGGCACCGCGCGCGTCCCGGGCGACAAGTCGATTTCGCACCGGGCGCTGATTCTCGGCGCGCTGGCGGTCGGCGAGACGCGAATCTCCGGCCTGCTCGAGGGCGAGGACGTTCTCAACACCGCCAAGGCGATGCGCGCGCTCGGCGCCAAGGTCGAGCGCACCGGCGACTGCGAATGGCGCGTGCATGGCGTCGGCGTCGCCGGTTTCGCCACACCGGAAGCCCCGCTGGATTTCGGCAATTCGGGCACCGGCTGCCGTTTGGCGATGGGTGCGGTCGCCGGATCGCCGATCCTGGCGACGTTCGACGGCGATGCGTCGCTGCGCAGCCGGCCGATGCGGCGAATCGTCGATCCCCTGGAGCTGATGGGCGCAAAAGTGGTATCGAGCAGCGAGGGCGGCCGATTGCCGCTGGCCCTGCAGGGCGCCCGCGATCCGCTGCCGATTCTGTACCGCACCCCGGTGCCGTCGGCGCAGATCAAATCCGCGGTGCTGCTCGCCGGCCTGTCGGCGCCCGGCGTCACGACGGTGATCGAGGCCGAAGCCAGCCGTGACCATACCGAGCTGATGCTGCAGCATTTCGGCGCCACGATCGTCACCGAACCCGAAGGTGCCCATGGCCGTAAGATTTCATTAACCGGCCAACCCGAATTGCGCGGCGCCCCGGTGGTGGTGCCGGCCGATCCATCGTCGGCCGCCTTCCCGATGGTGGCGGCATTGGTGGTGCCCGGCTCCGACATCGAACTGACCGACGTGATGACCAACCCGCTGCGCACCGGGCTGATCACGACGCTGCGGGAAATGGGCGCCTCGATCGAGGACAGCGACGTCCGCGGCGATGCCGGCGAGCCGATGGCCCGTTTCCGTGTGCGCGGATCGAAGCTGAAGGGCGTCGAGGTGCCGCCGGAGCGGGCGCCGTCGATGATCGACGAGTATCTGGTGCTGGCGGTCGCCGCTGCGTTCGCCGAGGGCACCACCGTGATGCGCGGCCTGCACGAGCTGCGGGTCAAGGAAAGCGACCGGCTGGAAGCGACGGCGGCGATGTTGCGGGTCAACGGCGTCGCGGTAGAGATCGCAGGCGACGATCTGATCGTCGAAGGCAAGGGCCATGTGCCGGGCGGCGGCGTCGTCGCCACCCACATGGATCATCGTATCGCGATGTCGGCGCTCGCGATGGGCCTCGCCTCGGACAAGCCGGTGACGGTCGACGACACCGCCTTCATCGCCACCAGCTTCCCGGACTTCGTTCCGATGATGCAGCGGCTCGGTGCCGAATTCGGCTGAGCCTCAGGCCGCTTCGACCGGCTGAAGGCCGACGATCCGGTCGGTTTCGTTCTGGGCGGCGGTCAGAGCCGCCTGCAGCCGCTCCGCGATCTCTGCGGTCGGCGAGCCCGCCTCGACGGTGATCGGCTCGCCGAACCGGATCGCGACCTTGGCAAAAAGCCCGGGCAGCATCAGCCGATCCCAGCTCCGGAGCAGCTTGTGACGCGACAGGCTGACCGAGACCGGCAGGATCGGCAGCCCGGTCAGCCGCGCCATATCGAGAACACCCTCGCTGTTGATGCGCATCCGCGGACCGCGCGGGCCATCTGGCGTGACGAACAGGCTGTGGCCGGATTTTCCGAGCCGCATCATTTCGCGCGCCGCCCGCATGCCGCCGCGCGAGGACGAACCGACCGCCGTCTGAATCCCGAACGCGGCCCCGACCCGGGAGATGATCTTACCGTCGCGATGCCCGCTGATCAGCGCGACCAGCGGCTTGCTTTTGGTCTGCAGCATCGGCGCCATGATCAGCCGCCCGTGCCACATCGCCAGGATGTAAGGCTCCGGGATCGGAGCGGCCTGCCGGTCGTATCGACCGGTCCACATCACGAACTTAAAATAGATCTTGGAGAAGTTGACGCCGAGCGACAGGACCGCATCCGATCGCGTAATCCGTTTGACGAAAGCGGGCGTGGCCATCCAGGCAGGGTCCGGGCAGAGATTGATAGGAAATCGCCAACGAGGCTGGCTTCGGCGGATCGCGGGTTTATACCCAGTCGTTCACGGCTGCAAACCACCGCGGGCCTCGTCGGGACGCCCCGCCGCCGTAAAGGCTCACCAAGCCAATTGGAATGCACAAGAGAATGATCATCGCAATCGACGGACCGGCTGCATCGGGCAAAGGCACGCTCGCCAAGCGGCTGGCCGCACATTATGGCCTCAGGCACCTTGATACCGGCGTGATCTACCGCGCGGTCGCCAAGGCGATGTTGGACGCCGGCGCCAACCTCACCGACGAGGCGCGCGCCGCCGAGGTCGCGCACACGCTCGACCCGGCGCGGTTCGACGATCCGGCGCTGAAGAGCCACGCGGTCGGCGAAGCCGCCTCGGTGGTGTCGGCCCATCCGCAAGTCCGCGCCGCCCTGGTCGAGTTCCAGCAGGCTTTCGCCGCCGCGCCTCCCGGCGCCGTGCTGGATGGCCGCGACATCGGCACGGTGATCTGTCCCGACGCCGAGGTGAAGATCTTCGTGGTCGCCTCGCCCGAGGTTCGCGCCCACCGCCGCTTCCTGGAAGCCCAGTCCCGCGGCGAGCCCGCCGACGAGGCGGAGATCCTGGCCGACATCATCAAGCGCGACGAACGCGACAAGAGCCGCTCGGCAGCGCCGCTCAAGCAAGCACCGGATGCAGTCTTGCTCGATAATTCCTATTTGGATATAGAAGGCGGCGTCCGGGCCGCCATCGACATTGTCGAGGCCGTTCGAGCGGGCCGGCGTCGGGTCTAATCGACCAAACCGACGCCGTCATTGGAGGTTCGCCCGCTCCGCCGCCACCGCCGCGATGGCCGGATGAAGACCGCGAGATCCATCTCGGATTCGTCGCTTCTTTTGCCGCCGGACGTTCTGCTGGAATGCCCCAATCTGCGATCCGCTTCACCGCGGATCAACGTCTCGACCGTGCAGGCATGCTGCCGGCCCGCTCCGCACTGATGTGCTGGGTGGTCGTCAGGTTCGCGGACCCCTGACACTGTGCGCGCGAGACGGCCCTCAACCGAACTGCCGGCGACATCCGCATCTGGAGAACAAATGGCTTCGACTGACACTTACAACCCGACCCGCGACGATTTCGCCGCGATGCTCGACGAGTCCTTCGCCGGCGGCAACCTGCAGGAAAGCTCTGTTATCAAGGGCAAGGTCGTCGCGATCGAGAAGGACATGGCCGTCATTGACGTCGGCCTGAAGACCGAAGGCCGCGTGCCGCTGCGCGAATTCGCAGGTCCGGGCCGCGACAACGAGATCAAGGTCGGCGATACCGTCGAGGTGTTCCTCGATCGGATCGAGAATGCGCTCGGCGAAGCCGTGCTGTCGCGCGACAAGGCGCGCCGCGAAGAGAGCTGGGGCAAGCTCGAGAAGGCCTTCCAGAACAACGAGAAGGTGTTCGGCGTCATCTTCAATCAGGTCAAGGGCGGCTTCACGGTCGACCTCGACGGCGCCGTGGCGTTCCTGCCGCGCTCGCAGGTCGACATCCGTCCGATCCGCGACGTTGCGCCGCTGATGAACAACTCGCAGCCGTTCCAGATCCTCAAGATGGATCGCCGCCGTGGCAACATCGTCGTGTCGCGCCGGACCGTGCTGGAAGAGACCCGCGCCGAGCAGCGCCAGGAGCTGGTGCAGAACCTCGAAGAGGGTCAGGTGATCGACGGCGTCGTCAAGAACATCACCGATTACGGTGCGTTCGTTGACCTCGGCGGCATCGACGGCCTGCTGCACGTGACCGATATCGCCTGGCGCCGGGTCAATCACCCGACCGAGGTGCTGACGATCGGCCAGACCGTCAAGGTCAAGATCATCAAGATCAACCACGAGACCCACCGCATCTCGCTCGGCATGAAGCAGCTGCTGGACGATCCGTGGCAGGGCATCGAGGCCAAGTACCCGCTGAACGCGCGCTTCACCGGCCGCGTGACCAACATCACCGACTACGGTGCGTTCGTCGAGCTCGAGCCGGGCATCGAAGGCCTGATCCACGTCTCCGAGATGTCGTGGACCAAGAAGAACATGCACCCCGGCAAGATCGTTTCGACCTCTCAGGAAGTCGAAGTGCAGGTGCTCGAGGTGGATTCGGTCAAGCGCCGTATCTCGCTCGGTCTCAAGCAGACCATGCGCAATCCGTGGGAAGTGTTCGTCGAGAAGCATCCGGTCGGTTCGACCGTCGAAGGCGAGGTCAAGAACAAGACCGAGTTCGGTCTGTTCCTGGGTCTCGACGGCGACGTCGACGGCATGGTCCACCTCTCGGACCTCGACTGGAAGCTGCCGGGCGAGCAGGTGATCGACAACTTCAAGAAGGGCGACATGGTCAAGGCCGTGGTGCTCGACGTGGACGTCGAAAAGGAGCGCATCTCGCTCGGCGTCAAGCAGCTCGAAGGCGACCCCTTCGCCGAGCCGGGCGACGTCAAGAAGGGTGCTGTCGTGACCTGCGAAGTGCTCGACGTGAAGGAAAGCGGCATCGACGTGCAGATCGTCGGCACCGACTTCAACACCTTCATCAAGCGCTCGGAGCTGGCACGCGACCGCAACGACCAGCGCAGCGACCGCTTCGCGGTTGGTGAGAAGGTCGACGCCCGCGTCATCCAGTTCGACAAGAAGGCCCGCAAGGTCCAGGTGTCGATCAAGGCGCTGGAAGTGGCCGAGGAGAAGGAAGCCATCGCGCAGTACGGCTCGTCCGATTCGGGCGCGACGCTGGGCGACATTCTCGGCACCGCGCTCAAGCAGCGCGACAAGTAAGCCTCAGGCTTACCTCACGACATCCAGGGCTCCGGCATTGCCGGGGCCCTTTTTCGTTGCGCGTGACCCGCCTTGCGACGGCCGGCGCCGGTGGTCGCAGCGGTGCGGGCAGGCCGCCGCACGAACCATGTTTTCTTCATATTGGATTGTAATTGATGTATTTCGCTCATGGGACGGCAACGATCCCATCCGACAACCGAAACGATAGCCGCCGACCGGAGAACCGCTGATGTCGCTTGATTCCGATGTGATCGTCGATCGCCGCCGGATGCGAAGGAAGCTGACGTTCTGGCGCGTGGCGGCTGTGCTGGTCGCGATCGTCGCCGTGGTGGCGATCGGTGCGATGGTGTCGCCGGCAGGGCGCGGCGCGCTCACCTCGACCGGCTCGATCGCCCGCATCAAGATCGAGGGTCTGATCCGCAGCAATGACGAGCGTGTCGAAGCGCTCGACCGGCTCGGCAAGTCGTCCTACTCGGCCGTGATCGTCCACATCAATTCGCCCGGCGGCACCACCGCGGGCTCCGAGGAATTGCACGACGCGCTGGCGCGGCTGAAGGCGAAGAAGCCGATGGTCGTGGTGGTCGAAGGGCTCGCCGCCTCGGGCGGCTATATCGCCGCGCTGGCCTCCGAGCACATCGTCGCACAGCAGACTTCGTTGGTCGGTTCGATCGGCGTGCTGTTCCAATATCCGAACGTGTCCGAGCTGCTGAAGACCGTCGGCGTCAAGGTCGAGGAAGTAAAATCGTCGCCGCTGAAGGCTGCGCCGAACGGTTTCGAGCCGACCAGTCCTGAGGCACGCGCCGCCATCGAGGCGCTGGTGAAGGATTCCTACGCGTGGTTCCGCGGCATGGTGCAGCAGAGCCGCAAGATGACTGACGATCAGCTCAACGTCGTCGCCGACGGCCGGGTGTTCACCGGACGCCAGGCCGTAGGGCTCAAACTGATCGACGAACTCGGCGACGAGAAGACCGCGATCGCGTGGCTGGAGAAGGCGAAGAACGTCAAATCGGGCCTGCCGGTGCGCGACTACAAGCTCTCACCGCAGTTCGGCGACCTCACCTTCCTGCGCGCCGCAGCCTCCGTTGCGTTCGACGCTGCGGGCCTCGGCGTGATCGCGCGTCGCGTCGAACAGACCGGCGCGATGCAGTCGGTCGAGCGGCTCGGCCTCGACGGCATGCTGGCGCTGTGGGCGCCGTCCGCGGGTCAGTGATCTCTGCCCGCGGGGCGTGCAGCCTGTGCGGTATTTTGACCCTGAAAGCGGGTTCAATGACGCCCATCGGACGCCCTTCGCCGGGGCGTCTGTCCGATTTAGCGTCTTGACAGTTCACGGCATTTTCACGGAAATGGCGGTCCGCACGCACGGACCACATCCTCGATGATCAAATCCGAACTCGTTCAGCGTATCGCCGAGCACAACCCGCACCTGTATCAGCGGGACGTCGAGAACATCGTCAACGCGATCCTCGATGAGATCGTCGAAGCGTTGGCGCGTGGGGATCGGGTCGAGCTTCGCGGCTTTGGCGCATTCTCGGTGAAGCATCGTCCGGCACGCGCCGGGCGCAATCCGCGCACCGGGGCTCATGTGCCGGTCGAGCAGAAGACCGTGCCGTTTTTCAAGACCGGCAAGGAAATGCGTGAGCGCCTGAACCGCGACGGCGGCGACGACGCTGAAACCAGCGATACCGCGTAGCGCGACGCCCCATTGCCGAGCCAGGCGAGCGAATGACATGCAGAAATTCCTGACGGCCCTGGTGCTGATCCCGCTCGGTTTGATCCTCGTGGTGTTCGCGGTCGCCAACCGCCATATGGTCGACGTCTCGTTCGATCCGCTGGACCCCAGCAACCCGCTCGGTCACATCCGGCTGCCGCTGTTCGTCGTGATCATCGTTACCGCTATCGTTGGCGTGATCCTCGGCGGTATCGCCACCTGGTTCGGACAACGGCGCTGGCGACGCTCCGCCCGCCGGCATCAGGCCGAAGCGATCGAAGCCCAGAACCAGCTCGCCAGCCTGCGTGCCAGCATCGCCACGCCGGCGCAGAGCGAGCCGCGCCGGCTGCTGCTCGAGAGCGGTTCCAGCGGCGCCGGGCGCGACAAGTCCCGCGCGACGTTGTAAGACTGCGCATTCTCTGCGGCGCCCTGGCGCGCCGGCAACCCAGATTCAGCGCAAAGCCATGTCCACAATTGTGAAAATCTGCGGTCTGACGACCGCCGACACGCTGGAAGCAGCGGTCGAAGCCGGCGCCGATATGGTCGGCTTTGTGTTCTTTCCCGCTTCGCCGCGTCACCTCGATATCGACTTCGCCGATGCGCTCGGCCGTCAAGTCCGCAGCCGCGCCGCCAAGGTCGCGCTCACCGTCGATGCCGACGACGAGTTGCTTGACGCCATCGTCGAGCAGCTTCGACCGAACTGGCTGCAATTCCACGGCAGCGAGAGCCCGGAGCGGGTGCGTTCGATCAAGCGCATCTACGGTCTGCCGGTGATGAAGGCGATCGCGCTGGCGGGCCCGGAAGATCTTTCGGTGCTGCCGGACTACGCGGCGGTGGCCGACCGCATCCTGTTCGACGCACGGCCGCCGAAGGACGCCACCCGCCCCGGCGGGCTCGGTGCAACGTTCGACTGGAAGCTGCTCGACGGCGTCAATCTCAAACTGCCGTTCCTGGTCTCCGGTGGGATCAACGCCGGCAACGTCGCCGAAGCGCTGCGGGTGACGCGCGCGCAGGGCGTCGACGTATCGTCGGGGGTTGAAACCTCCCCCGGCGAAAAGGACCCGGACCTGATCCGCGACTTCATCCGCGCCGCACGCGCGGCCTAACCCAAGAGCTGACATGAACCAAGCTTTGCCGAATTCCTTCCGGTCCGGCCCCGACGAGCGCGGGCATTTCGGCATCTATGGCGGCCGCTTCGTCGCCGAGACGCTGATGCCGCTGATCCTCGATCTGGAAAAGGCCTACGCGGAAGCCAAGGTCGATCCGGCGTTTCGCGCCGAGATGGACGGCCATCTCAAGCACTATGTCGGACGTCCCTCGGCGCTGTATTTCGCCGAGCGGCTGACCGAGCATTTCGGCGGCGCCAAGATCTACTTCAAGCGCGAAGACCTCAACCACACCGGCGCCCACAAGGTGAACAACGTGCTCGGCCAGATCATGCTGGCCAAGCGCATGGGCAAGCCGCGGGTGATCGCCGAAACCGGCGCCGGCATGCACGGCGTCGCCACCGCGACGATGTGCGCCAAGTTCGGTCTCGAATGCGTGGTGTTCATGGGTGCGGTCGACGTCGAACGCCAGCAGCCCAACGTGCTGCGGATGAAGGCGCTCGGCGCCGAAGTCCGCCCCGTCACCTCCGGCGCCAACACGCTGAAGGACGCGATGAACGAGGCGCTGCGTGACTGGGTCACCAACGTCCACAACACCTTCTATTGCATCGGCACGGTCGCCGGCCCGCACCCCTATCCGATGATCGTGCGCGACTTCCAGGCGGTGATCGGTCAGGAAGTCCGCGAGCAGATCATGCAGGCCGAAGGCCGCCTGCCCGACTCGCTGGTCGCCTGCATCGGCGGCGGCTCCAACGCGATGGGACTTTTCCATCCGTTCCTCGACGATCCGGGCGTCGCGATCTACGGCGTCGAAGCCGCCGGCCACGGTCTGGACAAGCTGCACGCGGCATCGATCGCCGGCGGCAAGCCGGGCGTGCTGCACGGCAACCGCACCTATCTGCTGATGGATGCGGACGGCCAGATCGAGGAAGCGCATTCGATCTCCGCCGGCCTCGATTATCCGGGCGTCGGCCCTGAGCACTCCTGGCTGCACGATGTCGGCCGCGTCAACTTCCTGTCCGCCACCGACACCGAAGCGCTCGACGCGTTCAAGCTGTGCTGCCGGCTCGAGGGCATCATCCCGGCGCTGGAGCCGAGCCACGCGCTCGCCAAGGTCGCCGACCTCGCACCCAAGCTGCCGAAGGATCACCTGATGGTCGTCAACATGTCCGGCCGCGGCGACAAGGACCTCGCGTCGGTCGCCGAACATCTCGGGGGCAAATTCTGATGACCACCCGCATCGACACCCGCTTCGGTGAGCTGAAGCAGCAGGGCCGCCCCGCACTCGTCACCTTCGTGATGGCGGGCGACCCCGATCTCGACACCTCGCTGCAGATCCTCAAGGCACTGCCGGCCGCAGGCGCCGACGTGATCGAGATCGGCATGCCGTTCACCGACCCGATGGCGGACGGTCCGGCGATCCAGGCCGCCGGCCTGCGCGCCCTGAAGACCGGCACCACGCTGAAGAAGACGCTGGGGCTGGTCCGCGACTTCCGCGCCACCGACAACGTCACCCCGCTGGTGCTGATGGGGTACTACAACCCGATCTACATCTACGGCGTCGATGCCTTCCTGGCCGACGCCAAGCAGGCCGGCGTCGACGGCCTAATCATCGTCGACCTGCCGCCGGAAGAGGATGAGGAACTGTGCCTGCCGGCCATGAAGGCCGGGCTCAACTTCATCCGCCTCGCCACCCCGACCACCGACGAAAAGCGGTTGCCGGCGGTGCTCGCCAACACTTCGGGCTTCGTCTATTACGTCTCGATCACCGGCATCACCGGATCGGCCTCGGCGGATGCCTCGGCGGTCGGCGCCGCGGTGCAGCGGATCAAGCGTCACACCAACCTGCCGGTCTGCGTCGGCTTCGGCATCCGCACGCCGGAAGCCGCCCAAGCGATCGCCGCGCAGGCGAACGGCGCGGTGGTCGGCTCGGCGCTGATCGATGCGCTCAAGGGCAGCCTCGACGCCGAAGGCCGCGCCACCAAGGCCACGGTCGGTGCGGTGGCGGATCTGGTCGCCTCGCTTGCGGCCGGCGTTCGCGGTGCGAAACAGGCTGCGGAATAGCAGCAATCGAAGCAGGACGGTGGTCTGGACGGGGCCGTGCCCCGCCGCCATATCCTGACAACGCCATGAACCCAGGCGGCGCCCTGTCCGGCGACGCGCGGAGCACGTCATGAACTGGTTGACCAACGTCGTCCGTCCGAAGATCCGCAACATTCTGCGGCGCGAGACTCCGGAGAACCTCTGGATCAAATGTCCGGATACCGGGCAGCTCGTGTTCTACAAAGACGTCGAGCAGAACCAGTTCGTCATTCCCGGCTCCAACTATCACATGCGGATGGGCGCGTTGGCGCGTCTGCGGTCGATCTTCGACAACGAAACCTGGTACGACGTCGCGCTGCCCGAAGTGGTGGCCGATCCGCTGAAATTCCGCGACGAGCGCAAATACGCCGACCGCATCAAGGACGCCCGCACCAAGACCGGCGCCCATGACGCCGTGCGCGTCGGCTTCGGCAAGCTCGAAACCTCGCCCGTCGTGGTCGCGGTGCAGGACTTCGACTTCATGGGCGGTTCGCTCGGCATGGCGGCGGGTGAAGCGATCATCCGCGGCATGGAGCTGGCGGTCGAAAAACACGCGCCCTTCATCATGTTCGCGGCCTCCGGCGGCGCGCGGATGCAGGAAGGCATCCTGTCGTTGATGCAGATGCCACGCACCACCGTCGCGGTGCAGATGCTGCGCGAAGCCAAGCTGCCCTACATCGTGGTGCTGACCAACCCGACCACCGGCGGCGTCACCGCCTCCTACGCGATGCTCGGCGACATCCACATCGCCGAACCGGGCGCGCTGATCGGCTTCGCCGGCGCCCGCGTGATCGAGCAGACCATCCGCGAGAAGCTGCCCGATGGCTTCCAGCGCGCCGAATATCTCAAAGACCACGGCATGGTCGACATGGTGGTGCATCGCCACGACCTGCGCCCGACCCTGGCGCGGCTGTGCCGGCTTCTGACCAAGTCGCCGGCCCTGACCGTTACCACCGCGGTCGAGGCTCCGGCCGAAGCCGCCGCGAAGGCCGAGCTGGAGACCACTGCCTCCGAGCAGCCCGCCGCTCCGGCACCGACCGAGCCGCCGGCCCAGCCGGCCGCGCCGCAGGCGTGAGCGAAGGCACCGCGCCGCCGGCTTCGCTCGGCGAATTGCGTGCGCGCCTGGCGCGGCTGCATCCGGTCGCGATCGACCTTACGCTCGGGCGGATCGAGCGGCTGCTCGCTGCGCTCGGCCATCCCGAACGTCAGCTGCCGCCGGTGATCCATGTCGCCGGCACCAACGGCAAGGGCTCGACCGTCGCATTTCTGCGCGCGATCCTGGAAGCCGCCGGCCTCAAGGTCCACGCCTACACCTCACCGCATCTGGTCCGCGTCAACGAGACCATGCGGATCGCCGGCCGGCTGGTCCGCGATGATGAGCTGATCGCCGCGCTGGCGTATTGCGAACGCGTCAATGCCGGCGCGCCGATCACGCTGTTCGAGATCGAAACCGCCGCGGCCTTGTGGCTGTTCGCGCAGCATCCCGCCGATGTCACCCTGCTCGAAGTCGGGCTCGGCGGCCGGCTCGACGCCACCAATGTGATCGAACATCCGCTCGCCTGCGTGCTGACGCCGATCGGCATCGACCACACCGAGTTTCTCGGCCCGACCGTCGCCGATATCGCCGCCGAGAAGGCCGGCATCCTGCGGCGCGGCGCGCCGGTGATCGTCGCCGAGCAGCGCGACGAGGCGATGGAGGTGATCGAGGGCGAGGCGAAGCGGCTGCGCGCTCCGCTGTTCGCCTGCGGCCAGCAATGGCACGTCCAGCTCGAACACGGCCGGCTCGCCTATCAGGACGAACGCGGCCTGCTCGATCTCACCGCGCCCAAACTGTTCGGCCGGCACCAGATCGACAATGCCGGCCTCGCGATCGCGACGCTACGCGCGCAATCGCGCTTCACGATTCCGCAAGACGCCTATCAGGCCGGGCTGCTGGCGGCCGACTGGCCGGCGCGGATGCAGCGGATCACATCCGGCAAACTGCTCGACGAGGCACCGGCTGGCTGCGAGCTATGGCTCGACGGCGGCCACAATGCCGACGGCGGACGCGTCGCTGCGGCGGCGCTGGGCGATCTCGAAGAGCGCGTGTCGCGGCCGCTGGTGCTGATCGCCGGGATGATGGCCAACAAAGACGCAGCCGCGTTTCTCGCCAACTTCGCCGGGCTGACGCGGCACCTGATCGTGGTGCCGATCCCGAACCGCGACGGCGCAATGCCGCCGGAGCGCCTCGCCGACGCCGGCCGCGCACTCGGCCTGCGGGTCGAACTGGCCGACGACATCCCGGCCGCGCTGCGCCGCATCGCGTCGCTGGCCTATGAACTCCCGCCGCGGATCCTGATCACCGGATCATTGTATCTCGCCGGCCATGTGCTGAGCCTCAACGGCACACCGCCGAACTAATCGTTCGGCTCACGCCAGCAGCTTGATCGGATCGACTTGCTTCTGCGCGAGCTGGTCCATCGTGCATTGCCGCGGCGCCTTGTCGGGGCGCCAGCGCAGCAGGCTGGTGCCGTGGCGGAAGCGTTCGCCGCTGAAATGATCGTAGCAGACTTCGACAACCAGCTTCGGCCGCAGTGGCTGCCACTCAGCCGAGCGCGCCGTCGACCATCGGCTGGGTCCGCCCGGCGCATTGCCGGTGAAGCCCTCGCCGGGCAGCTTCTCCAGCTTGTCGGTTAAGGCCGGCTTCTCGGCCCGCTTCAGCGCCGAGGTGAAGCCGACGTGATGCAGCAGGCCGGCTTTGTCATAGAGACCGAGCAACAGCGAGCCGACTACCTTGCGGCCACCCAGCGGCGCGCTGGCGTAGCGGAAGCCGCCGACCACGCAATCAGCGCTGCGAAACTTCTTGATCTTCTGCATGCCGTCGCGATTGCCGGACTGGTACGCGAGGTCGCGCCGCTTGGCGATCACACCGTCGGAGCCGCCGCCGGCCTGCGCCAGCCACTTCGCTGCCCGCTTGTCACTCGTCGTGGCGGGCGACAGCCGGAACGTCGGATGGCCCTTGAACTGCGTCTTCGCAAAGACTTCGAGCGCCTCGCGCCGCTGCGTCAGCGGCTGCGCCGCCAGCGCGTTGTCGCGCGGGCTCGCGAGCAGATCGAACACCAACAGCAGCGCCGGCGTCTCGACCGAGAGCTTGTTCACGCGACTTGCGGCGGGGTGTATCCGCTGCAGCAGCGCATCAAACGAGAATGTCCGCCGCTGCGGCACGACGATCTCGCCGTCGAGCACGAAGCGCTCCGCCTTGAGCTGCAGCGCCGCCGCAACTAATTCGGGGAAGTAGCGGGTGAGGTCTTCCCCCGATTTCGACCACAGCGCGATAGCATCGCCGCTCCGTACCATCAGGCAGCGGAAACCGTCCCATTTCGGCTCGTACTGCCATTGCGGCCCGCTCGGAATCGCATCGACCGACCGCGCCTCCATCGGCGCAAGCGGCGCGGCGCAGGTCTTGGTGATGGATGATTTCCGCTCAGCCACGATACGAACCCACTGGTTGCTAATCGCCCCATCCCCGTCATTGCGAGCGTAGCGAAGCAATCCAGTGCGCCGAGCACGGGCTGGATTGCTTCATCGCTTCGCTCCTCGCAATGACGAGAGGCCGAAACGCAAAACGGCCGGCGGAATGCCGGCCGTTTCAGAACGTTCGTGGCGCGCCTGAGTTCAGACCGCTGCACTGATCCACTGCTGCAGCTTGGCCTTCGGCGCGGCGCCGACCTGGCGCGAGGCCATCTCGCCGCCCTTGAAGATCATCAGCGTCGGGATCGACATCACGCCGTACTTCGAGGCGGTGACCGGGCTCTCGTCGACGTTGAGCTTCACGATCTTGACCTTGTCGCCCATCGCCCCGGCGATTTCGTCGAGCGCCGGCGCGATCATGCGGCACGGGCCACACCACTCGGCCCAGAAGTCCACCACCACAGGCCCCTGGGCGTTGAGAACCTCGTTTTCGAAATCGGCGTCTGACACCTTACCAACGGCCATAGGATACCTCGTGAAACCGGATGAAGAGCGGCGGCGGGAATCGCGCCGTGATGACGGGTGAACGTAGGAACGCGCCGCGGCGCGGTCAAGCACGGCTCACGGCACCGTCAGATCGGCCTGCTCCGCGTCCAGCGCAGAGGCCGAAATCTCCATGATTTCAGCCACTTCGGTCCAGAGCAGCGCGGCCCGGACGGTGCGCTGTGGATAGATTGCGCCGAGCACCGCTCGGTAGCGGGCGAGCTGGCGGACGTAACTGCGCGGCGCCTCGGCCTCGACCCGCGGCGGCGCGTGGTTGGTCTTGTAATCGACGATCAGGACCTCGGTTTCGGTCACCACCAGGCGGTCGATCTGGCCGGATACCAGCACCGGCCCGACCCGCCGCTGCAGCCGGCCGACAATCGGCACCTCGGCGCGGCTGCCTGGACCGAACACCGCCGCAAACCTGGCATCGGCAATCAGCCCGAGCACCTGGGCGGCAAGCGCGCCGCGCTCCTCCTCGCTCCAGTCCGCCGCGTTGCGGGCGAGGAAACGTCCAGCGGCGGCGGAGCGATCGGCCGCGGCGATCTCCGGCAGCGATTGCAGCAGCCGGTGCACCAAGGTGCCGCGCTGCAGCGCGCGGCTGCGACTGGCGTCGGATTCCCCTGGCCGCAACCGGCGCCGATCATCATCGTCGGCATCCGAAGGCCGCAACACCTGTTCGGCGGACGGCAGGCCGGGCGCCGGCCGGCGCAGCCACTCGGGCAGAGACGGTGCCGCGGTCTCGTGGCTCGGCATCGCGGAGCCGGCTTCCTCGATCACGTCCTCGGGGCGGCAGTAGCGCTTGATCACGCCGTCCGGCGGGACCGGCTGCATCACCAGCCCGGAGGATTCCAGCCCCTTGCTGATCAGGTCGTACCAGGAATGCGGCCGCACCTCGTTGCGATTGCCCGGCATGCAGCCGCCGACAATCAGCCGATCGGCCGCGCGGGTCATCGCGACATAAAGCAGCCGGCGATACTCGTCCTCGGTCTCCTCGATCATCGCGCTGCGCGCCTGCTCGACGACGCTCGGATCGTCGGCCTTGCGGCCCGCCCAAACCATCGCGGCGACCGAGCCCGGCGCGGCGTTGCCGCCGGGCAGCCGGATCAGGTTGAGCCGCTGAGTGTCGGCCGGCGACGAGGTGGTGTCGATCAGGAACACCACCGGCGCTTCCAACCCCTTGGCGCCGTGCACCGTCATCACCCGGACTTCGTCGCGGGAGATCTCCATGTCGCGCTTGATCTCGGTGTCGGCCTCCCGCAGCCACGCCACAAAGCCTTGCAGCGACGGCGCGCGCTTCTGCTCGAAACTCAGCGCCAGTTCGAGAAACTCGTCGAGTGCATCGTTGGCCTCCGGCCCGAGCCGGCGCAGGATTCGGGCGCGGCCGCTGTCGCTGCCATCGCCGCCGAGCAGCCAAGCATAAAATCCGAACGGTGTTTCGGCCTGCGCCCGCGCCGCATAGTTCTCCAGCCGGCGCTGCACGGCCGCAAACTTCGGATCGCCCGCGGCATGATCGGCGAGCGCGGCGCGGAGCGAGCCCTTGCGCTGCCAGGCCAGCTTGAACAGGTCGTCGTCATCGAGCCCGAACAGCGGGCTCTTCAGCACCACCGCCAGTGCCAGATCATCCTGCGGCAGCAGCAGCGCGTCGGCGAGGTTCATCAGGTCGATGATCGCGATGTGCTCGGTCAGCTTCAGCCGGTCGGCGCCGGCGACCGGGATGCCGCCGCGCTTCAGCGCCTGGATCACCGCATCGAACGCCGAACCGCGCCGCCGCACCAGGATCAGCACATCGCCATAGCTCAGCGGCCGGCGGCGGCCCATCGGACCGGTCTGGGTGCCGCGCGCGATCAATGCGCCGATCTCGGCCCGCACCTTGTCGGCAAGCCGGACCTCGAGACTGGTTTCGGACACCGCATCGAACGGCGCCTGCCAGCCTTCGATCTGCTGGCGATCGTCCGGCACTTCGAGCGGCCACAGATCGATCAGGCTCGGCCCGGCATCGGCGAGCGACTGATGCAGCGGGTAGGTCGAGTCGGCGTGGATGCTGCGGTAGATCGCCGGGTCACGAAATACGTGATCGACCGATTGCAGGATCGCGGCGCCGGAGCGGAACGAGTAGTTGAACGATACCTTCTCGAAGGTCAGGCCGGCGCCGGTGAACCGCCGCTGCAGCAGATCGCGCCACTCGGCAAACTCCTTCGGCACCGCGCCCTGAAACGAGAAGATCGACTGCTTCTCGTCACCGACCGCGAAGATGGTGCGCCGGACGCCGTCGCGCGCGCCCTCCCCGGCAGTGAATTCATCGATCAGCCGGGCGACAATCTTCCACTGCTTCGGCGACGTATCCTGCGCCTCGTCGATCAGCACGTGATCGACGCCGCGGTCGAGCTTGAAATGCACCCACCCGGCCGCACCGCTGTCGAGCATCGCCAGCGTCTTGTCGATCAGGTCGTCGTAATCGAGCAGACCACGTTCGCGCTTCTCGCGTGCAATGTTGCCCGCGACCTGTGCGGCGATCACCAGCAGCGCCCGCGTGCGTTCGCGCAATGCCAATGCGCGGCGTCGTTCGAGCAACCCGGCAAGCCGGGCGCCTTCGCGCTGCAACCTTTCGGCGAGGCCGGGCGCGCCGTCGCCGAGCTTTTTGGTAATCAGGCTTTTGCGCAGGCCGCTATCCTTGGTGAAGAACACCTGGAGATAGGCCTCGATCTGCGCCGCATCGGCCAGCGCCAGCGCGGCGCGGAACCGCCTGCCCTGCGCCTGATCGTTGGCGCTGCCGCCTTCGAAGGTCGCCGCAACCGCAGCCCATTCCGATCGCGGCAGGTTCGGGCCATCGACAATGTCGCGATCGGCCGCTTCGCAGCTATCGTCCGGCGCAACGCCAAGGGTCGCGGACAATTGCGCCATCGCGCGGTCGACGCTGCCGGCCTGCGCCACCCACGCCATGAAGCGGTCGCGGCTCATGCAGGCTTCCTGCACCACATCGCGGAAGGTGACGTCGGCGGCGCTCGTCATCGCAAACGCCAGTGCCCGCCCGGCGTCGCTCGCCGGCGCCGCGGCAGCGCGCAGCAGCACGTCGAGGCTGGCGCGCTGCATCAGTTCGGCCTGATCGCGATCGTCGAGCACGCTGAACCGCGCCGGCACGTTGGCCTCGAACGGAAACTGCTGCAGCAACCGCGTACACAACGCGTGGATGGTCTGCACCTTCAGCCCGCCGGGCGTCTCCAACGCGCAGGCAAATAGTTTTCGCGCCTGTGCCAATAGCGAAGGACCGACCGTTTTGACGCCGGTGGCGCGGATCGCGTCGGCCAGCGCGTCGTCGTCAAGCTTCACCCAGTGGCCGAGCGTGGTGAACACCCGCTCAGCCATGTTGGCGGCGGCCGCCTTGGTGAAGGTGATACACAGGATGCGCTCCGGCGAGACGCCGTCGAGCAGCAGCCGGATCACGCGCTGCACCAGCACATGGGTCTTGCCCGAGCCGGCATTGGCGGAGACGAACACCGACGCCGACGGATCGGAGGCGATCTCCTGCCGGGCACGGGCTTCGTTGGGAATGACACGGCTCATGACGACGCGTCTCCGCGACCGCCGGCCGCCGACCATTCCTTGATCCGCGCCAGATCATCATAGGTGCCGTAGCGCTGCGACCACATCGACAGCACCAGCGAGCGATAGGGCTGCTTCTCGTCCTCGAAGCGGCGGACTAATCCTTCCAGCTTGGCCCGCGCTTCATCGGCGGCATCGTCGGGGTGCTGCGGCTCGTCCTTGCGCTCGATTTTCAGTTCGAGCACGCGCTCATCGCCCGGCGGCGTGTTGCCGCTGAGCTTGACGTAAGTGAGTTCGCCGACTGAGGCGCTCGCCGGAATATCCGCAAAACCGCCGTCGCGCAGGATCGCCGCTTCCAGTGTGAGCTGCGGCGACAGCCCCATCCGCACCTGCTTGCCGGTCGGCGGATGGCCGGTCTTGTAGTCGAGGATCGCGTAGCTGCCGTCATCGCGACGTTCGATGCGGTCGGCGCGCGCCGACAGTTCGAAATTGCGCTCGCCACCAAGCGGGATCATCAGCGTGCCGCGGCGCTCCGCCTGCACATGCACGACGCCGGTGCGGCGCTGCCGCTCCCACGCGGCAAACCAGGTGGCGATCCGCAGGAAGCGCGGCCACCACAGTGCGCGCGCCTCGGCATGGTCCATCAGCGGCGCAAAATGTTTCTGGCCGATTTGGCGCAATGCCGTCACCGGATCGTCCGGTAGAGCGTCCTGGTAGCGTTCGGTGAACTCGCCGAGCGCCGCATGGATCGCGGAGCCGCGATCGGCGCCCGACAACGGCATGTCGACCGGATCGAGCGGCGACAGGCGCAGAATGTATTTGGCGTAGATCGTGTACGGATCGCGCAGCCAATCCTCGATCGCCGTCACCGGCAGCTTCAGCGGCCGTGCGATCCGCGGCGGCCTCGGTGCAGGCTGCGCGATCGGCGCCACGCTCTCAGGGCGATCGAGTTCGTGCGTGTAGTCCAGATAGGTCTGCCCGCGCGCCCTCATCGCCTTCCAGCGATCCTCGCCGGCGACCGCTTCGAGCCGGTGCAGGAAGCGCGACGCCACTGCGGGCGCACCGCCGACCTTGGCGGCGTGAGTGATGAACACCTCGTCGGCGCCGAGCGCCTGCGCGAAGTCGTGTGCCGACAGGCCGATGCGGCGCTCCGGCAGATCGAGCCCAAGTTCATGCCGCATCGGCCGGCTCAGCCACGGATCGATCCGCGGCGCCGGCGGCCAGACACCCTCGACCAGGCCGCCGAGCACAACCCGATCCTGCTGCGTCAGCCGCGCTTCCAGCGGACCGTAAATGCGGATCGGCGCTTCGGCACGTTCGGGACGGCGGACCACGCGATCACCGAACGCGGTCTCGAACACTTCGCCATAGTCGCGCGCCGCGACCAATACGCCGCTCGCCGGTCCGACTGCGGCGAGATCGTCGAATGCCCGCAGCAGTGCCGAGCCTTGCGGGCCTTCGAACGCTTCGACGATGCCGTCATGATCGGCCGTCAACGCCTTCAAGACGTCGCGATGCCGCGCGCCGATCTCGCACAGGTCGAGCGGGCTCGGTCCGAACGTCTCCAGCGGCGCGAGCGCGGCCTTGAGCTCGGCGATCAGTTGTTGCGCTTCATCGAGGCTCGGTTCGGACAATCGCGTGCGCGGCTCGGACGGATGCAGCGCGCTGGCCTCGCCGCGCTTCAGCTTGGCAAGCTCGTCCCGGAAGATCGCAAATTCCTTGGTAAGCCCGTCGCAGCCGGCGGGCGGCCGTGGCCCGCGCAGCAGCGCCAGTTCAAGCGTCTCGATCGCGCTACGCCAGCCATGATCGGTGCGGCCGAGCCGCAACAACGGATGCTTGAGCAGCGCCAGCAGCGTCGCCGGTTCGCAGCCTTCGAGCGCAGTCTCAGCCGCGAGCCGCGCGAAGATGCCGGGCTGCGTGTCCATCAGCGAGTCGCCGCCGGAATCGTCGACCGGCAGATGCCAGCGGCCGAGCGCGGCGACCACGCGGCGCGCCAGCGCGCGGTCCGGCGTGACCAGCGCTGCGGTCTTGCCCTGCTCACGCGCCTCGCGCAGCACCACCGCAATCGCCAACGCCTCGGCTTCCGAATTCGGCGCTTCGATCAGCGTCAGTCCATCAGTGCCTTCGCCGATCAGGCGATCGACCTCGGCATCCTTCAGGCGGTCGTGCCACACCGCCGTCGCCGACGACGGCCGCAGCGCCTCGGAGGCGAGGAGTTCGCGGCCGTGTCGAGCGGGCGTGCCGAGCTGCTGCACATCCCGACGTGTCACGCCCATCCGGTCGAGCAGGCCATGCATGGCGTATTGCGGATGGTTCGGCGACGGCGGCGTCACGAGCTTGCCCTGCCGGTTGCGGCTGCCGCCGATCAGATCCCACGCCGCATCGTCGAGATCGACATCGAGGCCGGGCAGTACCACCGCGCCGTGCGGCAATCGCGCGATCGCGGTGAGCAGCTTCGCGGTCGCCGGCATCGAGCCGGTCGAGCCGGCGGCGATCACCGGGCCGCTGCGCTGGGTCGCCAGCCGCTGCGCCTCGGCATCGATCAGCCGGTCGCGGCGAGCTGCGGGTTCGATCCGGTCGGTCTCTTGCAGATATTGCGGCCAGGCGTGGCCGGCGATCTTGAGGAAATCGAGCGTCAGGCTCCAGTAGCGATCGAACGCATCGGGCACCAATGTCTCGAGTGCCGACCAGTCGACGCCGCGGGTCGACATGTCGTCGATCAGACGCGCCAGATCGTCGGCAAGCGCCAGCGCCGAGGCCGGCCCGCCGACCACCAGCGGCGCCTGCGTTGGATCGTCCGGCTTCAACCGCGCCGCCCAGCTCGCGATCAGCTGCGCCAGCAACAGCCGGCGCGGCAGCCCGTCGAGCGCTGGCGGAATCTCGAGATCGGCTAGGCCGGATGCGGCCTGCGAAAACGCCAGCTCATCTTCATCGATATCGCCAAGCGCGACGATCCGCGGCAGCAGCACGGCATCGGCACCGAGCACGTCCAAGAAGATCTCGCGCGCCATCCGGCCGGCGCGGCGCGTCGGCAGATACAGCGTGGCGTCGGCCAGCCGCTCCGGCGCGGTGCGTGCCTCGAAGCCGTCGACCAGCCGGCCGTCGACCAGCGCCGCGATGGTCGTGCGCAAGAACGGCGCCGAAGATGGAACGCTGAAAAGGTGCATCGATGTCCTGATTCGCCTCCGCCATCATGGCACGGCAAATCCGGCGAAAGGAGGTGGCCGGCGCGGGCCGACCTTTCAGGCGACGCTAGCGAGATACGCTCGTTCGGCCGCAGGCACCGCGTCGGGCGTACCGACATGCATCCACAAGCCGTCGAGTCGCAGCCCGTGCAGGCGATGCTGCTGGCCGGCGCGATCGAACATCTTGGTCAGCGAGAACTCGCCCTGCGGCGCGTCCTTGAAGATCGCCGGCGACATGATCGCGGCGCCGGCATAGACGAACGGCACCACTTCGGTCTCTTTGCGCTTGTGCAGGCTGCCGTCGGGGCTCATCGCGAAGTCGCCCTTGCCCGCGTAGCCGATGCTGTTCGCGGTCGGCGCCATCAGCAGCAGGATGTCCATCCGGGCCGGATCGAACGCTTCGGCGAGCCGCGCCAGATTCGGCCGCACACCGTCGATCCACATCGTGTCGGCGTTGAGATGATAGAACGGCGCATCGCCGAGCAGCGGCAGCGCCTTGACCACCGCACCGCCGGTGCCGAGCACCTGATCGCGCTCGTCCGAAATGATCACCCGCGGGCTGGTCCGCCCGGCGACGTGATCGATGATCTGATCCGGCAGATAGTGGACGTTGACGACGGCTTCGGCGACATCCACTTCGGCCAGCCGGTCGAGCACGTGGTCGAGCAACGGACGGCCGGCGACGCGCACCAGCGGCTTCGGCATATGATCGGTGAGCGGGCGCATCCGCAGGCCTAGGCCGGCGGCCAGCACCATGGCTTTGTTGGGACGAACGGTCATGGTCTCCGACTCGGAACGCGCCGGGCGGCGCGAATCGATTGTATCACGCGGCTCCGAACGGTCTATCGGAGGCGGTCATTGGGTAGTCGGCGATCATGACGACGATACGACGGCGCGCGGTTCGGCGCGGGAGCATTAAGGCAACGAGACGCCGCTCAGGCGTTTTCGACTTGCGCGGCGCGCTTCTTCTTCCGGTCCAGACGCAGGAAGGTGACGCCGATCTGGTCGCCGTTGATCCAGCTCAGCTCGCAGCGGCGATAGGCCAGTCCGGTCGACGACAGCAGCAGGAAGAATTCCTTGAGGTTGAGACCTTCGACCGTTCCCTCGACTGTGAGCTTGGCACCCAACTCGGAGACGTCTTCGATCAGGCAGGGACGGCGCCAAGTGCCGTCGATCGCCATCATCTGTGCGCGCAACCCACGATCGAAAACGACGCGGCCGTCCTTATTGCGTTCGGCAACCATCTCGAAGTCCTGCGGTTCGGTCTTGGCGGCGCCGGGCCATGCCTCGGCGACCCCGGAACACTACGGGGCCGATTCTAAAGATGCGTAAAGGAAATCCGCCGAATCAGAGCGGTGGCGGCACGTGGTCCCGGTACCAGGCCCGGACCTCGGCAAGTGCCGGATGCGCCAGCGAGCGGGCCAGATACGCCCACACCCGCGGCTGATGCTTCAAATATTGCGGCTTGCCGTCGCGCCGGTTGAGCCGGGCGAAAGTTCCCAATAGCCGCGTGTTCCGCTGCGCCGACATCACCGCGTAGAGCCGCGCGAAACCGGGAGCGTCGAACTCCGGATCGGCGGCGAGCCGGGCTTTGACGTAGCGGCCGAGCAGCGACAATTCCGTCGCTTCCGGCACGTCGATGCGGGCGTCCTGCAGCAGCGACACCACGTCGTAGGCGGCCGGGCCCAGCACGGTGTCCTGGAAGTCGATCACCCCGACGCGCTCGATGCCGGGACGATCCTCCAGCCAGATCAGATTCGGCGAGTGATAATCGCGCAGCACCCAAGTCCGCGGCGCGGCCGCGATGCCGGCGAGCAGCTTGCGCCACAGCGCGACGAATTCGGCCCGCAACGCTTCAGACGGCGGCGCGCCGCGATCCGGCAGATACCACTCGGGCATCAGGCCGACCTCGATCATCATCGCGGCTTCGTCGAACATCGGCACCGCGTAGCTCTCGCGCGTCGACAGCGGCAGGTGATCGGGCAGCGGCTTGGCGTGCAGCGCCGCCAGCATGTCGGTGGCCGCCTGATAGCGCGCCACCACCGGCGCCGGCGGATCGCCCTCGACGAAACTTACTCGGCCGAGATCCTCGGTGATCAGGAATCCGGCATCGAGATCGGCGTGATGGATCGCAGGCGCCGAGAAGCCGCGTTCGCGCAGGCCCTGCCCGATCGCAACGAACGGCCGGACGTCTTCGGCCAGATGCACCGCGGCGCTGTAACTCTTGCCGGCATAGAGCGCCGGACCGTCCGGACGGCGCGGCGCGTTCATCAGGATCACGCTCTCGGCGCCGCGCTGCAGCCGCGCGTAGGACCGCGTCGAGGCATCGCCCGGCATGTGCCGGCGCTCGGCATCGGCGTAGCCGGCGGTCTCGATGAAGCTGCGCAGCGCCGCGAGCCGCTCGACCTGCTTCACGGCTTTGCCGTGGCCGGTGATTTCCGCGGCGCGCGCCGACGGGCCCAGGGCCGGACGATGACTGAGCGCGATATCGATGCGGTCTTCCGGCAGCGCCGCGCCGGCGCGCTCGGGCCATTCGATCAGCGCCACGGTGCCGTCCGGCAGCGGCGACAGCCCGATTTCTTCCAGCTCGGCCGGATCCTCGACCCGATACAGATCCGCATGCAGCAGCGGATAAGGCGGCAGATCGTAGGTCTGCACCAGCGTGAAGGTCGGGCTCGGGACTTCGAGCGCGTCGTCGTCCGCGAGATAACGGATCATCGCCCGCGCCGCGGCTGTCTTGCCGGCGCCGAGATCGCCCGACAAAGTCACGACATCGCCGGGGCCGATCAGCAGCGCCACCTCGGCCATCAGCCGCGCGGTCGCCGTCTCGTTGGCGAGCGCGACCGAGAATGTCGCCACCGCGCTCATTCGGCCGCGTGGCGTCGAGCGGCCAGCTCGATCGGAAACTCACAGGTCACCGACGTGCCGCGGCCAATCGCCGACTCGACCTGGACCTTGCCGCCGTGCAGCTCGACGAACGAGCGCACCAGCGACAGGCCGAGCCCGGCGCCGCGATGCCGCGAGCCCTGCGGATCGCTCTCGAACAGATCGAACATCTTCTCTTTGAACGCCGGCGCGATGCCGGGACCGGAGTCGGTCACGGTGAACGCCACACGGGTCTCGCCCCGGCGCACCGTCAGCCGCACCGTCCCTTGCGGGGGCGAGAAATCGACCGCGTTGGCAAGCAGATTGTACAGCACCTGCACGACCCGCCGCTCATCGCCGACAAAACTGTCGATCGCCGGATCGATATCGACCTGCAGCGCGATCTGATCGCGCGCCAGCCGGTCCTGAATGCCCTCGGCGGCCGCATCGATCACCTTGCGGATGTCGATCGGCCCGAGATTAAGCGTCATCGCGCCTGCGTCGATGCTGGCGAGATCGAGGATGTTGTTGATGATCGCCATCAGCGCATTGGTCGAGGTCGTGATGTAGTTCACGTACTCGGCCTGCTTCTCGGTCAGCGGCCCGGTCGAGGGATCGCTCAGGAAGTGCGCGAAGCCAATGATCGTGGTCAGCGGCGAGCGCAGTTCGTACGAGACGTGGTGGACGAAATCGATCTTGATGCGATCGGCCGTCTCCAGCGCCTCGTTGCGCTCGCGCAGCGCCCGCTCGACATTCTCGGTGTCGGTGATGTCCTGGAACGTCAGCATCGTGGCGCCGTCGGGCAGCGGCATGGTCTTGCAGGCCAGCACGCTGCCGTCCTTGCGCTCGAGCTTGAGCAGGACATGGCGGCGATCGTCGATGCCGGTGATGGCGCCGCGCAGCGCCTGCCAGAACACCTCGTCGTCGAACAGCGGCCGGCACCACTCTTCGATCGCCTCGATGTGCGGCTGGCTCTGCAGCGCCTCGGCCGACAGATTCCACATCCGCGCGAACGGCGGGTTGAACAGCTGCGCGCAGCCGTTGGAGCCGAACACCGCGACGGCTTCCGAAAGATTGTCGAGCGTTTCGCGCTGAACGTCGATCAAGCCGCCATAGCGGCGCTTGAGATCGAGGCTTTCGGTGACGTCGTCGAACAGATAGGTGACGCCGCCTTCCGGATTGGGCGTGGTGACGATGCTGACCGCGCGGCCGTCAGGCAGGTACCAGACGTCCTTCTCGGCTTCGACCGCCCGATAGGCTTCGTGCAGCTTGTTCTTCCACGCCTTGAAGTCGCGCTCCTCCGGCAGCTTGCGCTCGGCGCGTAGCCGATCGAGCACGGTGGAGTCGTCGGGATGGCTATCGAGGAAGATGCGGTCGAGGTCCCACAGCTTGCGATAGGAGTCGTTGTAAAACGACAGCCTGCGCTGAGCGTCGAACACCGCGACGCCGGAGGACAGCTGATCGAGCGTGCGCCGGTGTGCATCGGCCATCCGCTCCAGCGCGGCGCCGAGCGCGGCCGTTTCGCTGGCGTCGACCGCGATGCCGGCGCTGCCGCCGGTCACCTTCAGGGCGCGGACGTCGAAGTAACGGCGCTCGCCGCCGACCACGATCGGTAGCCGGCCGGAGTATTCGTAGCCGTCGCTGAGCGCCCGCGCCAGCGCGGCACGATCGGAAGAATCGAGCAATTCGAGATTGCGGCCGATTGCGTCCGCGGCGTCGCTGGCATCGGTCGCCCGCGCATAGGCGGCGTTGGCGAAGCTGAGCGTACCGTCGGAGCGGCGGGTCCAGATCGGCCACGGCGCGGCGGTGGCGAAGCCGCGCAGCATCTCGGTTTCGTCCTGCAGCGCCTTGAAGCGCCGGCTCATATCGGCAAGTTCGCGGCGCACGCCGCTGAGTTCGCGGATGCGGACGACGGCCTGACCGCCGACGGCGCGCCCCATCGCCTCGATCGAGCGGCCGGTCGAGGTGACGAGCTGCAACAGGAAGCCTTCGCCCTTGTCGAGCAGCGCGTCGACGGCGTGATCCATCTGCAGCGCCGGCTCCGGCGGCAGCCAGGTTCCGAACGCGAGCACGCGTTGCGGCTGGCGGGTCTGGGTCTCCGGCGGCAGGAACAGCGCGGTGTCGCCGCTGATCTGCGGCCGGCTGTCACCGGCGGCCCAGGAGATCAGCACCTGCGGCTCGGCGAACAGCAGCGCCTGAAAGCGATCGGACTCCGCCTGCAGCCCCTGCAGGTCGGCGCGCAGCCCCGCTTCGCGCGCGAGCGCGCGCTGCCGCGTCCGCACCAGCATGATCGCAGACATCACCGAGAAGCCCAGCGCCGCGAGCGCGATGATCAACGTCATCATCTCGTGGCGGTTGAGGTCCAGCAGCAGCGACGACGTGATGGCGGCCAGGTGATCGTCTGCGGCTCGCGCCGGCGAGGACGCGACCATCACGGCCGTCCCAGCCAAACCATGCACCAGGGAGGTGCACGACAGACTGGTCCGACGTATGGACCCCAATACGCCTGACATCGATTGCCCCAAACCGCACGGCGCAACTGACAAGCCGCGCCGTAGCCGAATCGGAGGACATTATCGCCATCGCGACTCGGGGGGTAAGAGTCCAGACCGTGAACGGACTCATGACCGTCCGCAAACGGACGATTTATATTTTCCCGCGCCGATTCCGGCCGTGCTTGACACTAAATCTAGTTGAGTCGCGGAACTAACACCTCAACGCGGTGCCGCCACTCAGCGGCCGGTCGAGCCGAAACCACCGGCGCCGCGGCCGGTTTCCGGCAGCACCTCGACCGCCACAAACTGAGCGCGGCCGACGGGAGCGATCACTATTTGAGCGATGCGTTCGCCGCGGCGGATCGTGAACGGCTCGGTGCCGTGATTGATCAGCAGCACTCCGATCTCGCCGCGATAATCGGCGTCGATCGTGCCCGGCGCGTTCAGCACGGTGACACCGTGCTTGGCGGCAAGGCCCGAACGCGGCCGCACCTGAGCCTCGTAGTTCTCCGGAAGCGCGATGGTGAGTCCGGTCGGCACCAACACGTAGCGGCCCGGCTGAAGGGTGAGCGGCGCGTCCTGTGGGACGGCGGCGGTCAGGTCGAGCCCGGCGGCATGCGCGGTCTGATACTCCGGCAGCGGCAAGCCTTCGCCGTGCGGCAGATGGCGAATCGAAACGGTGATCTTTTGGGTCATGCGGGAACTGCCATTGCTTGAGCGATCCGCGCCACCAGCGCGGTCGCGACTTCGTCCTTGGTCATCAGCGGCCACGATTCGAGATCGGTGGCGACATCGTGGCGCATCAGCAGATGCACGGTGTTGCGATCACCGCCCATCACGCCGGTGGCCGGCGAGACGTCATTGGCGACGATCCAGTCGCAGCCCTTGCGGGCCAGCTTGGCGGTGGCGTTGTCGATCAGGTTTTCGGTCTCAGCCGCAAAGCCGATCACCAGCGGCGGCCGGCCTTCAGTCAGCTTCGAGATCGTGGCCAGGATGTCGGGGTTCTCGGTGAGCCGCAGCGGCGGCGGCCCGCCGGCGCCCTTCTTGAGCTTCTGTATTCCTTCACTGGCAACGCGCCAGTCTGCGACGGCGGCGGCGAAGATCGCCACATCCGCCGGCAGCGCCGATTGAACGGCAGCAAGCATCTCGCGCGCCGACTCCACGCGGGTGAGGTCGACACCTGCCGGCGCCCGTAGCTCGACCGGACCGGAAATCAGCGACACCTCGGCGCCGGCGGCGGCCGCCGCGGCTGCGATCGCGTAGCCCTGCTTGCCGGACGAGCGGTTGGCGATGTAGCGCACCGGATCGATCGGCTCGTGGGTCGGGCCTGCGGTGATCAGCACCCGCTTGCCGAGCAGCGGCTTCGGCGGCTGCGGTCGCCACAGCGCTTCGGCGGCGGCGGCGATCTCGATCGGCTCCGCCATCCGGCCGACGCCAGCCTCGCCGCGCTCGGCCATCTCGCCGGCATTGGGGCCGACCATCGCGACGCCGTCCTGCTTGAGCTGGGCGACGTTGCGCCGTGTCGCGGCGTTATTCCACATCAGCGGGTTCATCGCCGGCGCCAGCAGAATCTGGCGATTGGTGGCGAGCAGAATCGCGGTCGCAAGGTCATCGGCATGACCGCCGGCGATCTTGGCCATCAGGTCGGCGGTCGCCGGCGCGACGACGATCAGGTCACAGTCGCGGGCAAGCCGGATGTGCCCGGCATCGAACTCGCTCGAGGGGTCGAACAGATCGGTGTAGCAGCGCTGATGCGACAGCGCGCTCGCGGTCAACGGGGTGACGAACTGCTGGGCCGCCTTGGTCAGCACCACACGGACGTCGGCACCGCGATCCTTCAGCCGGCGGATCAGGTCCATCGCCTTATAGGCCGCAATGCCGCCGCCGACGATCAGCGTCACCCGCGCGCCGCCCTGCTGCGGCTGGGCGCGAGCGCCTTCCGGCGGATCTTCCGGCGTCGGGACCGAGGGTACGGAAAGGTCGGCCGACGAAGGCTCTGCGAAGCCGAGCCGCTTGTGGCAGGCGTCGCGCAGGATTACCCGGACTTCGTCTTCCATCGAGCGGCCATTGGCAGCCGCTCGTTGACGGAGTTCGGCTTTGAGGACGTCATCGAGCTTGCGGATCGTCAGATTGGCCATGACGAAAAGCTAGCGGACGCAGGCATTGCATTCAAGACATGAATGCAATGCGATCAGATCATCCGCGACAGTGCGATCAGAACGCCGATGAAGGTCGCGGCGATCACCCAGAGCGCCACCGTCCGGCCCCGGGTGCGGCCGCGCTCGGTGCGGCCGATCGCAGCGATGGTCTCCGGCGCCAGCACCAGGCCGTCCTTGGTCATGACCTCGAGCTGATTCAGCACGGTGACGGCGCGCGACACGATGGTCGGCAGGCTGGTCAGGGTGTGGCCGAGCTCGCCGGCGCCGGCGAGCGCGCCCTCGACCTTGCCGATCGGGCCCAAATTGCGCTGGATCCATTCGCGCACCACCGGATCGGCAACCTTCCAGATGTCGAGCTTGGGATCGAACGACCGGGCCACGCCTTCGACCACCACCATGGTCTTCTGCAGCAGGATCAACTCCGGCCGGGTCCGCATGTCGAACAGGCCGGTGACCTCGAGCAGCAGCGTCAGCAGCTTGGCCATCGAGATTTCTTCAGCGGTGCGATTGTGGATCGGCTCGCCGATCGCACGGATCGCCTGCGCGAAATTCTCGACCGAGTGATGCGCCGGCACGTAGCCGGCCTCGAAATGCACCTCGGCGACGCGGCGATAGTTGCGGGTGATGAAGCCGAGCAGGATCTCGGCAAGAAAACGCCGCTCCTTCGGCAGCAGCCGCCCCATGATGCCGAAATCGACCGCCACCAGCTTGCCGTCGCGATCCAGGAACAGGTTGCCCGGATGCATATCGGCGTGGAAGAAGCCGTCGCGCAGCGCGTGGCGCAGGAAGCTCTGGATCACCTTGCGGCCGAGCTCGATGGTATCGACGTTGGCGTCCTTCAGACGGGCGTGATCGTTCAGCGGGATGCCGTCGATCCACTCCATCGTCAGCACGTTGTGGCTGGTGCGATCCCAATCGACGGTAGGGACGCGGAAGTCCGGATCGTCCTTGGTGTTCTCGGCCATCTCGGACGCCGCGGCCGCTTCCAGCCGCAGATCCATCTCCATCGCGACCGAGCGCGACATCGTGTTGATGACTTCGACCAGCCGCAGCCGCCGCGCCTCGGCGGAATACAGCTCGGCCTTGTCGGCCACATAGAAGAAATCCGACAGGTCGCGCTTGAACCGCGCTGACACGTTGGGCCGCAGCACCTTCACGGCGACCTGCTTGCGGACGCCGTCGACCTCGATCTCGCCGCGATGCACCTGGGCGATCGAAGCGGCCGCCACCGGCGGGCTGAGGCTGACGAACAGATCGCGCAGCGGCCGCTCCAGCGAGGTCGCGATCACCTCGTTGGCTTCGTCCTGCGAGAATGGCGGCAGCCGGTCCTGCAGCGCTTCGAGATCGCGCGCCATCGCGACGCCGACCACATCGGGCCGGGTGGCGAGGAATTGGCCGAGCTTCAAGTACGCCGGGCCGAGCCGCGTCAGCGCCCGCGACAGCCGCGGGCCGGACTTGGCGCCGCGCCGCTCGATCAGCCGCGCCAGCCGGATCGGCACCTGACCTGCAGGCGGAATCAACGCCGGATCGACCACGCCGAACACGCCCTCGCGCGCGAACACGAAGGCGGCGCGGCCGAGCCGCGCCACATGAGTAAGTGCTGCGATCACAAACGCCAGCCCGAATGCAGCGCGACGATGCCGCCGCTCATCACCTGCCAGTTGGCGCGCGCAAAGCCAGCGTCGCGCATCATCTCGGCGAAATCATACGGCTTGGGAAATTTGCGGATCGATTCGACCAGATACTGATAGCTGTCGGCGTCGCCGGTGACGACGCGGCCGATCTCCGGGATCACCTTGAACGAGAACAGATCGTACAGCTTGGACAGGCCCGGCACGTCGACTGACGAGAACTCCAGACACAGGAAGCGGCTGCCCGGCTTCAGCACCCGATAGGCTTCCTTCAGCGCCAGATCAATCCGCGGCACGTTCCGGATACCGAACGCGATGGTGTAAGCGTCGAAGCTGCGGTCGTCGAACTGCAGGCTCTCGGCATTGCCCTCGACGAAATCGACCTTGTCGTCGAGATTGCGCTCGACCGCGCGCTGGCGGCCGACTTCGAGCATGTCGGTGTTGATGTCACAGACGGTGGAGTGAAAGCCAGCGCCCGAGGCCTTGGCGGCACGGAACGAGATATCGCCGGTGCCGCCGGCGACGTCGAGCAGCCGGAACGGGGTGTCGTCACGCGGCGGGTTGAGGGTCGTGATCATCACGTCCTTCCACAACCGGTGCATGCCGCCCGACATCAGATCGTTCATCAGGTCATAGCGGCCGGCGACGCTGTGAAACACGTCGTTGACCAGCGTCTGCTTCTCGTCCAGCGGAACGTCGCGATAGCCGAAATGCGTGGTCTCGCCCGGCTCAGTCATGCCTTCAACTCCTGCGCGCGGACGGTTTTTCAGGCCGATTGCCGCCCGAAACACGAAAACGGCGGTCCGCGGCGGACCATATAGCGCGCTTGGTGCGGAGGCGCTATCACCTGAATGCCTTAACTGGCTGACGCCAAATGTAGAATGCAACGACGGACGGCGCCGGCCGCAATCGCCGGGTTGTCGCCGCCATGCCTGAAATTCAAGCCAATCGAGTGGCTTAAAGCCCTTCCGAGCGAGCCGATGCCCGAACTCCCCGAAGTCGAAACCGTCCGCCGCGGGCTGCAGCCGGCGATGGAGGGCTTTCGAATCGACCGCGCGGTGGCGCACCGGGAGAACCTGCGGTTTCCGCTGCAGAAGGACTTCGTCGCCCGGCTCACCGGCCAGATCGTCACCGGGCTCGGCCGGCGTGCCAAATATCTGCTGGCGGACCTGTCGAGCGGCGACGTGCTGCTGATGCATCTCGGGATGTCCGGCTCGTTCCGGGTGATTGAGGCCGACGGCGAGACCATGCCGGGCGAGTTCCACTATCCACGCAGCGAGAACCGTACCCACGATCACGTCGTGTTCGACATGGCGTCCGGCGCCCGCATCGTGTTCAACGACCCGCGCCGGTTCGGCTTCATGAAGGTGTTTCCGCGCAGCGAGATCGACACCGAGCCCCACCTGAAGGGCCTCGGCCCGGAGCCGCTCGGCAACGCATTCGACGCCAGCCTGCTGGCGAAAGCCTGCGCCGGCAAGCAGACCAGCCTGAAGGCGGCCCTGCTCGATCAGCGCGTGGTTGCCGGGCTCGGCAACATCTATGTCTGCGAGGCGCTGTTTCGCTCGCATCTGTCGCCGAAGCGCAAAGCCTCGACCCTGGCCAATCGCAAGGAGGAGCCGACCGACCACGCGGTGCGGCTGACCGAGGCGATCCGCGAGGTGCTGGGCGAAGCGATCAAGGCCGGCGGCTCATCGCTCCGCGACCACCGCCAGACCAGCGGTGAGCTCGGTTACTTCCAGCACGCATTCAAGGTGTACGACCGCGAAGGCGAGCCGTGCCCGACCTGCGGCGGCACGGTGCAGCGCTTCGTGCAGAACGGCCGGTCGACGTTCTGGTGCCCGAAGTGCCAGAAGTAGTCGGCATCGGCTAAATGGACTCCAATCGGAATAATCTAGCTAGATCAAGGCCTTGATATAGACCAAGCCCATTCGAGACTTGAAACTGTTGTCGTTGAAACTAAGTATCTTGTACGGTATTGTATGCATATGAAGCGATAGATCGGTTGGAAAAGCGCTTCCCCGCCAAGTTCTCTTGGTCCACGCGTGAGCGAGATAGGCCGAAAGGCCAAAGTGGAAACCGAAACGAGGCCTCCTTTCGGGGAGGCCTTTTTCTTTTCAACGCGGTGCAAACTTCACTGGCTGGTTGGCCAAAATCTTGTGCGCCAAGATCACGAAACGAATGCTGTTCGGACGTCTGCTGAAGCTCGAGCCTGCTTCAGCGAGGTAGGCACTTTCGACCGTCAGGCGCAAATCGGCCTCGGCGTAGTTCGCGGCCCTTTGGAGCATGAAATAGATCTCATAAGGGCGCTTCTCCAGTTCGAGCCGAACGACGTACACGTAATTGCGACGTTGTGAAGTCTGGTGAACCTTGCTGCGTGGCAGAGCCTCGATCAGCTCTGGGAGTTTGAAAGAAAGCTTGTACCGGATCGGACAGAACACTCTGTGTCGATCTTTCGCTTCAGTCAGGACAATCTGGTCGGGCGAGTGGATGCCCTGGATAAACTTCTCAGTATAGCAATGATTGGCGAAGCCAACGTCGATCAGCAATTCTCGATTCATCGGCGCGCAGGGGCACGCAATTCTCATTGGCGCGAGATGACCAATCGGCATCTCCTCGCCGCAATAGACGATCGGCTTCACGGAATTCTGCTTTCAGCAATCTCATAAATATCAGCCGAAGATAATGAGACGCGTCGATCCGACCAACCCTAATTTGCTGGGCAATCCGAGCTGCACGACGCTTACTTCCGTACGCAGATCACGCGGACGACGCTCGCTTTGGGATCCTTGGTGGTACCTTCGACCGGCTTCACGCCGACGCCGGTGAGATAGCTGCGGACGGTGTCGGCGGTGATCAGCGTCGCCTGTGCCGCAGCGCCATCCGCCGCTCCTGCGACAAGTGGCAGACGCAGCGTCGTCAGCCCCGCGAACCGTCCCTCTGCATCGCGTGCCGGTGCACCGGAAAACCCGAGGCTCGGCGGCGGCGTTACTACCAAACCGCCGGTGGTGCCGGCAGCGGTGAGCTGCGCCTTGACGGTGGTGACGGCTGCGCCGCCGGCCTGGCTCTGCGGATCGGCGACACCGGTGATCTCGACCGCTCCTGACTTGGCTGCGCCACCGCCGATCGGCAGCGGCTTGAGTTCGGACGCGCCGTAGATCCGCAGCAGCGCCAGCTCGTGCTCCTTGCTGCGATCGGCAAGATCGGCAGGACCGTAACCCGCAACAACGATCGACAGACAGCCCTCGACCGCCTCGCGATCGGCCAGGATCGCGCCATCGGCGCCGACGATCGTGCCTGTCGAATATTCGACCTTCTTGCGCGGCGGTGGGCCGGCCTGGACGCCGCCCGGAAACGGATTGTAGGCGCTCGACATGGCGACCACGACCGGCTGCATCGTGCCTTCGGTGGCCTGGTCGTACAGCACGGTGAGGATGCGGACCTCTGCATCCTTGAAGCTGCCGCGGATATAGAACTTCTTCTGGTTCTGGGTGCCCGACAGCACGAAGAAGTCCGGCTTGATCGCGCTGTATTCGATCTTGCGGCCAGGCTCTTTCTTCTCCTGCTCGGCGAGCTTGGCGATCGAGACGTCCGCTTCCTTACGCCGCGACAACGCGACCTGGATCGTCCCGGTGGCGGAACTCCAGCGCGTGCCGTTGGCGTCGGAGGCCTGTTGCGGCACCAGCCGGGTCGGTACGCCGACCCGCGCGCCGGTGACCGGATCGGAAACCAGCTTCCAGCCGACGCTGGCCTGCAGCCTGCGCGCGGCCTCGGCGAGCTGACCGCGCTCCTGCGGATTGAGCACACCGGTCGGCTTGTGCCCCTGATTGGTCTGGAATTGCTTGATCGCGGCGATCATCCGATCGGACACCTCGCCGTTGATCAGGCCGTTGTAGTCACCGGTCCAGGCGAGATCGGATTGGATCGCCTGGCGCTCGCCCTGCGCCAGCGTTTTAGCCGTCTCCGCAGGCGTCTGCGCTGCCGGCGGTGCGGCCGCGGTTTGCTTTGGCGCGGCATGTGCGCCATGCGCCGCCAGAGTGGCGGCACCGGCGACGATCAGGGTTGCAGCCAGCATCGATCTCATGACAATTCCCGAGCAACGTTGCGCCATGCGCAAATAACCACAACCGCTTGGTCGGCGCCAACGCTGCGCCGGTTCGACGCGCGGCACCGCGCACAATGTCTCGCCCGCCGGAAATCGCACCTTCGACCGCAGGAAAGGGTGAGCCGGATGCGCGTCTTCAAGATGACGGTGCCGGTTTGGCCGTGGAAGTGAAGGATACCATCCGATCATGCTGAGTGCCGAGGAACTGGAACGCTACGCCCGCCACATCGTGTTGCGCGATGTCGGCGGCCCCGGACAGGCGGCGCTGAAGGGTGCGCGGGTGCTGGTGGTCGGCGCAGGCGGACTCGGCGCGCCGGTGCTGATGTATCTGGCCGCCGCCGGCATCGGCACGCTCGACATCGTCGACGACGACATCGTCACGCTGTCGAATCTGCAGCGCCAGGTGATTCACGCCACGCCTGACATCGGCGCCCGCAAGGCCGACAGTGCGGCCAGCCGGATCCTCGCGCTCAATCCCAACGTCCGCGTGGTGCAGCACCGGGTGCGGCTCGACGGCTCCAATGCGCTGGCGCTGATTGGCGGCTGCGATCTGGTGCTCGATGGCTCCGACAATTTCGCCACGCGCTATCTGGTGTCGGACGCCTGCTATCTGGCCAAGAAGCCGCTGATCACCGCGGCGCTCGGCCAGTTCGACGGATCGCTGACCACGATTCGCGCCCACGAGCGCAACGCCGCGGGCGAACCCAACCCGACCTATCGCTGCCTGTTTCCCGAACCGCCGCCGGCCGGCACCGTGCCGAGTTGCGAGGAGGCCGGGGTGATGGGCGCCCTCGCCGGCGTGCTCGGCTCGATGATGGCGCTGGAGGCGATCCGCGAGATCGTCGGCTTCGGCGAAGGCTTGGTCGGCCGGCTGGTGATGATCGACGCCCGCGCGATGCGGTTCGAGACGCTGCGCTACAGCCGCGACCCGCAAAATCCCCTGAATGGCGATGCGCCGAGCATCACCGATCTAAGCCGGCACCTGT
The DNA here is from genome assembly GCF_047501505.1 of Rhodopseudomonas sp. G2_2311. Taxonomy (NCBI): domain Bacteria; kingdom Pseudomonadati; phylum Pseudomonadota; class Alphaproteobacteria; order Hyphomicrobiales; family Nitrobacteraceae; genus Rhodopseudomonas; species Rhodopseudomonas sp. G2_2311. The sequence goes on from NZ_JAZDRK010000010.1 coordinate 47,602, forward strand.
GAGCCGCACCCTGGCCTGAGAGCTGCGCCACGTTGGCTCTGGACAGTGCGAGCGCTTCGCAGGCATCACTGTTTCCAGCGCCGTTGAATCGGCGGGGCGGTGAGGACGGCGGAGGGTCAGACCCAGATGGCGGGCACGGCGAAGCGCGGGCTGTTTTCCGGCGACGGGATCGCGGCGCCGCTGCGGCACGCACTGTTCCGGCGGATCTGGCTGGCAAGCCTGCTGTCCAACCTCGGCCTGATGATCAACGGTGTCGGCGCCGCCTGGGCGATGACGCAGATGACCGCGTCCGCCGACAAGGTGGCGCTGGTGCAGACCGCCCTGATGCTGCCGATCATGCTGGTGGCAATGCCGGCCGGCGCGATCGCCGACATGTACGACCGCCGCCTGGTGGCGCTGGCCGCGCTCGGCATCGGCCTCGCCGGCGCGACGACGCTGGCGGCGCTGGCGCATCTCGGGCTGGTGACACCCAACACCCTGTTGCTGTTCTGCTTCGTGATCGGCACCGGCATGGCGCTGTTCGGGCCGTCCTGGCAGGCCTCGGTGTCCGAGCAGGTGCCGGCCGAAACCCTGCCGGCCGCAGTGGCGCTGAACGGCATCAGCTACAACATCGCGCGCAGCTTCGGCCCGGCGGTCGGCGGCATCGTGGTGGCGGCTGCCGGCGCGGTGGCGGCGTTCGCCGCCAATGCGGTGCTGTATCTGCCGCTATTGATCGTGCTGCTGCTGTGGCGGCGGGACAGCGAGCCACCACGACTGCCGCCGGAGCGGCTGAACCGCGCGATCGTCTCCGGCGTGCGTTACATCACCAACTCGCCGGCGATCCGCATCGTGCTGACCCGCACGCTGGTGACCGGCATCGCCGGCAGCTCGGTGCTGGCCCTGATGCCTCTGGTGGCACGCGACCTACTGCACAGCGGCGCCGAGACCTACGGGCTGCTGCTCGGCGCGTTCGGCATCGGCGCAGTGATCGGCGCACTTAATGTCGGCATTGCGCGGCAGCGCTTGAGCAGCGAAGCCGCGGTCCGGCTGTGCGCGATGATCATGGGCGTGGCGATGGCGGTGATTGCGATCAGCCGCTCGCCGCTGCTCACCGCCGCCGCGCTGGTGATCGCGGGCGCGGTGTGGATGCTGGCGATCGCGCTGTTCAACATCGGCGTTCAACTGTCGGCGCCGCGCTGGGTGGCGGGGCGCTCGCTTGCGGCGTTCCAGGCGTCGATCTCCGGCGGCATCGCGATCGGCAGCTGGGGCTGGGGCCATGTCGCTGATCTGTCCGGCGTCGCGCCATCGATGCTGCTGTCGGGGCTGGCGATGCTGGCTTCTCCAGTGCTCGCCTTCCTGCTGCCGATGCCGCCGGTCGGCACCCGCACCGAGGATGCCGAACTGCTGGCCGATCCGGAAGTGAAACTGGCTCTGACATCGCGCAGCGGTCCGGTGGTGATCGAAATCGACTACCGGGTCGACGCTGACGAAGCGCGCGCGTTTCATAACGTGATGCAGGAAGTGCAGCTCAGCCGCCAGCGCAACGGCGCCTATGGCTGGTCGATCGCCCGCGACGTCGCAGATCCGGAATTATGGACCGAGCGCTACCACTGCCCGACCTGGCTCGATTATCTGCGCCAGCGCAGCCGTTCGACCCAGGACGACCGCGCGCTGCACCGGCGCGCGATCGCGTTTCATCGCGGACCGGAGCCGGTGCGGGTGCGGCGCATGCTGGAGCGGCCGTTCGGCTCGGTGCGCTGGAAAGAGGAATCGCCCGATCGCACCACCGCGACCGAGGTACTGCCGGTCGCCGGCGTTAGCGGCGGTTCGACATAGGGGCGATCTCGGCCGGCGTCACGGTCGGGGGTGTCTTTGCCATTCCGGCCTTGGCTTTTCTGGAGTTAGCTCCTGGCGAAGCCTCAAGACGCGGGTGGCCGCGAGGCACGGGCAGGACGGATGACGGATTGAATCGGCCTATTACTGACCGTTGTCAGTCAGCACCTTGGCGCATTTGGCGCTGAGTTTGGCGCGATGCTGCTGCAGGCAGTTCAGGATCGCCCCGTCGGACTCGTTCATCACCGCCCGGCACAGACGCGACACATCCCGGCCGCAGCCAGGGTCGGGGCGGCGCTCCTGCGCCTGCGCGGCGCCGGCGATCAGGGTGAGGCAAAGAAGCGGACCGACGATCTTCAACATGCTTGGTATCCAAAATCAGAGCTGAGCGAGTTCAGCTGCATCAATGCGATGTGTGCGCAACCGTTCCCGTAGCGGTCGTCGCAGATGACGACCGCTACACCGCTGGCAGACCGGCGGTGGCGGACAAAACCTTCTAGCCGTCGTTCGGAACGATGACGGTCGGCTTGGTCATCTCGACGACGTCCTTGGCCTGGTCGGTGAGAACACGGAATTGCGTCTGCAGGAATTCGGTCTGGATCCGGACCACGTCCTGAAAGTCCTTGGCATGCAGCAGCGCCTGCGAGAAATCGAACGTCGCCTGGACGTTGCGGTCGACGTAGCCCTTCAGCGTGGTGGCCTGGCTGCTCTGGCCCATCGGCACCACCGACATGCTCTTGCTGATGAACTCGAGGTAGTTGGTCATCGCGCCGCGCGCCTGCTCGAGGTTCTTGGTCATCACGTTCAAGATGACGTCGGACGAGTTCTTGTCTGCCATCGCGATCTCCTCGAGGCTCACCGGCTACCTAAGCACCAGATGGCCGCACGGCCGGAGCCCTGTGCACGCCATTCACGCGCGACAATGATCGCAAAATCTGCAGCGCCGTCCAGTACTAACTGCGGAGCATTTAAAGATGCCTAACCGCCGACACGCGAACGGCGGGCGTGGAGCTGGCCACGCCCGCCGTTGCCGATGTCGTCGTGAGCGCGCGCCGCCGAAACGGCGCTGCGCCGAATTAGTTGAAGCGCGCGCGGTCGAGCTGATCCATGCCCTTCTGCGACCGGTAGATCTCCAGGCAGTACCAGGCCAGCACCAACAGCGTGCCGATCCGCACCACCGAGGTCGGCAGCATCAGGCTGAGTGCGATGATCAGCAGCGGCACCGCGGCGGCCTTCACCACCTTGGCGCGGTCGTCGAAGATCGGGAAGAACCAGACCTTGTTCTCCGCCGCCCAGAACGGCGGCTTCACGCGCTGCAGACCGTAGCGCGACCAGGTGTCCTTGAAGCCGAGGTCGCGGGCCCACACCAGATACAGCGTGACCCAGAATGCCAGGAAGGCGACGACGACGGACATCGGTCCGGCGGCGAAGCCGATGAGCAGCAGCACTGCGACGGCGAGTGCGATGAACCAGTTTTGCATCGGAGAGAACCTTTGAGACTGACGGGAGCCCGCGGGTGCTTGGATCAGCCGCCGGCTCCCAGAAGCGAACTGCCTGCGTTACTTGCGGGCGCAGGACACCACGATGGTGGAGGAGCTCGGGCCGCAGCTCGCGGTCATCTGCCCGTTCTCCAGAGAAAGGTTGTCGCTGAACTTGGCGCTGCTCGGACCGATGCAGATCGCGGAGATCAGCGCTTCATCCGCCTCGCACGAGGTCGGGCAGCCGTTGGACGAGCAGGTCGACGACGTCACGGTGCGGAAAGCACTGACCGGCGGCGCGACCGGCGTGGCGGCGACGGCGGGTTCGATCAGGGCCGGATGAGGCACACCGACCTGGTTCACCACCGACAGCGCGGCAACGAACGCGATGGCACCGAGCAAGATCATCGATGAGGAGCGCATACTACCTCCATACCTGTTGGAATTGTCACCAGACGGTTTGCAACTGCAGCATGTTATCAACGCCTCGGAATTTCAACAGGCGCAAGTTTCAGCACGCTTAAGGACAGAGCAACCGCTACTAAGGATGACGTCGGCACAGCGCGATCGTCACCACAACGCGCGTCGGCGACACGCCGGTCACGGCGGCTCAACTTCCAGCGCGGCCCGTCACGACCGACTGCTTGTGACGATGTTACCGTCGCTCATCGGTCTGCGCGAGTTGGTGATTTGCCGGACAGACCGGCCGTTCCGGAGAACATTCGAATCTGCCATCGCGATCTCGCCGGAGCGGCAGCAACGCGATACACGCCCGCCCGCGCGCATTCGGGCAGGACGGCCTGACAACGAAGGAAGAGCATCGCTGGCGACCGCCTAGTCCGCAATGCGCCAGTGATTCGGCATTTCCCGGACAAGAACATCACGAGGGCTGCGTGCCCCGAATCACTTCGCTCGATCGGTCCACTGCTGCCGGCATCAATCGGGTCAAGAAGCGACCATGCGGCCTTGGCACGAGAATTCGAGCAGCCCCAAGGGCTTGATGCTCTGCAGAATCTGTCAGCGAATCGATAGGTTCAGGGGCCTACAACACGCTGCGCTCCATCCGCCTCATGAGCAGGTCGGAGCACTCGCCGCCACATCGAGGCTTTCCGCCAGTCCTGAAGAGACGGACGAAGGCAGGAGAGCCGATGCCAAACGCCGCCGGCGACGTTTAAGCCTGATCAACGACGGCATCCGCATGTTTCTCGCCGCTGATCGCAACCGTGAAGTTCCATCATGAATAATGCATTGCTCCTCAAACTGCATCGCTGGACCAGTCTGGTGTTCGCGCTGCCGCTGCTCGCCATCATCGTCACCGGACTCATTTTGTCAGTCGAGCCGATGCTGCAAGGCCGCGGCTTGCCGGCCGGAACGCTCGATGCCGCCCGCCTCACGGGCCTGATCGAACGCTACGATCCGCAAGGCCAGGCGCGCGGGCTCACGATCAATGCCACCGGCCAGCAAATGCGCCTGCTCGGGGTCAATGCACCACCGATCGACCTCGCAACCGGCGCAGCCGCAGCCGCCAGCGACGCCACCGGCGACCTGCTGCTATGGGCGCGGCGCACCCATGAGCGCCTGCTCGGCTACGAATGGCTGGTGATCGCCTCGACCATCGCCATGACGGTGCTGATGACGATCGGCGTACTGATGGGGCTACCGCGGCTGCGCAACAGCCTCGCAGGCTGGCACAAGGGCGCGGCTTGGTTCACGCTGCCGCTGTTGCTGCTCAGCCCCCTCACCGCCCTGTGCATGGCGTTCGGCCTGACGTTCTCCAGCGGCCCGCCGCCGGCCCGCATGACCATCAAGCTGTCCGACGCGGTGCAGCAGATCGCGCAATCGCACGACGTGTCGCACCTGGCGATGATCGCCAATCGCGGCGGACGGATGATGGCGCGGATCTACGAAGATGGCGAGCTGCGCGCCTATACCTTCGCGCCGGATGGCGTCACGCCGCTGCCGCGCAACTGGCCGCGGCTGCTGCACGAAGGCAATTGGTCGACCTGGCTGTCCGGCACGCTCAACGTCATCACCTCGGTGGTGCTGCTCGGGCTGCTGATCACCGGCGTCTGGCTGTGGACCCGGCGCAAGCTGCGGCGGCGCCCGCAGCAGCCGGCGACGCAGCCGGCCTGACGCAATCCGCGTGACGCACGGCAGGATTAAGAAAGCTTTAGCCGGATCATTCAAATTGCACCCAAGCTGTGCACGGATCGTTGCAAGGTGCGGGCGTCTTCTGCCCGCACCTGTCCGCCGCAACGAGCGCGTCCATGTCCAGCATCTCGTCGATTGCCGTCTCCGGCCTGAAAGCAGCGACCCGCCGGCTGGAAGTGTCGGCCAGCAACATCGCCAATCAACAATCGACCGGCGCGCTGCCGGGCGCCGACGGCACCGTCCCGGCCGGTGCGCCGCAGGCTTACAAGCCGCTGCAGGTCAATCAAACCGACACGTCGACTGGCGGCACTCAGACCAGCCTGGGCACGACCTCGCCCGCCACCGTGCCTGTGTCCGACCCGCAAGCGCCGTTCGCCAGTGCGGACGGCATGGTGGCGGCGCCGAACGTCGATCTGGCGCAGGAATTCATCGGACAGATGGTCGCGAAATACAGCTACACCGCCAACCTCGCCTCACTGAAGGCGGACCGCGACATGAGCAAGGCGCTGCTCGACGCCAAGGTGTAGGACTGACATACCGTCATTGCGAGGCGGCGCAGTCACCGAAGCAATCCAGCTCAGTGCACTGAAGGCTGGATTGCTTCGCTACGCTCGCAATGACGACGCAAGAGGCAGCAACTAACCGATCGGCCCGCTCGCCACGCGCGGGGCGAAATCGGGGATACCGATCTCGTCCTTGCGGTGACAGGCGACGTAATGCTCATGGCCTGCGGCGTCGAGGAACGGCAACTCCGCCCGGCAGCGCGCCTCGGCAAACGGGCAGCGCTGCGCGAAGCGGCAGCCGGGCGGCGGATCGACCGGGGACGGCGGCTCGCCCTTGACCAGATACTTAGCCTTCAGCTCGTCGCGTAGCGGACCGGGCGGCACCGCGGCCGACACCAGCGACCACGTGTAGGGATGGCGCGGCTCGGTGAACAGCGCCGAGGCCGGTGCCTGTTCGGCGATCTTGCCAAGATACATCACGGCGATCTCGTCGCAGAACTGCTGGATGACGCCGAGGTCGTGCGAAATGAAGATGTAGGTGAGGCCGCGCTCGCGCTGCAGCTTCTTCAAGAGGTTGAGGATCTGCGCCTGGATCGCGACGTCGAGCGCCGACACCGCCTCGTCGCAGACGATCAGCTCGGGCTCCGGCGCCAAGGCGCGGGCAATGCACAGCCGCTGGCGCTGGCCGCCGGAGAACTGATGCGGAAACAGATCGGCGGCTTCCGGCGGCAGGCCGACTTCGGCGAGCAGCTTGCGCACGCGCGCGTCGCGCTCGCTGCGGCTGCCGATCTCGAGCAGATCGAGCGGTTCGCGGATCTGGTCGCCGGCCCGGCGACGCGGGTCGAGCGCCGAGAACGGATCCTGAAACACGATCTGCAGATGCTTGCGCGCCTTGCGCAGCGGCTCGCCGGTGAGCGGCATGATGTCTTCGCCGCGAAACACCACCTGCCCCGAGGTCGCCTGCACCAGCCGCATGATCGCCTGCGCGGTGGTGGATTTCCCCGAGCCGCTTTCGCCGACGATGCCGAAGGTGGTGCCCCGCTTGACGCGGAAGCTGACGCCGTCAACGGCGTGAACGAACGACGGCTTACCCCACGGCCGCTTACGGCCGGTGCGGAAATGCACCACGAGGTCGTTGACGTCGAGCAGATAGGGATCGCCGTCGGCGGGGCGCAGATCTTCGTGGATCATCATGCGGCGATCTCCTCGGCACGCCAGCACGACACCGCATGCCCGGCCGCGACCGCCCCGAGCGGCGGCTGCGGCCGCGACCGGCATGCCTCGGAGGCGTTGGCGCAGCGCGCCAGAAACGCGCAATCCGGCCCGCGATTGCCGAGCGCCGGCACCATGCCGGGAATTTCGCCGAGATCGACCCACTGCTCCGGCTTGGCGACGCCGACGGTGAGATGCGGCACGCAGCCGAGAAGACCGCGCGTATAGGGATGGCGCGGCCGCGCCGCGATCTCATGCGCCGGTCCGGTCTCGATGCAGCGACCGGCATAGAGCACGGCGATGTCGTCGGCGAGTTCGGCGACCGCACCGAGATCGTGGGTGATCAACACGATCGCGGCTTCGGTCTCGTCCTGGAGCTGGGCGAGCAGGTCGAAAATCTGCGCCTGCACGGTGACATCGAGCGCAGTGGTCGGCTCGTCGGCGATCAAGAGCTTCGGCCGGCAGGCGAGCGCCATCGCGATCATCACCCGCTGCCGCATGCCGCCGGACATCTGATGCGGATACGCCTTGGCGCGCTGCTCGGCGGCCGGGATCTGCACCGCTTTCAGGAACTGCACGGCCTGCTCAGCGGAGTCCCTGCGGCTGAGCCGGCGGTGATAATACAGCACCTCGGCGATCTGATCGCCGACGGTGTACAGCGGGTTCAGCGCCGTCATCGGCTCCTGAAACACCATCGACATCGCGTCACCCCGCAGCGCGCGCATCCGCTTCGGTCGCGCGGTGAGCAGATCTTCGCCGTCGAGCATGATACGCCCGCCGGTGACCACGAAGCCTTCCGGCAGCAGCCTCATGATCGCCAGCGCCGTCATGCTCTTGCCGCAGCCGGACTCGCCGACCAGCGCGACGGTGCGTGCCTTATCGAGGGTGAAGGACAGATTCTCCAGCACCGGGACCAGATCGCCGTCGCGATTGGTCATGCTGACGCTGAGATTCTCGACCGACAGGACCGGCGCCATTATCACCTCCGCCGCAGCCGCGGATTGACCGCATCGTTGACGCCGTCGCCGACCAGGCTGACCGCCAGCACGGCGAGGAAGATCGCGGCGCCCGGGAACGTCACCGCCCACCAGGCGTCGAGCACGTAGTTTCGGTTCTGGCCGATCATCAGGCCCCAGCTCATGGTGTTGGGATCGCCAAGGCCGAGGAAGCTGAGGCCGCCCTCGAACAGGATCGCAGTGCCGATCGCCAGCGTCGCCGACACGATGATCGGCGGCAGCGCGTTGGGCAGCACCACCCGCAGGATCAGATGCAGACTGCCGGCACCGGCGGCGCGCGAGGCCTTGATGAAATCGAGATCCCGCAGCCGCATGAATTCGGCGCGCGTCAGCCGTGCCGCCGAGGTCCAGCTCACCGCGCCGATCGCCAGCGTGATGGTCGACAGCTTCGGACCGAACAGCGTCACCAGCACCATCGCGAACAGCAGCGGCGGCAGCACCTGAAAGAACTCGGCGATCTTGACCAGGAGCGCGTCGACCCAGCCGCCGAAGAAGCCGGCGAGCGCCCCGACGGTGACGCCGATCACGATCGTAATCAGCGCCGCCACCGCGCCCACCGTCAGCGTGGCGCGGCCGCCATAGATCAACCCGGCCAGCACGTCGCGGCCGAGATAGTCGGTGCCGAGCGGAGCATCGGCCGCCGGCGCGGCAAACGGCAGCCCGACGATATCGAGCGGGTCGACCGGATACAGCCACGGACCGAGCGCGGTGCCGGCGAGCAGCAACAAGAGCAGGATCGCGCCGGCGACGCCGGACGGGCTCTTCATAAACTGGTGCAGCGCAGCCCGGGCCGGCGACACCGCCTTGGGCACTTTGCTGACGCTGGGAACGGGCTTCTGTGCCATCGCGAGCGAAGACTCCATCGTGCTCATCGGGCACCTGCGCGGATGCGGGGGTCGATCAGGCGGTACACCAGGTCAGTGAGGATATTGGCCGCGATCACCATCACGGCGGAGAAGAACAGTACGCCCATCAACGTCGGGTAGTCGCGGCGCAGGATCGAGTCGAACACCAGCCGCCCCATGCCCGGCCAGGAATACACCGTCTCCACCAACACCGCGCCGGCGAACAGATTGCCGAACTGCAGGCCAATCACCGTGACGATCGGGATCAGCGTGTTGCGCAGCGCGTGCTTGACCAGCATCACCCGCTCCGGCAGCCCCTTGGCGCGCGCGGTGCGGATGTAGTCCGCCGACAGCACGTCGATCATGTTGACGCGGGCGAGCCGGGAATATTGCGCGACGAACACCAACCCCAGCGTGATCGATGGCAGCACCAGATGCTTGGCAACGTCGGCCGCGTAGGCAAAGCCGGTTTTCGGATTGACCACGTCGGTCATGCCGTTGACCGGCAGGATCGGCCACACCGAGCCGAACAGCAGCAGAAGCAGCAGGCCGGTCCAGAAGATCGGCGCCGCGTGGCCGGCGAGCGACAGCACGGTGACGCCGTGGCTGAGCAGGCCGTTCGGGCGCCGGGCGCTGATCACGCCGAGCACCGTGCCGATCAGCACCGCCACCAGCAGCGAGGCCGCCGCCAGATACAGCGTGGCGGGCAGCCGCTGCAGAATCAGGCCGAGCACCGGCTGGTTGAAGTAGTAGGAATAGCCGAAGTCGCCATGCGCCACCTTGCCCAGATAGGTGAACATCTGTTCGAGCAGGCTGTGGTCGAGGCCGTATTTTGCCCGCAGCGCCGCGATCACCTCGGGCGACGCCCCACCCATCTCGCCGGCGATCACCTGCACCGGATCTCCCGGTGCAAGATGGATCAGGCAGAAATTCATCACCAGCACCGCCAGCAGCAGCGCGACGGCGTTGGCGAGTTTTCCGAACAGATGGGTGAGGAGAGCCATTGATGCTTCGTCGGTCGAGATTGCGGATCAGTTCTTCGGCGGAGTCGCCCAGTACAGCTCATCGAGCGGCGAGGCGACGCCCCACACCGTGGTCGGCAGGTTGCCGAGTCCCTTGGCGAACGAGGTGTGGTACGGAGTGGCGTTGATGTAGAAGATCGGCGCGTCTTCAACGACGATCTTCTGGAACTCCGAATACAGCGCCTTCCGCTTGTCCGGCGAGCTTTCCTGGGCGGCCTGGCCGAGGATCTCGTCGACCTTCGGATTGGCGTATTGCTGGGTGTTCGACCAGATGATGCCCTTGCGGATGTTCGAGCTGAGATAGGTCCGATCGACGCCGATCACCGGGTCGCCCCAGTTGAACACCGTATCCATCGTCATATCGAAGTCGAAATTGGCGACGCGCTGGGCCCAGGTCGGGAAGTCGGGCGCGGCACGGACTTCGAGATTGATCCCGACCCGCTTCAGCGCCGAACGCAGATATTCGGCGACGTTGCGCTGCTGCTCGTCATTGCCGGGGATGTAGTCGATCGTCAGCGTGGTGCGGACGCCGGAGCCATCCGGCTTGAGTCCGGCCTCGTCGAGCAGCTTGTTGGCCTTGGCGATATCGAATTTGTACTGCTCGACATTCTTCTCTTCCAGCGGCGAGCCCGGCGCGATCGGTCCGGTCGACGGCAAGGCCTTGCCGCCCATTAGTTTCTTGACGATGAACTCGCGGTTGGCCGCATAGCCGATCGCCTGACGGACCCGCACGTCGTCGAGCGGCTTCTTCTTGGTGTTGAAGGCGAGCCAGTTGAGCGCACCGATGCCGGCAAAGCCCTTGTCGGTGACGACGACGTTCGGCGCCTTCTCCAGCCGCTCGATGTCGCGCACGCCGGTGAAATAGGGCACCATATGAACGTCGCCGCGCTCGGCCGACACCATCAGGGCGTTCGGATCCGAAATCAGCCGCACCACGATCTTGTCGAGCTTCGGCCGGCCGGGAATGAAGAACTTGTCGAACTTCTCCAGCGTGTAGTAATCGCCCTGCTTGTATTCGGTGAGCTTGTAGGGGCCGGAGCCGATCGGTTTCAGGTTGGCCGGATGCGATTTGACGTCCTGACCGTCGCCATAGACGTGCTTCGGCAGGATCGGCATCAGCGCCGGCGACATCGCCAGCAGCAGCGCCGGATGCGGATGCGTCAGCTTGATCACCGCCGTGTGCGGATCCGGCGTATCGACGCTCTCGACTGCCGCCAGCATCGTCTTGAACGGATGGTTGGCCTTGATGGTCATGATCGAGAACGCGACGTCCTCGGAGGTCACCGGCTTGCCGTCGTGGAAGGTGGCGTTCTTGACCAGCTTCAGCGTCACCGTGAGACCGTCCTTCGACACGTCCCAGGACTCGGCGAGATACGGCTGCGGATTCCACTTGTCGTCGTAGCGCAGCGGGCTGGCGAAAATCTGCGTGCTCGGCAGCGCAGTGGCGATACCGGACTGGACGGCACCGTTGAAGTGCCGCGGCACCTGGGTCGAACCGATCACCAGCGTTCCGCCGCTCGCCGCACCTTCCGCTTTGGTTTCGAGCGGCAGGCCCATCAGCGCAATGCCGCCGAGGGCTCCGACTACAAAGGATCGCTTCGTCAACATCATCGGTCAGAACTCCGCTGCAAGAAAGGATGGGCGAGGCAGGACGTGGAAAGCCGGGTGGCTTTCGCGGGGAGAAACTGGCAGGGCGGGCATCACGACAGCGCTCCGGCCGGAGCCAAAGCGCGGTCGAGGATCGCGTCGAGTTCGGCCGGCGGCGGCAGATCGGCGGTGCCGACGCCGACCAGCACGATGCCGGGCTCGGCCGGTCCGGCATCGGCCGGCGACAGGCTCCAAACGCTCTCGACCATCTGAAAAACTTTGACGTCGTCTTCGCCGGCGAGGCGGCACGAGCCCTTCAGCCGCAACAGCTGCGGCGGCAGCTTATCGACCGCACAGGCGAGCCGGGCGCGATCGAACCGGCCGGCGCGGCGATACGCCCAGCTCTTGAAGGTGGCGCCGTGATCGATCGCCGCGGCATCCACCGCATCGGCGCGGAAACCGCTCGCCGCCGCCGTCTCTAGCTCCGCCAGCGTCGGCATCGCGCCTTGCGCGGTGTCGACGATGCGCACGTCCGGACGCAGGCTGCGCACCGCGGCGCGCGCGGCAGCCAGAGCATCCGCATTCACCAGATCGGTCTTGTTCATGAGGACAATGTCGCAGCGCTCAAACTGGCCGCGCACGGTGTCGCCGACCTTGGAATCGTCGATCAGCTGCGCAATCCGGCTGGCGTCGGCCAGCACGATCACCCGATCGAGCCGCAACGACGGTTCGATCAGCGCGATCTCGGCGATCTTCCACGGATCGCCGACACCGGAAGCCTCGATCACGATCCGCTCGAACGGCACCGCGGCATCGAGGACCTGGCACATCGTGTCGATGAAGCTGGTGCCGATGCTGCAGCAGATGCAGCCGTTGGTCAGCGTCATCGTGGTGCCGTCGTGGCTCTGAATCAGCGTCGCGTCGACATTGACCTCGCCGAAATCATTGACCAGCACGGCCGTCCGAGGGCCGCCGCTGCGTAGCAGATGGTTGACGAAGGTGGTTTTGCCCGCGCCGAGAAAGCCGCCGATCACCGTGACTGAAATGGTCGCGGATGCTGCCGTCATGCGCGGGGCGCCTCCTTGATCATGCCGCCGACCACGGTGCCCCAGACCGCGATCTCCTTCAGCCGCTCCGGCGGAACGGCCAGCGGATCCTCATCGAGCACGACGAAGTCGGCATATTTGCCGGTTTCGATGCTGCCGACCAGATGATCCATCTTCAAAGTATAGGCTGCGCCGATGGTGATTGCAGCAAGCGCCTGCTCGGTGGTGAGTGCTTCGGTATTCCTGCCCAGCACACGCCCGCTCGACGACACGCGATTGACCGCACACCATGCGGTGAACAGCGGCGCCAGCGGCGTCACCGGTGCGTCGGAGTGGATCGCGAACGGCACCCCGATCCGCTGCGCGGTCCCGGTCGCGTCGAGCCGCGCCGCCCGCTCCGGCCCCATCGTCAGCTCATAGTGCGCGTCGCCCCAGTAGTACAGGTGGTTGGCGAACAGATTGGCGCAAACGCCGAGATTCTTCATCCGCCGGAACTGCGCGGCGCTGGCCATCTGGCAGTGCTGCAAGGTGTGGCGATGATCGGGACGAGGCGCGACGGTCTGCGCGGCCTCGATCGCATCGAGCGCCACTTCGGTGGCCTCGTCGCCGTTGGTGTGGATGTGAAGCTGCACGCCGGCGCGGTGATACGCTTCGACCAGCCGCGGCAGCTCTTCGGGCGCGATGTACCACAGGCCGTTGGCAGCACCGTTGTGATAGCCGGGCCAGCGCAGCCGCGCGGTGAAGCCCTGGATCGAGCCATCGACCACCAGCTTGACGATGCCGTAATGCAGCTTGTCGCTGGCGTGGCCGCGCAGCGTTTCCAACTTGGCGATCGCCTGTTCGGGCGTGTGCGAGACCGCGGCCAGTGCCGGCACCAAGCGAACGCCGAAATCGGCCTGACTGGTCGCGGCGCGATAGACCTCGATGGTCGGATCGGCGAGATCGTTATGCAGGTCGGTAATCGTGGTGACGCCCTGCACGCAGCACGACGCCGCATAGCGCCGCACGTCCGCCTCGGTGATGGCACCAGCGAGCGGATTGTGGCCGAGCGCCCGGAACAGCCGCATCCGCGCCGGAATGCCCTGCAGCTCGCCGCTCGCCAGGCCGTCGGCGCCGGCGACGACGCCCGATATGTTGGTGGCATGCAGCAGCTCGGCGCGCTCGAGCGTCAGCGTGTTGACGTTGTTGATATGGAACGAGGCGTGGACGACGAGGACCGGACGCTTGGTCGACACCCGGTCGAGATCCTGCCGGCTCAGCATCTTGCCGCCGATATGCAGCGGATCGAAGCCCCAGGCGTAGAGCGGCGAACCATCGTCGGGCAGCGCAGCTTCGGCCTGCTGCAGCCGCGTCACGATCGCCTCGATGTCCGGCACACCGGCCACTACTTTGCCTTCCGGCGAACGGCGGTCGAACGCGCCCACATAAGGCTGCTTCCACATCAGGCCTTCCATGATGTGGCTGTGGCCTTCGACGAAGCCGGGCATCAGCACCTTGTCGGCGAAGCGGATATCGAGCCGCGCACCGCTTACCATCAGCTCGTCGGCACTACCGGTCGCAACGATCCGCCCGTCTCGCACCGCAACATGCGTCGCGCTCGGCCGCGACGGGTTCATGGTGATAATCTTGCGGGCGGAATAAACCACGGTGTCAGACGGCACGCTTAGTCTCCAGGCTTGCGATTGCGAGCGTGAAGCGATCGTCCCCGTGGCACTAGCGCCAGATGCCGAGCACGAATGGAGCCAGGGCTATGCGCCAGCTGCCGCCTCCCATGGCTCGCTTCTTGCAGACGGTTTGTAAAAGCTTCATTCTCGCAATGACAGCCGTTTCGCGTCGTCGTGTCAGTCAGGGTATCGCGTCTTGGGAAAGCTAGCACAGCTCACATTCCGGGAGTCCACTGTGGCACGCACGCCTAACGGCGGTGCAATTGCCTCTTCAGATGCCGCCGCATTAGGCAAAGACGAGTTATTCTGGGGCGCGTTGTTTCGCGGCCTCAACCGTGGCGGCTCTTTTCTGCAATTGCAGATTCGCCAGATCATCGTGACGGCGATCGAGGATGGCCGGCTGCCGCTCGGCATGAAGATGCCGTCCAGCCGCGATCTCGCCACCGTGCTCAAGGTGTCACGTAACACCGTGGTGATCGCTTACGAGCAGCTCGTCGATCAGAACTTTCTGGTTTCACGGCAGCGCAGCGGTTACTTCGTCGCCGGCCTGCCGAAGAAATTCGCCACCGAAACGCCCGGCCTCGCCGAGGTCACCAGCCGCGGCGACGAACACTGGGCCGATCGGTTCGCGGTGAGGCCGTCGGCGCATCGCAACATCGTCAAGCCGCTCGACTGGCAGACGCATCCCTACCCGTTCATCTTCGGTCAGTTCGATCCAAGCCTTTTTCCGACCAACGACTGGCGCGAAAGCGCCCGGGCGGCACTGAGCGTTCCGGAAATCAACAACTGGGCCCGCGACCTGATCGACGGTGACGATCCGGCACTGATCGAGCAGTTGCAGCTACAGGTGCTGCCGCGCCGCGGCATCCACGCCCGCGCCGACGAGATCATGATGACGATCGGCGCTCAGCACGCACTGTATCTGATCGCGACGCTGTTCATCAACGGCCAGACCAAGGTCGGCATCGAAGAGCCGGGCTATCCAGACGCCCGCAATATCTTCCGGATGCTGACGCCTAACGTGGTGCCGCTTTCCGTCGATGGCGAGGGGCTTGTGCCAGACGCGGCTTTCCAGAGCTGCGCGCTGGCCTATGTCACCGCCAGTCATCAGTGCCCCACCGCCGTGACGATGCCGCTGCCCCGCCGCGTCGAGCTTTTGAAAGCCGCCGCGGCCGGCGACGTGGTAGTGGTAGAAGACGATTACGAAGGCGAGCTGATGCCGGAGACGGCGACGCTGCCGCCGCTGAAGAGCCTCGATCGCGCCAGCAACGTGCTCTATGTCGGCAGCCTGTCGAAGGCGCTGGCCCCCGGTTTGCGGCTGGGCTACGTCGTCGCGCCCGCCCCGGTGATCCGCGAACTGCGCGCGCTGCGCCGGCTGATGCTGCGGCATCCGCCGCTCAACAATCAGCGCGTCGCCGCGCTGTTCATCGGCCTCGGCCACTACCGGGCGCATCTCGCCCAGGTCGGTCGTGTGCTGCTGGAACGCGCCAAGCTGCTCGACCAGCTGCTGCCGAAGCATCTGCCAAGCTGCAGCTTCTCGCGCGGTCCCGGCTCGACCAATTTCTGGGTGACCTGCCCGACCTCGATCGACGCCACCGCGCTGGCCGAAGCTGCGCTCGAACAGGGCGTCGTGATCGAACCCGGCGCCGTGTTCTCGATGGACGAGACCGCGAGCCGGCACTGCTTCCGGCTAGGTTTCTCCTCGATCCGCACCGACCGCATCGAGGTCGGCATCGAGCGGCTCGGCAAGGTGCTGGCGAAGCAGCTCGAGGGCTAAGGACACCGCCGTCATTGCGAGCGAAGCGAAGCAATCCAGAGGTCCAAGCAAAGAGCTGGATTGCTTCGTCGCTACGCTCCTCGCAATGACGGGGAAGCGGCGCCCTCACATCAGCTCGGAGATTCCCTTCGCGGCGCTGAGCAGCGCGACGCCGCCGAGGCTGGCGATCGAGACGTGGCGGTGCAGCCTCTCACTGCCGCGGCGGAAGCCCTGCTCGCCGATCCAGGTGCCGAGCATCATCACCGGCAACGCCATCGCGGCCAACCACAGCACATTCACGGTTGCCAGACCCACCAGCGCGATGCTGGTGAAACCGGCGATCGACGTGGCGAGGAAGAACACCAATAGCGACGCGCGCACCACCACAGCGGGAAACGGCCCCGACATGTAGTAGACGATCGCCGGCGGACTCGGCATCGCGGCAAGGCCGTTGAACAGGCCGCACAGCACGCCGACGCCGGTCGTGACCGGCCGCGATGGGATCGCCTCAATGGCGAAGCCGCGGCCAAGCACGACCACCGCCGCGGCCGTGATAGTGGCGATCACGATCCGCGCCACTGGTGCGGGAGCGACGCTGAGCGCCAGCGCCCCGAGCGGTGAACCAATCACCGCGCCGACGATCAGCCAGCGCAGCGACGCCCAGTGGGCATCACGATGATTGCGGCGAAGATCGTTCAGGCCGCCGAGTAGTTGTAGCAACACGGCCACCGGCACGGCTTTGGCCGGTGCCATGAACATGCCCATCAGCGGCACCGCCGCGAGGGCAAAGCCGAACCCGGTGAAGCCGCGCAACAGAGCCGCCGCCAGCACTGCGCTCAGCACGCCGGCGATTGCCATCGGCGATGGTAGCGTCGACAGGAAGCTCGCGGATGCCTCGGCGATCAGCTCGTGCATCGCCGTCGTCACCGCATATCGATGACGACGGTCTTCTTCTTGGTGAAGTGCTCGAGCATCGCCTCCAGCGATGCTTCCTTGCCGAGGCCCGACTTGCGGAAGCCCCCGTAGCTCAGGTTCGGCTGGATGGTGAGGTTCTGGTTGACCTGAACGTAGCCGGCATCGAGCCGCTGCACGGTGCGCAGCGCACTGCGCAGATCATTGGTCCACACCGTCGCGGCGAGGCCGAAGTCGCTGTCGTTGGCGCGCGCGATGACATCGTCCTCGTCGTCCCAAGGCTGCACGCAGACCACCGGCCCGAAGATCTCCTCGCGCATCAGCGGCGAATCCTCCGGCACGCCGGTGATGATGGTCGGCTGCAGGAACAGACCGTCCTTCAGATGTGCCGCACCGGGCAGCTCGCCGCAGCGGTCGACCTTGGCGCCGGCGGTGCGCGCGCCGAGATCGATATAGGATTCGACCTTGGCCTTCTGCCGCTGCGAGATCACGGTGCCAATGTCGGTCGCTTCATCCAGCGGATCGCCGATCTTCAGCTTGCTGACCGCCTCGCGCAACGCCGCCACGAAAGCGTCGATCAGCGAGGCGTGGACGTAGATCCGGCTCGCTGCGGTGCAGCTCTGGCCCTGGCGGGTGAACCGCATCCCGGCGATCGCGCCGGCGACGACCCGCGCCATGTCGGCGTCGGGATAGACGATCATCGGGCTCTTGCCGCCGAGTTCCAGGCTAACCGGAATGATCTTCTTCGCCGCCATCTGATAGATCAGCTCGCCGACGGCCTGCGAGCCGGTGAACGTCACCTTGGCGACGGCCGGATGCTCGACCAGCGCCGCGCCGCAGTCGCGGCCGGTGCCGCAGATCACGTTGAGCACGCCGTCCGGCAGCAACTTCGCCATTAGCCGGGCCATTTCGATGGTCGCATAGGGCGCTTCTTCGGAGGCTTTCACCACCACAGTGTTGCCCGCCACCAGCGCCGGGGCAATCTTCAACATCATCAGCACCAGCGGCACGTTCCACGGCAGGATCGCGGCGACGACGCCGAGCGGCTCGCGGCTGGTGTAAGTGAGGATCTGCGGATCGAACGGCAGCGTCTCGCCCTTCAGCTCCGACGCGAGGCCTGCATACATCGTGGTGATATCGATCGCGGTCGCAACCTCGCCGCGGCACTCGGTGCGGATCGCCTTGCCGGTTTCCAGCGCCAGCACGGTGGCGATCACCTCGCTCCGCTCAGCGATTGCGCTCGCCGCAGCCGCTATCAGCTTGCCGCGCTGCCGCGCCGGCGTCGCTGCCCATCCCGGAAATGCTGCCGATGCCGCTTCCACCGCGCGCGCGACATCGGCGCCGGTCGCGGCCGGCGCCTTGCCGATCACTTGCCCGGTTGCAGGATCGATGACGTCGAGCGTGGCACCGCTGACGGACGGCACCAGCGTGTTGCCGATCAGGTGACGGGCTTGAAGTTGTGAGATCACCTCCGTCACGGCGGGGGCGATGGCGGGATTGATGCGGGTGGCGATGTTGATCATCGCATCACCTTGGCGATCCGCCGTCCGCCGCGAAGGTCCAGCGCGCTCCAAGCCATTGGGCCAGACGCCAGCGCTTCGCGTCTGGTCCGCCGAGACCGCGCCATCTGGTTCTAAGGCACCTGCGGCGGCTCGTGACACGCTTTGCACGAAGCTGCCGGCGGGTCCGCATCAATCATGGAAACGCTCGCGCGCCCACCACGATGGAATCGACATGTCCGATCTCGATACTCAGCGATTGCAGACGCTGCATCAGCTCTTCGACGCGTTCAACCGCCACGACGGCGCTGCGGTGATGACCGCGATGACCGACGACATCGTGTTCGATGCCGCGGCCGGACCCGAGGCTTGCGGTCGCCGCATCGTCGGCACCGCCGATGTCCGCGCTGCGTTTGAGACGACCTTCACGACGTTTCCGGATGTGAGCTGGGAGTGCACCCGCCACACCGTGTTCGGCGATCGCGGCATCTCCGAGTGGATCTTCCGCGCCACCACCAAGGAGGGCGGCAAGATCGAGGCCGAGGGCGTCGATCTGTTCGGCTTCCGCGGCGACAAGATCTTCAGCAAGAGCGCTTTCCGCAAGGATCGCCCAGTGCTGCCGGCCGCGGGGGCATCGGCATGAACAAGCCCGTGAAGACTCCGCCGCTCGCCGCCTACGATCCGCATTACGACCCGCTGGTGAGTGAAGGCCCCGGCCGCAACCGCGACTACGCGCCGACCTACTGGACCGCGACCTGCGGTCCGCTGCCGGAAGACGACGGCCCGATCAGCCGTGACACCGATGTCGATGTGGCGATCGTCGGTTCCGGCTTCACCGGCCTGGCGTCCGCCGTATTCCTCGCACGTGAACATGGCATCAAGGCCGCGGTGCTCGAAGCCAATCGCGTCGCCTGGGGCTGCAGCACGCGCAACGGTGGCCAGGGCCAGAATGCCGCCGGCCGATTAACGCGCTCGCAATGGATCGAGCGTTGGGGCCGCGATATCGCTCTGAAGCTGCACGCCGAAGTCAGCGACGGCTTCGAGACGTTCGAAGAGCTGATCCGCCAGAGCCCGATCGACAGCGAACCGCAGCGCGGCGGCCATCTCTACATTGCGCATCGTCCCCGCAACTTCGAGAAGATCGCGGCTGAAGCCAAGGTGCTGAGTGAGGTGTTCGGTGAGCCCACCAAGGTGATCTCCGCCGAGGAACTGCGCCGCGACTACGTCAACGAGGCCGAGGCGGTCGGCGCGACGCTGGAGCCCCGCGGCACCGGTGTGCATCCGGCCAAGCTCGCCTTCGGCTATCAGCAGATGGCCCGCGACCTCGGCGCCACCGTGCATCCGGGCAGTCCGGTGATCGAGATCGAACACCGCGGCGGCGCGTTCTATCTCCGCACTCCGGGCGGCACCGTGAAAGCGCGCGCGGTCGGCATCGCCACCGGCGCCTACACGGCGCCAGGGCTGACGCCGCTGCTGCGCGGCCGCTGCATGCCGATCCTGTCGAACTCGATTGTCACCCGACCGCTGACTCCGGCCGAGCTCGAAGCCACCGGCTTCAAGACCAAGCTGGTGCTGACCGATACCCGCACGCTGCGTTATTACTACCGGCTGCTGCCGGACAACCGCATCCAGATCGGCAGCCGCTCGTCGATCACCGGCGCCGACGCCGATCATCCCAAGCACCTGCAGCTCCTGATCGACGGCCTGCATCGCAAATTCCCGACGCTGCAAGGCATCGAGATTGATTACTCGTGGTGGGGCTGGGTCGACGTCAGCCACGACATGATGCCGCGTATCTTCCAGCCCGATCCGGCGCAGAAGCTGGTCTACGCACTCGGCTATGGCGGCAACGGCGTGTCGTATTCGGCCCAGGCCGGGCGCCGGATGGCGCAGATGATCGCCGGACAGCGCTTCAAGGGCCAGGATCTGCCGATCTTCACCTCGCCGCTGCCGACCCACACCTTCTCGCCGTTCCGCCGGATCGGCCAGCGCATGCTGTATCGCTGGTATCACTACCGCGACGAGGCCGCGTAAACCTCGCAAGGGCAGACCTGAACCGACAGATGCGACCATGAAAAAACCCGGCAGGTTGGACCTGCCGGGTTTTTTGAATTTCGGAAGCTGCTCCGACGAAAGCCGCCGGTGAGACAATATGCCGATCAGGCAGCCTTCTTGAGCGGCCGAACCGTCGCCGTCTTGGCGCGGCGGACGTCGGTTGCGGGCTGCTTGGCGCGCTTGTCGAAAGCATCGCCAGCGGTCAGCACCACCAGGCCGGCGATCCCGGCGAACGCACCGGCCACAGCGACGGTGATCACCAGCGGATAGCCGAAGGTGTAGATCAACGCGGCGCCGACCACGACGGCATTGAACAGGAAGAAGTACGGCGCCTCCGGGCTGCCGTGCGCGGCATCCTTCACCAGCCAGCCGATGACGGGGATTTGGTAGAAGGCTTTCTTCAGGAAACTCAAGGCGCTGCTCCTCTGCCTGGACCGCTGCCATCTGAACGGGAACATTCGCGGCTCCCGCGGCGGCCCCGCAGCGAGGGGCGTGGCACTACAAACTTTAGTCTATCGCAATGCAGAAATTGTCAATCACGAATGCGACGGATTTGCATCAGATAGGCGGTCGGAACCATGAAATCGGCAACTTTTCCGTGAACATACCGTGCCGCAACAGACAGAAGCTCCTGGGTAGGGAACGGGCGTCGGTGACCAGCTCGCGGTGAAGGTGTGAACAGAAACCCGGGCGGTAGGGATCGGAAGCCGCCTCAGGCGGATCTGCTGACCAAACCGGCCAATGACAAGGATCTGGTCCAAGGCTAGATTGCGCCCGCAACGACGCTCCAGGATATTGATGACAAAGCGTTTTCTCGTCACCGGCGGAGCCGGCTTCATCGGCTCTGCGGTGGTCCGGCGGCTGATCGGGACCACCCCGCACGAGGTGCTGGTGGTCGACAAGCTGACCTATGCGGGCAATCTCGACTCGCTGGTGCCGGTGTCGGACGATCCGCGCTTCCGGTTCGTCCGTGCAGACATCGTCGAACAGGGCACCATGCGGCTGCTGTTCGAGGAATTTTCGCCCGATGTGGTGATGCATCTTGCCGCGGAGAGCCATGTCGACCGCTCGATCGACGGTCCTGGCGACTTCATCCAGACCAACATCGTCGGCACCTATTCGCTGCTGCAGGCGGCGCTAGCGCATTGGCGTTCCCTGCCGCCGGCCCGCAAGTCCGGCTTCCGCTTTCACCACATCTCCACCGACGAGGTGTTCGGCTCGCTTGGTGCCGAAGGGCTGTTCCGGGAAGACACGCCGTATCAGCCGAAATCGCCCTACTCCGCCTCGAAGGCGGGGTCGGACCATCTGGTGCGGGCCTGGCACCACACCTACGGCCTGCCGGTGGTGATCACCAACTGTTCCAACAATTACGGCCCCTATCACTTCCCCGAAAAGCTGATCCCGCTGGCGATCATCAAGGCGCTGCACGGCGAAGCGATCCCGGTGTACGGCACGGGCGCCAACATTCGCGACTGGCTGCACGTCGAGGATCACGCCGATGCGCTGCTGCTCGCCGCCGAGCGGGGCGAGATCGGCGAAAGCTACAATATCGGCGGACGCAACGAGCGCACCAACCTCGAAGTCGTGCAGGCGATCTGCGGCCTGCTCGATGAACTCGCACCCGATGCGGCGATCGGATCACGGGCAAAGCTGATCAGCTTCGTCACCGACCGCCCCGGTCACGACGCCCGCTACGCGATCGATGCCAGCAAGGTCGAGCGCGAGCTCGGATGGCGTGCGCGCTACACATTCGACGACGGCCTGCGTCAGACCGTGCAGTGGTATCTCGACAATCGGACGTGGTGGGAGCGGGTCCGTTCAGGCGTGTACCGCGGCGAGCGCCTCGGCGTGGCGGTCTAACGGCGAACGGAGCAACAACAGGGTCATGCTGAAAGTGACGTCCACCGCGATCGAGGCGGTGAAGATTATCACGCCGAGAGCATTCGCGGATTCGCGGGGTACGTTTTCCGAAACCTACAACAGGCAGCGCTTCGTCGATCACGGCATTGCGCTCGAATTCGTCCAGGACAACCAATCGATTTCGGCGGCAGTCGGCACCGTTCGCGGGCTGCATTTCCAGAGCGCGCCGTTTGCGCAGGACAAACTGGTGCGCGTTGCGAAGGGCCGCATCCTGGACGTTGCAGTCGATTTGCGCCGTTCATCGCCGACCTATGGCCGGTGGGTCGCCGAGGAATTGTCCGCCGAGGACGGCAAGCAGTTGCTGATTCCGATCGGCTTCGCCCACGGCTTCTGCACGCTCGAGCCCGACACGGTGGTAGCCTACAAGGTGACCAACTACTATTCGCCGCCGCATGATCTCGGCATCGCCTGGAACGATCCCGATCTCGCCGTGCGTTGGCCTGTCTCTGCCGATCAGGCCGTGCTGTCGGACAAGGATCTGAAATTGCCACCTTTCGCATCACTGCCAAACTACTTCGAGTAGCGCGATGCGGATCGTCGTCACCGGTCGTCACGGTCAGGTCGCGCAGGCGCTCCACAAGCGCGCTGCAGGCACAAATGCCGAGATCATCCTGCTGGCCCGGCCGGAGATTGACCTGACGCGCCCGAGCGAGATCGAAACAGCATTGATCGCACTCGAGCCGGAGGCGGTGGTCAACGCCGCTGCCTACACGGCCGTTGATCAGGCCGAAAGCGAGCCCGACCTCGCTTATGCGATCAACGCCGAGGGCGCAGGCGCCGTCGCTCGCGCGGCCGCAAAACTCCGTGTGCCAATTGTGCAGCTATCGACCGACTACGTGTTCGACGGCACCGGCGAGCGACCGTATCGCGAAACCGATCCGACCAACCCGCTCAGCGTCTATGGCGCCAGCAAGCTCGCCGGCGAGCGTGCCGTGGCAGAAGCAGCTGCTGATTACGCGGTGTTGCGGACCTCCTGGGTATATGGCCCGTTCGGTAAGAATTTCGTCCGCACCATGCTGGCCCTGGCCCGGCAGCGCGATGAGGTGCGGGTGGTCTGCGATCAGGTCGGCTCCCCGACCAGCGCGCTCGATATCGCCGACGGGGTGCTGGGCGTCGTCCGGAATCTGCTGGCGGAGCCAACCCGTTCCGATTTGCGCGGCATCTTCCACATGACTGCGGACGGGACCGCCACCTGGGCCGAGTTCGCCGAAGCGATTTTCGCCGCATCACGAGCAGCCGGCGGACCGTCCGCGAAAGTGATCCCGATTCCGACCACGGAGTATCCGACCCCCGCCAGGCGGCCGGCGAATTCCAGGCTCGACGGCTCGGCGCTCGCCGCCGCTCACGGCATTCGCCTGCCGCACTGGCGGCAATCGCTGCAGCCGTGTATCGAGCGGCTGCTAGCGCGGGACGCGAACTGACATGATCACCAAAGGTATCATTCTGGCCGGTGGCAGCGGAACAAGGCTGCATCCGATGACGGCCGCGGTGTCGAAGCAACTGATGTCGATCTACGACAAGCCGCTGATCTATTATCCGCTGGCCACGCTGATGATGGCCGGCATCCGCGACATCCTGGTAATCTCGACGCCGGCCGATCTGCCGCGATTCCAGCAACTGCTCGGCGACGGCGCCTCGTGGGGCATGTCGTTCAGCTATGCCGAACAGCCGAAGCCCGAAGGGCTGGCGCAGGCGTTCGTCATCGGCGCCGATTTCGTGGCCGGCCAGCCCTCCGCCTTGGTGCTCGGCGACAATTTGTTCTACGGCCACGACCTGATCCCTCTGCTGCAGAACGCCGCCCAGCATCCGGAGGGCGCCACGGTGTTCGCCTATCAGGTCAGCGATCCGGAGCGTTATGGCGTCGTCGAATTCGATTCCGATCAGGTCGCGCGTTCGATCGAGGAGAAACCGACACGGCCGCGCTCGAACTGGGCAGTCACGGGGCTTTATTTCTACGACCAGGACGTCGTCGATATCGCAGCGAACCTGAAGCCCTCCGCACGCGGCGAGCTCGAGATCACCGACGTCAATCGTGCCTACTTGGAACGCGGCAAGCTGCGGGTCGAGAAGATGGGCCGGGGGTTCGCCTGGCTCGACACCGGCACGCCCGATAGCCTGCTCGACGCCAGCGAGTTCGTGCGCGTGCTCGAGAAGCGCCAGGGCTTCAAGATCTGCTGCCCCGAGGAGATCGCCTTCCGGTTCGGATGGATCGATACGCGCCAGCTCGAACGTCTGGCGCAGCCGCTCGCCAAGAGCAATTACGGCGGCTACCTGCTCAAGCTGGCGGCGAACCCGTGAGCGGCGCAAGCCGCGTATCCGGACTTGCCTCGGCGGAGCGAAGCTGCTGAGGACAGCGGGCGCGCCACCCCCGCCAGAACAGAGACTTAGCCGTGCCGAAGAAGCTCTCCGACTACACCCTCGCCGACTGGAAGCGGCTGCGCCCGCTGTCGCAGGGCCTGAAGACCGCGCGGTATAATCGGATCGACCGGCGGTATCGGCAGCAACCCGCCAAGGTGGGAGATCCCGCCGCGGTGGCGAAGATGATCACCGGCCGGCGCGCGCTGTTCACGGTGGCGTATCAGGACCCGCAGGCGATCGACCTGCAGATACCGCTGATCCGGCTGTTCGTGCCCGATGCCATCTACATCGTGGTCGACAATTCGCCCGACGACGACCGCGCCGCCGAGATCGAACGGATTGCTAAGACTCACGGCGTCCCCTATCTGCGCGCGCCCGATAATCCGTGGCAGAAGAGCAGTCGCTCGCATGGCATCGTGCTGAACTGGATCTGGCACAACATCATCCGGCCGGGCGCGCCTGAGCTGTTCGGCCTGCTCGACCACGATCTGTTTCCGACCGCCCCGGACGATCCGTTCGCGCCGCTCGCCACCCAGGACGTCTATGGCTACGTCCGCACCACCGAGCCGCCGAGCGAGCGATGGTTTCTGTGGGCCGGCTTCACCATGATGCGGTTCTCCGCGGTGCGCGACCTGCCGCTCGACTTCGGCCAGGACTGGTTCCTCGGCCTCGATACCGGCGGCGGCAATTGGGGGCCGCTGTACAGCAAGCTCAACCTCGCCAAGCTGCAGCAATCGCCGTCGCGCTTCGTGCCGTACCGGGAAGGTCTCGCCACCTATGACGGGCCGTTTCAATGGTGCGGCACCTGGCTGCACGAAGTCGGCCAGATGGGCGAGCCGGAGATCATGCGCGACAAGCGCCGGGTGGTGGTTGACCTGCTGACGCCGCATCTGGAAGCTGCGCGAAACCTGCCGCCTCGCTGATCCGGGTCAAAGCATCCGCCACGGCACCATCACAAGCTGTGTCGTCGAGCGATGCTTGAGCGGATGGCGGGAGGCCGAGCGAGGACGTGATGGGTGAGGCCGACAGCGGCGGCATCGTCACCGCCAGGAACGTCGATCTGTCGAGCTGCGACCGCGAACTGGTGCAATATCCGGAAGCGATCCAGCCGCACGGCGCAATGCTCACGGTCGACGAGCAGTCCGATCGCGTGCTGCATGCCAGCGCCAATTGCGCGGCGTTCATCGGCAAGCCGCCGGAAGCGGTGATCGGCGCCCCGATCGTTTCCGTGCTCGGGCCGGGCTGGCGCGAGCTGATCGGCTCGCTGCACCGGATGCCGCTCGACAGCGGACCGGTCAACATCGCGCGGGAGTCCTTCCTCGGCTCGGACCAGGGCTGGCATCTGTTCGCCCATCGCTGCGGCGGGCTGATCATCCTCGAATTCGAGAAAGCCGAACCGGAAGCCGCCGGCACCGCTTCGAACCTGTATTCCGAAGTCCGCGCCGACCTCGCGGCACTGCAGGCCACCGAAGGCGTGCAACCGTTCTTCGATCTCGCCGTCGAGCGGATTCGCGCCTTCACCGGCTACGACCGGGTGATGGCCTATCGCTTTGCCGAAGACGGCAGCGGCCAGGTGATCGCCGAAGCGAGACGCGAGGATCTCGAACCATATCTCGGGCTGCATTATCCGGCGACCGACATCCCGGCACCGGCGCGGCGGCTGTTCGCACTGAGCTGGGTGCGGCACCTGCCGGATGTCGGCTACACGCCGGTGCCGCTGCTCGCCGCCAACTCACCGCTGGTCACCGGACCGGTCGACATGAGCTTTGCGAGCCTGCGCAGCGTCTCGGTGATGTACACCGGCTATCTGAAGAACATGGGCGTGCAATCGACGCTGGTGATGCCGCTGGTGAAGGAAGGCCGGCTTTGGGGCCTGATCTCGGCGATGCATCATGCGGCTCCCCGCCACATCTCGCACCAGATGCGGATGGCGGCGGAATTTCTCGCCCACACGCTGTCGCTGCTGATGTCGGCCAAGGAAGATGCCGAGCAGTTCGAACGGATCAGCGCCCGCAAGGCAGCCGCGGATGAACTCACCCGCCTGCTGACCAACGAGGCCGACGTCGGTGCTGCGTTACGCACCTCGGGCTCGCTCGATTTGCTGAATGCGATGGTCGATGCCGGCGGCGTTGTGGTGCTGTCCGGCGGCGACTTAGCAACCCGCGGCGACACGCCAGCCCCCGGGCCGCTGCGCGAACTGACAAACTGGCTGCTCGATCACGCCGCGCCGGTGTTCGCCACTGATCGCCTGCCGGGCATCGATTCCGCCGCGCAAGCCGTCGCCAACCAGGCGAGCGGTGTGCTGGCAGTGCGACCGCTGCCCGATCAGCCGATGCTGATCGCCTGGCTGCGGCCCGAGCAGATCGAGGACGTGCAATGGGCCGGCGACCCGCGCAAGCCGGTCGAGATCAGCGAGGCGGACGGGATGCAGCGGCTGCGGCCGCGCAACTCCTTTGCGCTGTGGAAGGAGAGCGTGCAGGGCCGCGCGGTGCCGTGGCGCGACGACGACAAGGATGCCGCCACACGGCTCGCCACCGCCATCGCCGAGATCGTCGCGACCCGCAAGGGACGGATCGAGCGGATCAATCGGGCGCTGGATGCATCGCATTCTGAGCTCAGCCGCTACACCGATGTCGCCTCCGCCGAACTCAAGGAGCATCTGCGCGGCATCCACCATCTCACCACCTCGCTGCGCCGTCGCCAGGGCGAGGTGCTGGATGAGGAAGGGCGCCAGCAGGTCGCCACCATCCTGAAACTGACGCAGCGGATGGACTCGCTGGTCGATGCGCTGCTCGACCGCAGCCGAGGCGGCAGCGAAGCAGCCTCCGAGACGGTCGACCTCGACGCCGTGCTTGATGACGCCCTGGCGCCGTTCGCACGCCGGATCGCCGAAGACCGCATCGACGTGCGTCGGCCGATGCGGCTCGGGACGGCGCAGGGCCACCGCGAATGGATCGGTGAAGTGTTCACCAATCTGATCGGCAATGCGATCCGCTACAACAACAAGTCGGAACGCTGGATCGAAATCGGCGTCGAGGCCGGCCCGCCGCCGCGCTACTATGTGCGCGACAACGGCGTCGGGATCGCCGACGCCGACCAGCAATTGATCTTCCAGATGTTTCACCGCGTCGATCAGCCTGAGCAACGGTCCGACGGCGCTGGCGCTGGCCTCGCGATGACGCGCCGGATCGTGGCGCATCACGGCGGGCGGATCTGGGTGCAGTCCCGCCCCGGCGAAGGCTCGACGTTCTACTTCACCCTCGCCCCCGAGGCGGAGCACGGCGATGCGTAGCATCGTCCGCCTCGGGCTGTCGCGGCTGCGCCCGCCGCTGATCCTGCTGGCGCTGGTGTTTACCCTGTCGACGCTCGGCCTAATGCTGATCCCGGGGATCGATGCCGATGGACGCCCGTGGCGGATGACGCTGTTCGAGGCGTTCTACTTCGTCACCTACACGGCAACGACGATCGGCTTCGGCGAACTGCCGCATCCGTTCACCGACAAGCAGCGCGTCTTCGTCACCATCATCATCTATCTGTCGGTGATCGGCTGGGCGTGGCTACTGGGTTCGCTGCTCAGCCTGGTTCAGGAGAAGGCGTTTCAGCAGGCGTTGGTCGACCGCAGGTTTCGCCGCGCGGTCGAGAAGCTCGATCAGCCGTTCTATCTGGTGTGCGGGCTCGGCGACACCGGCATGACGGTGGTGCACGCGCTGCGCCAGCTCGGCTGCCGGCTGATCGCGATCGACAAGGACGAACGCTCGGTGCAGCAGCTCGAGATTGAGGGGCTGAACGGCAAAGCCCCGGCCCTAGTCGCCGATGCCCGTTCGCCCGAAATCCTGACCGCCGCCGGCCTGATGAAGCCCGAATGTAGCGGCGTGCTGACGCTGTGCAACGACGACGAGGTCAACCTCGCGGTCGCGATCGCGGCGTCGATTCTGCGGCCGGGCCTGCCGGTGATCGGCCGCGCCGACACACAAGCGACCGCGGCGTCGATGAGTTCGCTCGGCACCCACCGGGTGATCAATCCGTTCCGCGAGTTTGCCGACCACCTGACGCTGGCGATGCGGGCGCCGGACGTCTATCGGCTGATCGCTTGGCTGACCAGCGCACCCGGCGCCTATCTGTTTCCGAGCGCGCCGGCGCGGATGCCGGCAGCGCCGGGCCATTGGATAGTCTGCGGCTACGGCCGGTTCGGCCGCGAAGTCGTGGCCGCCGTGCAGCGCGGCGGCTTCACCGCGGCGGTGATCGATCCAGTCGGCTCACGGGTCGATGGTCATCACGCCGTCCACGGCCGCGGCGCCGACGTCGCGGCGCTGCACGAAGCCGGCATCGGCCATGCGTCGGGCATCGTGGCCGGCACCGACGACGATGCCGAGAATCTGGCCATCGCGCTGGCAGCGCGGCGGCTCAAGCCCGAGATCTTCGTGATCGCCCGGCAGAACCAGCGCTCCAGCCGGATGCTGTTCGCCAAGCTCGGCGCCGACATCACCATGGTGCCGAGCGAGATCATCGCCAATCAGTGTCTGGCCGCGCTGCGCACGCCGCTCTTGGCGGACTTTCTCGAAGCCGCACGTCACCAGGATGCGTTCTGGGCGTTCACGCTGTCGGAGCGGCTGCGCGCCGCGCTCGGCAACGAGACGCCGCAGTTCTGGAGCACGGACCTCGACGCCGACCATGCACCGAACTTCGTGGGCAGCCACGGCGCGCCAAGACAGCCGCTGACGGTGGCCGGACTGTGCGTCGATCCGGAGCACCACGACGCCGCGCACCCGCTGCGGCGGCGGGCGATCGTGCTGCGGCTGATCCGAGGCGACAGCACAATCGAGACGCCCGCAGACGACGTCGTGCTGCAGCCCGGCGACACGCTGCTGTGCGTCGGCTCCGCAGCCGCCGGTGCATCACAGCAGCGGCGGCTCGGAGCCCGCTGAGGCGCGTCAGAACGAGACGCGGTGCAGCGCGACGCTGTCGTGCAGCGAGAACAGCGGCCCGTCATACATGAACGAGCACTGGTGGATGACGATGCGATCCGCCTCAACGCTGACATGGGCGTAGTCCGGCGGCTCGTGCGAACCGGGAATGTGGCCCTCGGCCACCAGATCGAACGCGACCTGATGCGCCAGCCCGCGCTGGATGTGATACGGGATGCCGCGCCACGCCCCGGAAATCGGCCGGTGCAGATGCCCCATGAACAGATAGTCCGGCTTGCGGGTGCGGGCGATCACCTCCCACTCCGCATCCGGATTGGCGAGCCGGATCGTATCCATGTAGCGCAGCCCGGTGTCGAACGGCGGGTGATGCTGGAACAGCAGCAGCGGCCGGTCGGCGGGCGCCTCCGCCAGCGCGTGTTCGAGAAACGCCAGCCGCGCGTCGCACAACAGCCCGGAATGATCGGGCGCGGCCTCGTTCAGCGTATCCAGCGTGACGATCGTCGCCGCCTCGAACACCTGCATGGTCTGCACGAAGCCGCCCGCGGCACGCGGCACGCCGGGGAAGAATTTGGCGAAGGCCTCGCGCTTGTCGTGATTGCCCATCATCAGCATCGTCGGCGCGCGCAATCCCGCCAGCACCGAAGCCAGATTGTCGTAGGCAGGTTCTTCGCCCCAATGCGCCAGATCGCCAGTCACGATCACGAAGGCGATGTCGGGATGCTCGCGGTTGATCCGCGCCACCGCGGCACTGAGCCGTTCGGCCGGATCGAGCCCGTAGATGCGGCGGCCGCGGGCGACGAAATGCGTATCAGTGAGAACGACGAACTTCATCGCAGCATGGTCTCCCTGTTCCAGGCGTTGTAGTCGGGCGAGCCCTCGACCCGGACCTCGCCGGTGTAGCCGAACTCGACCATGTGCACGGTGACGTAGTCGTCGCCGAAGAACACCACGCCGTAGGATTCCGGCAGATCGGACGC
This sequence comes from Rhodopseudomonas sp. G2_2311, assembly GCF_047501505.1. Classification (NCBI taxonomy): domain Bacteria; kingdom Pseudomonadati; phylum Pseudomonadota; class Alphaproteobacteria; order Hyphomicrobiales; family Nitrobacteraceae; genus Rhodopseudomonas; species Rhodopseudomonas sp. G2_2311. Next base: position 78,340 of record NZ_JAZDRK010000010.1, read on the forward strand.
GCTCAGCATCCGGCGCTCGGAGAACAGCGGATAGCTGGCGTGGTTGGTGCCGCGCAGCGAGCTGACCGGTACGCCGGCCACCGAGCCGGCCAGCGGCAGATGGCAATGGCCGAAGAAGATATGGCGGATGCGGTCGCGATGCCGGCCGACGATCTGGCGGAATGCGCCATCGTCGAGCAGCCGGATCTGATCCATCGGGCCGAGATGCGTCGGCATCGGATTGTGATGCATGAACAGCAGGAACGGCCCGGGATGCTCGGCGAGCTGCCGGGTCAGCCACGCCCTGCGCGTCTCGCAATAGCGCCCAGCATGGGTGCCGGCCTCGACCGTATCGAGCAGCAGGCAGCGACCGGCCGGCGTGTCGACCACGCCCTGCGCCAGGCCGTGCTCGTCGGCATAGTCCGGAAACACGCTCAGGAACGTCTCGCGGGAATCGTGATTGCCGATGCACAGCCGCACCGGAATCGGAAACGCGTCGATCTGCGCTTTCAGCCAGCGATAGTCGTCGGCGTCGCCCCAGTCGGACAGGTCGCCGGTGATCACCATCAGCTCGGCTTCTTGATGGTCGCGCAGGATATGGGTCAGCGCCTTCTCGAAATTCAGCCGTGGATTGCGTCCGCCGATCGTCGCGCCCGGCGTGGTGAGGTGGATGTCGCTGAGATGGATCAGTTTCATGGCCCGCTCCAAAACGAGACGCGACGGAGCGCAGGATGCACTCCGTCACGAGTTTGTCCGCGTGTTACTTGGCGGCGCCGACGGTCTTCGGCAGCAGGGCCTGAACGTCGCGGCTCATGTCCGCCAGCACCGCGTCCGGCTCCTTGGCGCGCGCGCCGGAGACGATCGAGTTGAGGTGGTCCTTGATCACGTCGGTGATCTTCAGGCCGTTGTCGCCGGGGAAGGCGTACCATTTGGTCAACAGGCCGAGCTGGCCGACCGCGGTGTAGTTGTTCGGGTTCTTCTCGTAGAAGTCCTTCAGATAGACGTCGTTGGCGACCTTGTTGGGCGGCATGTAGCCGGTGGTCTCGGCCATGATCGCCGCGCCCTTCGGGCCGGTCCAGAACTTCACCACTTCCCAGGCGGCGTCGCGCTTGGCCTTGTCCTTGGCGGTGATCAGCACGACGTTGCCGCCGGCTGGCAGACGGCCGTTCGGCTTGACCACGTCCGGGAACGCGATGGTCTTCAACGCGAACTTGCCGCCGATCATGTCGGTGGTCTTCTTCAGGTCCGACGTCGAGGTGATGTGGATGCCGGTCTTGCCGGCCGCGAAGGTGGCGCGCATCGACGGCTGGTCGAGATTCGGCATGCCGCCTTCGGTGACCAGGCGGGCGATGGTGCGCATCGCGAACTGGCCTTCGGGGCCGTCGAACGCCACCTTGGTTTCATCCGCATTCAGCATCGAGCCGCCGCGGGCGAACACCGGCGCCTGCCACAGCCAGTTGCCGGTGATGTCCCAGGCATAGGTGATGCCGTTGGTGTCGGGGCCGAGCGCCTTGACCTTCTTGGCCAGATCCAACAGGCCGTCCCAGGTGGTCGGCAGGTTGTTCACGTCGCCGCCGGCCTGCTTCACCAGATCGAGATTGACGTAGACGATCGGCAGCGAGATCGCGAACGGCAGCGCATAGACTTTGCCGCTGGCGGCGCCGATGTCGTACATCGCCTGATGGAAGCCCTGCTTGTCGAAATCCTTCTCGGCCGCGATGTAGCCGTCGAGCGGCGCCGGGATATTCTTGTCGACCAGAACGCGGATGCGGTTCAGGCCCTGAAAGGTGACGTCGGGCAGCTGATTGGTCACCGCCTCGCGTAGCACCTTCTGGGTGGCTTCTTCATACGACTCGTAAGGCGCCCGGAACGTCACCTTGATCTCCGGATGCACCTTGGCGAACTCTTCGGCGATCCGCTTATGGGTCTCGGTGAACAGCTCCGGATACGGGAACTGCAGCACCACTTCGGTCTGCTGCTGGGCGTGGGCGAAGCCGGCAACCAGCGACAGCGCGGCTGCGGCGATCCATCTCTTCATCATGCGAATTCTCCTGTTCGGGTCGATGCGGGTTATTTCAGTCCGGTCAGCGTGATGCCTTCGATGAAGCGGCGCTGCACCAGCAGGAATGCGATCACCAGCGGCGTGATGATCACCAGCGCCGCGGCCATCAGCGGGCCGTAAGAGGTGCCCGCTTCGGCATTGCGGAAATGCGCGACCGCGAGCGGCGGCGTGTAATATTGCTGGCTGTTGAGCACGATCAGCGGCCAGAAATAATCGTTCCAGTGCGCCACCACCGAGAAGATGCCGAACGCCGTGACGGCCGGGATCGCGGTCGGCAGCATCACCCGCCAGACGATCGCGAATTCCGACATCCCGTCCATCCGCGCGGCGTCGAGCAGATCGTCCGGCACGGTCATGAAGAATTGCCGCATCAGGAAGATGCCGAACACCGAGATGGTGAACGGCAGCACCAGCGCCGCGTAGCTGTCGAGCGCGCCGAGCTGATGCAGCAGCAGAAACACCGGGATCGCGGTCGCCTGCGGCGGAATCAGGATGCCGAACAGCACCAGCGCGAACAGCGCCTTGCGCCCGAGGAAGCGTAGCTTAGCCAGCGCATAGGCGGCCGGCAGCGCGATCAGCACCTGGCAGGTGAAGATCGCCACCGTGACGATCACGCCGTTGAGCAGGAAGCGGCCGAGATCGGCCTTGCCGAACGCGGTGCGGAGATTGTCCCATAGCGCGAAATGGCGCGGGATCAGATGCAGATCGCTGGAGTAGATTTCGTCCGGCGGCTTCGACGCGGTCGACAGCATCCAGACGAACGGCGCCAGCATCAGCACGGCGCCACACATCAGAGCGGCGTGGCGAAAGCTCGAGCGGATCAGGCTTCGTCGCGCGGCGCTCATGCGTAATGCACCTGCTTGGCGGCGAGCCGCGACTTCACCAGGGTCAGCAGCAGCACCAGGCCGAGGAACACCACGGTCACCGCGGCGGCATAGCCGGAGCGGAAAAACTCGAAGCCTTCCATGTACATGGTGTGGATCAGCACCTCGGTGGACTTCGACGGGCCGCCCTTGGTAAGGACGTGCACAGTGTCGAACACCTGAAACGACCGGATGCCGGTGATCACCACCACGAACAACGTCACCGGCCCGAGCATCGGCCACGTCACCAGCCGGAACCGCGACCACGCACTCGCCGCGCCGTCGACCTCGGCGGCGTCATAGAGATGCTTCGGGATCGACATCAGCCCGGCGAGGAACAACACCATGTTGAAGCCGACCGCCTGCCAGATCCCGATCACACAGAGCGCGTACAGCGCAGTGCCGCGATCCTGCAGCCACGGATGCGGCGCGAGGCCGACCATCTTGATCAGCCCGTTCACCAGACCGAACTGCGGATGCAGCATGAACTCCCACACGATCGCCATCGCGATCAGGGTCGCCATCACCGGCAGGAAGTAGATGGTGCGATAGAAGGCACGGAGATGCGTGCCGCTCTCGATCAGCATCGCCACGCCGAGGCCGAGGGCGACCGAGCCCGGCACCACGATCACCGCATAGGTCAGCGTATTGGTCAGCGAGATCCAGAACACCCGATCGGCGAACAGCTGCTGATAATTGGCAAGACCGATCCAGGCGAACGATGGCGCGCCGAGCTGATAATCGGTGAACGACAGCGCGATGACGCCGGCGAGCGGCCCCAGCAGCATCAACAGCATCAGCGTGAACGCCGGTGCGACCAAACCGTAGGCGACGGCGCCGCGACCACGGCGACGCGGCTTGGCCGAAGCGCGCGCAGTGACAGGCGCGTCGAGATCGCGCAGCGCGACGGCGGCATCGGACATGGTGACCTCAGACATGAGCCACCTCCCGGATCATCTCGACCGAGGCTTCGGTGCGGATCGCAATCCGCTTGCCGGCGGCATCGAATAGCCGGATCGCCTCGGGCGCAAAGCCGAACCGCTGGGTGCTGCCGATCGCCGGCAGCCGCAGCGGATCGTCGAGCCGGATCACCACCGGATCGGTCAGTCCGTCACAGCCGAGATGCACGAACGCTTCGGCCCCCATGTTCTCGACGTGCGCCACGACGCCGGACAAATCCCCGCCGCCGAGGCTCAGACGCTCCGGCCGGATCGCAACACGGCAGGGACCGGCGCTCGCCGCGGCGCGGGCCGCCAGCACGCGATCGAGCATCACGATGCGGCCGTCGGCCTGGACCGCACCCGGCAGCACGTTGATCTTGGGGCTGCCGATGAATTCGGCGACGCGGATATCGCGCGGATTGTCGTAGACGTCGCTCGGCGTGCCGACCTGCACCAGCTCGCCGCCGATCATCACGGCGATCCGGCCGGACATCGTCATCGCCTCGGCCTGATCGTGCGTGACGTAGACAAAAGTCGCTTTGAGCCGGCGATGCAGCTGCGCGATTTCGGCGCGCATATGCACGCGGAGTTTGGCGTCGAGATTGGAGAGCGGCTCGTCGAACAGGAAGCCGACCGGCTCGCGCACCAAAGCGCGGCCGACCGCAACCCGCTGGCGCTGGCCGCCTGACAGCTGCCCGGGCTTGCGCGTCAGCAGCGGCGAGATTTCGAGCTGCGACGCGACGCGCTCGACATCGGAGCGGATGCTACGCTCGACTCGGTAGCGGTTCGGGATCAGCCGGCCGAGCAGCGGGGCCCGCTCCAGCGCCGACAACCGCTTCATCCGCAGCGGCACCGCGATGTTGTCGAACACCGATAGATGCGGATACAGCGCGTAGGATTGAAACACCATCGCGAGGTTGCGCGCGCTCGGCCGGACGTGATCGACCGCAACGCCGCCGATCTTCACCTCGCCGGAGCTCTGCGGCTCCAAGCCGGCGATCACCCGCAGCAGCGTCGACTTGCCGCATCCGCTCGGGCCGACCAGCGACACGAACTCACCGTCGTGGATCGACAGATCGACGCCCTTGAGGACTTCGGTGTCGCCGAACGATTTGCGGATCGCGCTGAGCTCGATCTTCGCCATCACCTGTCCCCTGGCCTCGTTGCGATGCGGCACAGGGTTAAGGGCAGCGTCTGACAGTCACATAACGGTCAGCAGCTTGGCTTATGACCCTCACCAGGTTTCCTGGTGATGCGGAGACGTGAGCAGGATGGCTCTGACGTCGGCGCGGGTGCGCGCCGTCAACGCCGTTTTCGATGCCGGCAGCTTTGCAGCCGCGGCGCGGCGGATCGGCGTGACGCAATCGGCGGTGGCACAATCGGTGCGCGAGCTCGAAGGTGAGTTCGGCGTGACGCTGTTCGAGCGCCATGGCGCCAATCTGATTCCGACCTCGCTGTGCCGGCAACTCTACGGTGCCACCAGCCGGATGCAGGCGGTCGAGACCGATGCGCTGTCGATCCTGTCGCAACGCGAGGAGCTGGCCGGCGGCGAACTGCGCGTCGGGCTCGGCAACTCGATGCCCGGCATGGCGCTGATCGCAACCTTCAAGCAGATGTACCCCAAGGTGCAGATCGCGATCGAAATCGGAAGCTGGTCGGCGATCGTCGCCGCCGTGGTCGATCAGCGCGTCGACATCGGTGTACTGCCGGACGTGCCGGCCGACCGGCGCTTCCGCCGCGAGATCTGCCTGGAGCAGCGCGTCGTGGCGCTGTGTCATCCGACCCATCCGCTGAAGAAGAAGCCGCAGGTCTCGATCGCCGAGCTGATGCGCTATCCGCTGGTGTTCCGCACCCGCGATTCTTCAACACAGCGCGCCGTCGATCGCGCATTCCGCGCCGCCGGCCTGCGGCCGGTCCCGTCGATCGTGGTCAACACCCGCGAGGGCATGCTGGAGGCGGTCGCCAACCATCTCGGCGTCGGCTTCATGTGGGAGCACGGCTCCAGCCGGGTCGACCGTATCGCCAAGGTGCCGATCGCCGAACTCGACGCCGAGTCGCCGGAGTGCATCTTCGCGCTGTCCGGCAAAAAGGGGCGTCTGGTCGAACTGTTCTTCCTTGCCAACGGCGCGCACTCACCGCCGCGCGAGTGAGGCGGTCAGTTGCCGGTGGCGGCCGCCACGAAAGTTCGCACGACGTCGCTGGCCGGATGACGCAGGATCTCGGCTGGCGCACCGACTTGTTCGAGGCGGCCTTCCGACAGGATGGCGAGGCGATCGCATTGCATCGCCTCCGGGCCATCATGGGTAACGATCAGCATCGTCAGTCCGCGGCGCGCATGGATGTCCCGCACGATCCGCCACAGCTCGGCGCGCACCAGCGCGTCGAGTGCGCTGAACGGCTCGTCGCAGAGGAGCAGATCCGGCTCGATCACCAACGCGCGCGCCAGCGCCACCCGCTGCCGCATCCCGCCGGAGAGCTGGCGCGGATATTTGTCGGCATCGTCGCCGGACAGGCCCACGTTCGCGAGCATCGCCCGTGCGCGTTCGCGGCGCTCGCGCTTGGGTGGGCCAAGCGCGATCAGCGGAAACGCCACGTTGTCGAGCGCGGTGCGCCACGGCAGCAACGCGGGATCCTGAAACACCATGCCTAGCCGCGTGCTGCGGCGGTGCACGGCCCCGTCGTCCGGCCTCAAGAGCCCGGCGGCGAGCGCCAGCAGCGTGCTCTTGCCGCTCCCGGACGGCCCCATCACCGCGGTGATCGAACCTGCCTCGACGTCGAGATCGATGCCGCGCAGCACCGGCGCCTGATAGCCGAACCGCACACCGCGGAACTGCAGCAGCGGCTCGCTCATCGACCGCCGCTCCGCTCGTCGTCGCGCCATAGCCACAACCGGCGCTGCAGCGGCTGCAACACGCCGGCATCGACCACGATCAGCACGCCAACCACGACCACCACCCAGGCCATGGTTTCGGCGGTGTCGACATGAGCGCGCGCGGTGGCCAGACCATCGCCGATCCCGCCGGCGCCGGCGAGCAGCTCGGCCATCACCGCGACCTTCCAGGACATCGCCAGCGTCGTCACCAGCGCGGGGAACAGATGGCTCAGCAGCTGCGGCCCATACACTTCGGTCAGCCGCGCCGATAGCGGCACCTGGTACACCCGCGCCATCCGGGCCAGCATGCCGTCCAGGCTGCGGACGCCCTCCAGCGCCGCGGCGAACAGCATCGGACCGGTCGCGGCCGCGACCGTCACCACCACCGCCCAGCGGCCGCCGAACCAGAGCAGCGCCATCACCACCCAGGCGATCGCCGGGACCCCGAGCAGGATGATCGCGACCGGCTGCAGCGCGCGCTGCGCTTCTTCGCGCAGGCCGGCAAGCATCCCGGCACACGAGCCAAGCAAAACGCCGATGATCCAGCCAAGCCCGGCATTGCCGGCGGTCTCGAGCAGCGCCGGCCCGACCTGCCCAGCCCGGATCATCCGCCACAGCGTCAGCGCCGTGTCGCCGAGCCCCGGCAGGACCAGCGGCCCATACGCCCGATGGCCAATCTCCCACAGCGCCAGCAGCAGCGCGATGCCGACGAGGCTCCAAGCCCACGAAATCCGCGCGCTACTCCGCATAGAACGCCGCGTCCGGCAGCCGGCCGCCGACGACGCCGGGATCAAGCTCCATCAAATTCTTGAAGTACACTTCGATGTCGTCACGCGCCTGGCGCGCCGGAACGACATCGAGGCCGACATGGGGCAATGACGCGGCGATCACTGCGGCCGGCAGGCCGAGCGCCGGCGCGGCCAGCTCGGCGGCCTCGCGCGGATGTGCCGCAATCCAGCTACTCGCTTCGACGCAGGCGGCCTGCACCGCAGCGACGACCTCGGGCTGAGAGTGCAGCAGCTCGGCGCTGACCGCGAGTCCGACTTGCGGAATCCGGGGCCCGCGCCCGGTGTGGCGGCCATAAAGTTCAGCGATATCCAACACCCGATAGAGCGGCTTGCCGTCCTGCCTGGCGCGGAGCAGCGCAGTGGTGGCGGCAGGCTCGTGCAACACGGCGACGTCGCCGCGGCCGGCGAGAAACAGCGGCACCGCCTCGCCGGGCGAGCCGACATATTCGCAGCGGACGTCGCGGTCTGGATTGAGTCCGGCCCAGCGCAGCACCAGCCGAAACAACAGATCGGGCGCTTCATTCTTGTTCGACAGCAGAATGCTGCGGCCGGCGAGATCGGCGACCGACTTGATCGCCGGATCGCGGGCCATCACGTAGAGCACGCCCCAGGTGACGACGTTCAGCATCCGCGTCCCGGCGCCGCGGTTGAAGAAATTGGCCGCCGCGTAGGTCGAGGTCGCGAACAGCCGGAACTGTCCCGACGCAATCCCGGCGCGCATCTGGTCGGTGCTCTTCCAGAGCTGAAAGCGAATCCCGGGCGCAATCTGCTGCAGCCGCTCCGACGCGACCGCGCGGACGAACAGCGCCGACGGCGTCGCCGGAATTCCCCACAGCGTCAGCGGCTCCGCGGCGAACGTCCGCGTCAGTCCCAGCGCTGGCAGTGCCGCAAGACCGCGCACCACATCGCGCCGATTGGGGACCAGATGCTGTGGCGGCGACATCCTTTGCGCTCTCCGTTAGTACAGGATCGTGCTCATGGTGAGATCGTCCCAGATCTCCTTGACGGTGTGCTGCAGCTCGCGTTTGCGCGAGGCGTAGTGGGTGTGCAGCAGCCGGTGCGCGATCTCCGAATTCGGCGCCTGCAGCAATTCGCGATACAGCGCCTGCACCTGGGGATTGTTGTGCGACTGCCGGACCTTGGCAGCGCGGTCGACATTGTAGATGGTCTCGCGCCGTTTCAGCGCGAGCGGCAGATACTGCTTCTTCGAACGCAGCGATCCGCCGCCGTCGACGCAGCCGCCCGGACACGCCATCACCTCGATGAAATCGTAGTTCGCCTCGCCGCTCAGCACCGACTCCACTAGGCGGCGCGTATCGCCGAGGCCGTGAACCATCGCGACCTTGACCTCGCCGACCGGGCCGCCGAGATCGACAACGGCCTCGCGCAGGCCTTCAAAGCCGCGAAGCTGCGTCAGCTCGATCCGGTCCAGTTCGCGGCCGTTGACCAGCGCGTAGATAGTCCGCACCGCCGCTTCCATCACACCTCCGGTGGTGCCGAAGATCGCACCGGCGCCCGAATAGGCGCTGAGGAACGGACGGTCGAACTGCGACGACGGCAGGTCCTTCAGGTCGATGCCCTCGCGGCGTAGCAGACGGGCGAATTCGCGGGTGGTCAGCACCAGGTCGGTCTCGGGTTGCCCGTCGTGAACCATCTGCGGCCGCACCGCCTCGTCCTTCTTGGCGATGCACGGCATGATCGAGATCACCCGGATGCGCTCGGCCGGCACGCCGAGCTGTTCGGGCAGATAGCTCTTGGCGATCGTCGACAGCACCTGCTGCGGCGACTTGGTCGAAGACAGTAGCGGCAGCACGTCCGGATAGTGGATCTCGGCGAAGTTGATCCAGGCCGGACAGCATGAGGTGAAGGTGGGCCGCCGCCCCTGCTTCAGCCGCGTCAGCAGCTCGGCGCCCTCCTCCATGATCACCACGTCGGCAGCGAAGTTGGTATCGAGCACGACGTCGACGCCGAGCTTGCGGCAGGCGGCGATGATCTGGCCTTCGACGTTGGTGCCGGCCGGCAGGCCGAATTCTTCGCCGAACGCCACCCGCACGGCGGGGGCAAACTGCACCACGGTGACGACGTTCGGATCGCAGATGTAGTCGAGCGCCCGGTCGGTCTCGTCGCGCTCGCCGAGCGCACCGGTCGGACACACCAGCACGCATTGGCCGCAGGAAACGCACACCGAATTCGGGTAGCCGTCGGCGTCGCGCAGCGCCACCATCCGCTCCAGCCCGCTGCCTTCGATCGCCAGCGCGTCGATCTTCTGGTGATAGCGGCAGATCGCGACGCAGCGCTGGCAGCGGACGCAGCGCCGCATATCGCGCACCATCGCGGGCGAGCTTTGATCGACCGGGCGCGCCTCGGTCCGCTCGCGATCGAAGAACCGGTTCTGCTGCAGCCCGACGAACTGCGCCAGATCTTGCAGCTCGCAGCTGCCGTGGCGGATGCAAGTGGCGCAATCCTGCAGATGATCGGCCATCAGCAATTCGACCTGCAGGCGCTGCATGTCGCGCGCCTTCTTGGAGCGGGTCTGCACCTCCATGCCGTCACGCACCGGCGTATTGCAGGCGGTGACGATCTGCGGCGTGTCCTTGCCGGCCTGCAGGATCTCGACCAGGCACACCCGGCAGGCACCGGGGGCATGATCGATGTCTTCCAATTCGCACAGCGTCGGGATGTAGACGTCATAGCGCCGCGCGCAGGACAGGATGGTCTCGTTGGCAAAGCCGGCGCAGGCGACGCCGTTAATCGAGAGCGTGATTGTCGCTTCGGCGGGATCGCGGGCGGACTGGCTGGCCTGATCGGGCGTGCACATCGCTTCAAGCCGCTCCTTCCGGGATCGGATGCTTGGTGACGACGGAATAGACGCGATAGCAGCGCATGCAGCGCTGGGTCTCCGCGTAGGCGGCGCGGGCGTCGATGGTCTGTTCAACCTCGCCAAACATGTGCTTGCGCAGCTCGGGATCGATTTCGGGATTGTGCACCCGGTAGGCGTTGCGAACCGGCGCTTCGACGATCTCGTTGGCCAGCATATGGTTGTCGGCGATCAGCTTGCGCATCCGCGACCGCTTGAAGAACCGTACCGAGCCGCGCTGGATCCAGTCATCGATGTTGCGCGCCGCCTTCAGGCCGGCGGCCATCGCATAGACCAGCGTCGACGGACCGGTGACGCAATCTCCGCCGGCGAACACGCCCGGCCGCGAGGTGGCCAACACCCGATCGGTCGCGACGCAGCGCCAGCGGTCGAACGCGATGCCGTCGCTCTCGATCAGCGGACCGTCTTCGACCTGCTGGCCGATCGCGGCGATCAGCACGTCGCAGCGCATCGCCGTCTCGCTGCCCGGGATCGGCTTCACCGACCGCCGCCCGCCGGCATCGGGCTCGCTCGCCTGCATTTTGGTCAGCACCACGCCGGTGACCTTGCCGTGCTCGATGACGATCTCGGCCGGCGCGCTGAGGACGTGAAACTCGACGCCTTCGGCGCGGGCGGCTTCGATCTCGGCCGGATCGGCCGGCATGTCGGCGACGGTGCGGCGATAGACGACGTGGACCTTCTCGGCCCCGAGGCGGATCGCCGACCGCACGCAGTCCATCGCGACATTGCCGCCGCCGACCACCACCACTTCGCCGCTCAGCGCCAATGGCGCGATGCCGTCGACGTGGTCGTGAACCTTGAGCAGGAAGTCGATGCCGCTGAAGTACCCGGCGTGGGCATTGTCTTCGCCCGTAACGCCGAGCCGGGCGCCCTGCTGACAGCCGAGACCCAGAAACACCGCGCGGTAGCCGCGCGCAAACAGGTCGTCGATCGAGAAGTCACGGCCGAGGCGCTGATCGAACAGGAACCGGCCGCCGAGGTCGACAATGATGTCGGTCTCAAGCGCCAGCGTATCCTTGGGCAGCCGGTAGCTCGGGATGCCTATCTGCGCCATGCCGCCGGCCTGGCTGGCCTTGTCGAAGACGTCGACGTGATAGCCGCGCAGCAGCAGGTGATAGGCACAGGAGATGCCGGCCGGGCCGGCGCCGACCACCGCCACCCGCATGCCGTCGGCGAGCGGCTTGCGGATCATGTCGCGGGTAAATTTCAGCGCGTGCGGGCCGCTCTGCTGGTCGGCGACGTAGCGCTTCAGCGTCTTGATGCCGACGGCTTCGTCGACGAATTTGCGCCGGCACGCCTGCTCGCAATAGCGGACGCAGACCCGGCCGCAGGTCGCCGCCATCGGGTATTTCTGCAGCAGCACGCCGAGCGAGTTCTCCGGCTTGCCGTCGCGGATGTAGTCGATGTAGCGCGGCACGTTGACCTTGGAGGGACAGGCCTCGATACACGGCGCCGTCACATAGGCCATGCCGTGCTGCGCCGGGATCGGCCGGTGCTGTGCCAGCTCCTGTTCGATCCGTTCGCGAAAATCCCGCAGCGCCGCCAGCAGCGCGACCGCGCAGGTCTGCCCCAGCCCGCACAGCGAGGTCTGCCGGATCTGCTCGCCGAGCATCACGATGTCGTCGAGCGTCAGCGCGGCATCCAGCCCGCGACGCATCTGATCGAGCCCATCGCGGATCAGCACCGTGCCGATCCGGCAGGGTGTGCAGGCACCGCAGGATTGTTCGGCGGCGGCTTTCAGGTAATGGAATAACGCATCGACCAGCGAAACCGTGGGATCGAATACGAAGAATCCGCGGTCGGCGATAAAGGCGCGGATCGCGTTACCCTCGTCGAACTCATCGAAGTTCGCCAGCGCGTAGTCCGCCGCCCGCGCCTCGGCCGCGCCGGCTCGTGCGTCGTAGGCTACACCGTCCCAGACCCCGTAAACTACCTGCGTCATCCCGACCCCGCCCCAGGGTACCGCCCGCATCGATCAGCTAATCAAAGCTGATTTGCGCTGAAACCGTGATGACACAGATCAGAAATAACCAGTCCGGCCCGACGGGAGACGGGACAGAGTGTCATATTAGCAAGGCGGGGCCGTCGGGCGGAGCAAAGAAGAAGCGCTAAACGCTAAAACAACTCGAAATCGCAATCGGTTGCGGCGGGCGCCGCCTGCTTGGTGGCGATTCCGAACGGCAGCAGGAACTGACGATGGACGTCGCGCTCGCGCTCCATCGTGTAGCGAACGTAGAGCTCATCGAGCACGGCTTCGTCCTGATGGCTGAAGGAAGCCCGGCCCAGATCGCCCCCGGCTTCTTCAAGGCATTTTGCTACCGCCGGCAGCGTCGAGGCGCTGGAGGCAAGCGATGTCATCTGTTCGCGGGCGCCGTTCATCACCGCGTCGAACTTGGCACCTTCCTCGATCAGCCGGCCGATCAGTCCGCCGAGACGGTCGTTGCCGGCCTCGACGTCGTGCAGGGTTTGGAGAATGGCATTCTCCATGCTGGTCAGCTTGGTCTGATCGCTGCTCACGCGGGACTTGCGAAGGTCGTCGCCGACCTTGGCGATCTCGCTCAGCAGAGGCCTCAGCCGGGCCGCCGCCCCGGTCATCTGGTCGGCGGTCAACTTCATCTCATGCGCGATCACCACGAAGGCGCGACCTTTGGCGCCGAGATGGCCGGCGCGAAGCCCGGCATTCATGCCGATCAGCGAGATGTCGACCACCGAGTCCGACAGATTGGCGATCGCCTCGCGAAACTTCTCCAGCGTGTTTTCGACTACGCTGAGCGCCTCGTCGATCGAGCGCCCGCCGTCTTCGCACATCGCGATCAGGCTGGAGGCCTGGGCGAGAGTCTGCCGCACCCGCGACAAGAACGAGGCCGAACCGCCCTCCCGGCCGCCATGCAGCGACCGGCCCTTTTCGACCAGCGTCGCGACTTCGGTGAGAATCGTCGACAGCGCCCGGACGATGTCGCCGATTCCGGCGTCGAATTCCTGTTGGGTGTCGTGGAGCTGCACCGCTTCGAGATTGACCAGCAGCCGGGGCAGCGGCTGAACCTCGGTCATGTCCGGCACCAAGGTCGGCTCCGGTTCGGCAGCGCGCCGCAGGCCTTCGCAGACATGCTCCAGGCGCTGACGCGTACTATCGCCTGCCTGCAGCGAGATGATCGAGCGCCCAACCACCTCGCTGATGGTGCGCGCACTGCTGCCCGCCAGCTCGGCGACGCCGACGCTGTCGTTGCGCTGGCGGCCGAGATCGGAAAACGCCGACATCAATTCGCCGCCGGAGGCACCGAGCTGCGGCCGGTAGCGCCGCTCGAATTCGCTTTGCCGGCCCCAGGTGGTTTCCACCGCCGCCGCCAGCAGTTGCTGATCCTTGACGCAGGCCTCGATCGACGACTGCACGGCCTTGCCGAGATCGTACGCCTCGCGGGTGAACGCAATGAAGCCTTCGCGATCGCCCTCGAGCGAGGCCGACTCGATCTTGGCGCTGCGCGCGATCGTGGTGATCATCTCGACGTGCTTGAGCAATTGCTTCAGCAGCGAGCCTGCCTCGGCCACGCTGCGACGCAGCTGATCGAGCAGCGCACTTTCCGCCGGCAGCGTATCGGCGAGGCTCTTCAGGCGGCCCGCGATATCGCGCAGCGCGCCGGACGCGCCTTCGATCTGCGCCGACGACAGTTCGCGCGCGAGGTCGGTCAGGGCCTCATTGAGCCCTTGAAAGATGCCATGGCCTTCGCCGAGCTGCCCGCCGACCTGGGCGAAGGTAGTCTCAATTCGGGATGCAACGAGCTCAATCGACGCAACGGCGTCGGCAATCGGATGTTTCAATCGGGACACAACTTCAATCCGCTGAGGCAGGCTGCTTGGCTTGCTGCCAGGCCATGATCTCGCGCGGGATCTGGTTCAGCGACACCACCTTCTCGACAGCGCCGCAGGCAATCGCTTCCTTCGGCATGCCGAACACCACGCAGCTCTCTTCGTCCTGCGCGCAGGTGTAGGCGCCCAGTTTGCGCATCTCGAGCAGGCCGCGGGCACCGTCGTCACCCATGCCGGTCATGATGATGCCGAGCGCGTTGGCGCCGGCATATTGGGCGGCCGATCGAAACAACACGTCCGCCGAGGGACGATGCCGTGACACCGGCGGGCCGTCCTTGATAGCGATCTGATAACGCAGCCCGCTGCGGACCAGCAGCATGTGCCGGGCGCCGGGGGCGATATAGGCCCAGCCCGGCAGCACCGGATCGCCGTCCTCGGCTTCCTTGACGTTGATCTGGCAACCGGCGTTGAGGCGCTTGGCGAACGCCGCGGTGAAGCCCTGCGGCATGTGCTGCACGATCAGAATGCCGGGGCAGTTCGGCGGCAGCACTTCGAGCACGTCGTACAGCGCCTCGGTGCCGCCGGTGGAGACGCCGATGCAGACGATGCGTTCGGTGGTCGGGCGCGACCGCCCGGCGACCGGCGGCGGGATGATCGCATCCGCCGTCAGCTTCTGTTCGATGACTTTGCGAGCCGCGCGGGGGCGGACGCGGGCGCGGGCCGCAGACTTGATCGCTTCGCGCAGGCGGCCGGAGCTCTCCATCAGCGCCTGGCGGGTATCGATCCTTGGCTTGGGCACGATATCGACGGCGCCAGCCTCGAGCGCCTCGAACATCAAGTCCGAACCTTCGGGCGTCAGCGACGAGCAGATCACCACCGGGATCGGATGCTGCGCCATGATCTTGCGGAGGAACGTCATGCCGTCCATCCGCGGCATTTCGATATCGAGCAGGATGACGTCGGGGAGTTCGTTCTGCAGCCGCTTGGCCGCCACGAACGGATCGGACGCGGTCCCGATCACTTCGATTTCGGGGTCTTCGGCCAGGATGGTGCCGAGGACCTGTCGCACCGAGGCGGAGTCGTCGACGATCAGGACCCGGATCTTCTGCTTCGCCATCTGATGCGCTCCAATCATCCCTACAGTTTAAAGACGGTTGGTTGAACCTGCCTTAACTTCGGCAGGGCGCTGTGAATCATCGACTCGGAATGGCCGACCAGCAGATAGCCGCCCGGCCGCAGATGCGAGCACAGCTGCTCGACGACTTTGCGCTGCGTCGCGCGGTCGAAATAGATCAGTACGTTGCGGCAGAAGATGACGTCGACGTCCCGGTCTACCGGGTAGGACGTGTCCATCAGGTTCATCCGCGTGAAATTAGTCAGCCGGCGCAGTTCGGGCACCACTCGCACTTCGTCGCGGCTGCGGTCGCGCGAACTCAGGAAATAACGCTCGACGAACTGCGGCGGAACCGGCGCTGTGACTTCGCGATTGTAGATCGCCGCGGTGGCGACGCGCAGCACGGCGGTCGAAATATCCGTGCCGAGGATCCGGAACTGAAACCGCGACCCGGCTCGCACCATGTCGTCCAGCACCATCGCGGTGGTATAGGCTTCCATGCCGGTCGAACAGGCCGCACTCCAGACCTTCAGATCGTTGGACTTGCGGTTCGGCAGCTTCAAGAGGTCCGGCACCGCGACGGTTCTCAGGAAGTCGAAATGCTGCGGCTCGCGGAAGAAGTCGGTCTTGTTGGTCGTGACGACATCGATCAGATGCGTCAGCTCATCGTCCAACACCGACTTGTCGAACAGGTTGTCGACATACTCGCTGACGCCCGAATAGTTCAGTGCCCGCACCCGTTTGTGCAACCGTCCCTCGAGCATCAGACGCTTGGCGTTCGGCATCTTGATGCCGACCTGGTCTTCGATCAGCTCGGCAAGGGAACGGAACTGCCTGTCGGAAAGCTGGCGTTTGGCGTGGACCATCAAGCTACTCGTCAATTCGGTCCAGCGACCGTTCGTCTCGCATTCAACACCGGCTCCGTCGTGGCACGACGGCCTGCCGGCGTTCCTCGAAGGTGAACGCCCGACCCGGGCGTTCACCGTTGTTTCGCCCGGGAGTGCGGGACCCTGGCCCCGCCTCTCCCTTAGCGCTGGAAGTCAGCGTCGCGATCGTCTTCGCCGTCACCGAGCGCGAAGGCGAAGCCACCCCCGCCCGCGGCCTTGAGCTGACGCTGCGGCTTGGCAGCCGGCTTCTTGGTGCCACGGTCGACCGAAGCCATATGGGCCGCCTTGGCACGGAGCTGGTTGACGGCCTTGTCGATCGTCCCGCCATGCGCCTTCGACTTGTCCTGGTCGATGCGGAAGAACGCGATGGTCGACTGCAGCTGTTCGGCCTGCGACGCGAGTTCTTCCGAGGTCGAAGAGACTTGCTCGGAGGCGCTGGCGTTCTGCTGGCCGACCTTGTCGAGCTGCTGGATCGCCTGGTTGATCTGCGACGAACCGACATCCTGTTCGCGGCAGGCCGAGGAGATCTCCTGCACCAGCTCCGAGGTCTTCTTGATGTCCGGCACCAGCTTGGCGAGCATTTCGCCGGCTTCCTGCGCGACCTTCACGGTCTCGCCGGACAGTTCGCCGATTTCGGTCGCCGAGGCTTGGCTGCGCTCGGCGAGCTTGCGGACTTCCGAAGCGACCACCGCGAAGCCCTTGCCGTGTTCGCCGGCGCGGGCGGCTTCGACCGCGGCGTTGAGCGCCAGAAGGTCGGTCTGGCGAGCGATCTCCTGCACGATGGTGATCTTCTCGGCGATCGTCTGCATCGCCTGAACGGCTCGGCCGACGGCGGCGCCGCTGGCTTCGGCATCCCTGGCGGACTGCGCGGCGATCTTTTCGGTCTGGTTGGCATTCTCGGCGTTCTGCTTGATGTTCGCCGCCATCTCTTCCATCGACGAGGAGGCTTCTTCAGCCGACGACGCCTGCTCGGTGGCGCCCTGCGACAGCTGCTCGGCGCTGGCCGACAGTTCCTGGCTGCCGGCGGACACGTTCTGAGCCGCAGTGAGCGCTTCCGACACGATCTGGCGCAGCTTGTGGATCATCTGCTCCAACGCGATGCCGAGGGTGTCCTTGTCGGACAGGCGCTTGGCGTCGGCGGTGAGGTTGCCCTCGGCGATCTCGTTGGCGACAGCGGCGGTGGCATTCAGGTTGGCGGTCATCGCGTTCAGCGACTTCACCAGATCGCCGACTTCGTCGTCGCTGGAGACGTCGATCTTCTGGCTGAGATCGCCGATCGCCACCGCGTTGGCGAGTTCCACCGCCCGCGACAGACCGCGGCTGATGTTGAGCGCGATCCAAGTTGCGGCAATCAGTGCAATTACCAGCGAGGCAACGACAAGGCTGATCAGCATGAGCTGGGCTCGCGCACCGTCCTCCTTGGCCTGCTCCGACCGATCGGACATGACCTTCCGGACGTAGGTGATGTACTCGTCGAGAACGGCGGTCGCGTCGACGACTGCCTTTCGAACCTCTGTCGTCGACAGTTCGGTTGCTTTCGCCTTGTCGGATTTAGCGGCGCGGAGTGTCTGATCCTGACTGCTGTTAAGTCGCGGATATAATCCAGCGAACTTATCGAGAATCCTCTTGCCATTCTCAGTAGCGCCAGCGTGGACTTCATCCCGCGTCTGCATCAGCTTTGCGCGAATGCTGGCGATTTCCGCAACGTAACGATCAACCTCGCTCTCCGCGCTCGAGAGAATGGCGTTCTTTTCGGCACGAACCTGCTGCAGCAGCAATTCCTTGAGATGACTTGCTTTGTCCATGCGCTCCGCTGCCGCCGACAGAACCGTCGTCGTCGCGGCCATTTCACTAAGCTTCGAATATGCGAGCGCACCAGCGATCGCGGACAGCAGGATCACAACGCCGAAAGCGCTGGCCAGCTTTAGTTTCACAGTCAGTCTCATTTTCGACGTTCCTTCGGGTCGACGTTTTTTGAATCAAACTCACGCAACAACAGATCCGAACCGGCGGCCTAGGCTGCCAGATCGTTAGACGGGGCCACGGCTGCGCCGGCCGACACGTCGGTGCCGGCCATCAGGCGCGCCAGATCGAAGATGATGACGAAGCGATCGCCTTTGCGACCGATGCCGGCGATGTAGTCCGACTTCCACTTGCCGCCGACGTCGGGGACCTGCTCCAGCGAGCTCTCCTCGATGTCGGTGACTTCGTAGACACAGTCGGCGACGAAGCCGACGCCGACGACGCGGCCGGCGACGGGCACGTCGAGAATGATGATGCGGGTCGCCTCGGTCGGCGGCACCGCCGGCAGATCGAGCTTCAGCCGAAGATCAAGAATCGGATAGCCGGTCCCGCGCACGTCGATCATGCCGAGCATGAACTCCGGCGCGTGCGGCAGCCGGGAGATCGGCCGCATATCGAGGATTTCGCGAACGTTGCGGATCGCCATTCCGAACGTTTCTCCGGCGAGTCCGAGCGTCAGATATTGCGCGGTTTCGGCCATGTCTTCCTCACTTCAACGCTTGTTGGCGGCACGTACTGCCGGATGTCTGACCGAGGGCGCTCAATTCAGGATCCGTTCCATGTTCGGCACGACGACGAATTCCTCGCGCCATTTGGTGATGAAGCGGATGTATTCCGGCTTCCAATGCATGCCGACACGCGGGGTCTGCTGTACGTCGGTGCGCGAGATCTCGGTGACTTCGTAGACGCGGTCGGCACTGACGCCGACCAGCACCGCCTCGTTGTCGAGGCGGACTTCGAGCACCACGATGCGGCTGTCGGGCGTGTGGGTCTGCACCGGCATGCCGAAGCGGATGCGTAGGTCGGCGAACGGAATGACATTGCCGCGGACGTTGATCACCCCCGGCACGAACGCCTTTGCGCCGGCGACCTTGGTGGCCGGGATCGGATCGATGATCTCGCGGACGAGGCCGGCGTCGATCGCGAACTTCTCGTCGCCGAGTCCGATCATCACCACCTGCATCGCGTCGGCATCGCCGTCGGTTGCGCTTTGAACCCAATCGTTACTCATCAGGCGGCCTCGCTGATCTGCTTTTCGGACTGGGCTTGGGCGAGGCCGACGAGTTGCACGACGTCGAGGATCAGCGCTGCCGTTCCGTCACCCAGGATGGTGGCGCCGGAGAACATCGTGACGTCGGAGTGCAGCTTCGACAGTGATTTGATGACGGTCTGGTGGTTGCCGATGATCTGATCGGCCACCAGACCGACGCGGGTCTCGCCGGTCGAAATGATGATCGTCTTCTGGTGCTGGTCCGGTTCGCCGTCCGCGTCGAAGATTTGGCGGAGGCGCAGGAACGGCACGAGATTGCCGCGGACGTTGAGGAAGTTGCGGCTGCGCGAGCGCTCGTCCTCGGCGGTGAGTTCGACGCACTCTTCCACCGCGGACAGCGGAATGATGTAGCGGCCGCTGCCGACGCGGATCAGCAGACCTTCGATGATCGCCAGCGTCAGCGGCAGGCGCAGCGTGACGGTGGTGCCGTCACCCGGGACCGTCGACAGGTCGATCGATCCGCGCATGTTCTCGATGGTGCGCTTGACCACATCCATGCCGACGCCGCGCCCCGACAGCGCCGAAACGGTCTGCGCCGTCGAGAAGCCGGGGTGGAATAGGAACTGATGGATTTCCTGGTCGGAGGCGGTAGCGCCCGGCGCGATCAGTCCCTGCTCCTCAGCCTTGGCGCGGATGCGCGCGGTGTTCAGCCCGCCGCCATTGTCCTTCACGGTCACGAGGACCTGCGCGCCGGCATGCACGGCGGCGAGTTCGATCCGGCCCTGCTCCGGTTTTCCGGCGGCAACCCGCGCGGCCGGCGCTTCAATGCCGTGATCGATCGCGTTGCGGATCAGATGGACGAGCGGATCAGCCAGGCACTCGATCATCGTCTTGTCGAGTTCGGTGTCCTCGCCCGAGGTGATGAACTCGACCGGCTTGCCGAGATCGCGCGACAGATCGTGCACCAAGCGCCGGAAGCGGCCGAACAGCGATCCGATCGGGACCATGCGGGCGCCCATCGTGGTGTCGCGCAGGCTCGAGGCGAGGCGTTCGATCTCTTCGGCGATCAGCTTGATCGAGATATCGTTGCCGGAAGCTGCGAGTTGGGTCAGGCGCGCCTGAGCGATCACCAGCTCGCCAACCCGATCCATCAGCTCGTCCAGCCGTTCGGCCTGAACCCGGACGGTGGCAATGCCGCGATCGTCGGCGCGGCGGGGTTCGCCGCTGCGGCGCTCCACAGCCGGCGCGGCTGAGGGAGCCGTTGCGGCCTGCGGCGCGGGCTTCGCCTCCTCCACATCTTGCGGCGGCTCTGGCGGCAGAATGGAAACGTCCGGCAGCTCGAGCATCGGCACTGGCTGCGGCGCTTCGCCTTCGAACAACGGCTCAAGCGACAGCTGCATCTCGTCCTGGACGAACATGAAGACGTCGTCGATCGCGGCCTTGTCGCAATCCGAATGCAGCGAGACGTCCCACTTCAGATAGCAATCCTCGGGCACCAGCTCGTCGAGGAACGGAATGCCGTCGGTCAGCGGCATCGCAAAGCAGGAGCCGAGCTTGCTGAGGTCGTCGAGCAGATCGAGCGGGTTGGACCCGTTACGCAGAATCTGGGAGTCGAATTCAAAGCGGAGATGCCAGCCGACCTGGCGGCGCTCCGCCGCCGGAGTCGGCGCAGGCGCCGATACGGCCGGCGACACCGGTGCTTCGACGGCCTCAGTCGGCGAAACGAACCGGCTGAGATCGGCGAGGATCGCATCGCCGATGATCGCATCGGTCTCGTCCGGCGTTTCGATCAGCGCGCGGATGAAATCCTTGGCGGCCAGCGCGACCGAGACCAGATCCTGGGTCGGCTTGATCTCGCCCTTACGGACGCGCTCGAACGCGGTCTCGAATTCGTGGGTGAAGGTGGCGACCTTGTCGAACCCGAACATCGCGCCCGAGCCCTTGATGGTGTGCAGGGCGCGAAACGCGGAGTCGACCAGCTCGCGGTCGTCGGGATTCTGGCCGAGATCGAGCAGCGCTGCTTCCAGCACCTCGAACAGCTCGGCCGCCTCTTGGCGGAAGACAGCTGCCGGATCGATCGTGGTCATGACCGCACCAGCTTGCTCACTACGGAGAGCAGTTGCTCCGGCTTGAACGGCTTGGTGATCCAGCCGGTGGCACCGCAGCTCTTGGCCTCTTGCTTGACCGCGTCATTGGATTCGGTGGTGAGAAACACGATCGGCAGGCCGACCAGGTTGGGTTGCTTGCGAAGCGCCTTGATCAGTTCGAGGCCATTCATCACCGGCATGTTGAGGTCGGTGATGACGAGGTCGACCTTGGTGGCCTGCGCCTTCGACAGGCCCTGGGCGCCGTCGCCGGCTTCGACGACGCTGTGGCCGGCCGGCTCGAGCGTCACCTTGATCATCTGGCGGATGCTGGGGGAATCGTCGACGGTCAGGATCGTGGCCATTACGAGCCACCTTTCTTTTGCGGGAAATGCTTGTCGATTATTTCGTCGCCGGCGAAGCCGGCACGCTGAATGGTGTTGAGGAGGACCTCGGAGAGCTCAGTCAGCACCACCGGGCGGCCCTGGGCCTCTCCGGTCTTGGCGGTCGACAGCAGAAGCTGGATCGAGGTGAGATCGGCCCTGTTCACTTTTGAACAGTCGATCTCGAGCGGACCTTCGCGGCCGAGCGCTTCCTGGATCGTCTCGTGGATACTTCGGATGGAAGAGATACTACAGTCGGAAGGAAGCCGAAGCGCGGCTCCCGCTTCGGTGGGATTGAACGTCATTGCTATCCCCAGCCGCGAGACGACTCATCGTCTCTGCGATTACTTTGTCGATACAGGAAAGCGTGACGTCTAATTATTAAGATAGTGTACTACGCACCGCTAAACTGCATTCGTGCAAACCTCATGGCGACCGACGCATAGCTTCGGCCTGGAGACACGATGAACTACGAGGCAATTCCCGATTTTAGTATTAGATCAAAAGATACGCAGGTTACGGACGCTTAGTTCGGACTTAACGGATAACTGTTAGGTTGAATTTCGACGCACGTACTGTGAGTTGCACAATATGCTCATTCAAGCACTGGTTGTTGACGACAGTCGGTCCGCGTTGGACTACTTGAAGCGGACGATCGAAGCCGACGGCCAGGTTCAGGTGATCGGCTTCACCGATCCGGTGCTGGCTCTGGCCTCCGCCCGCAATCTCGACATCGACATCGTCTTCGCCGACTATGAGATGCCGAATATGGACGGCATCAGCCTGATCTGGCGGCTGCGCTCGCTCCCCAAATTCTCCGACATTCCGATCGTGATGATCACCTCGATCGAGAGCGACGAGGTGCGGCTGCAGGCACTGGACGCCGGCGCGACCGATTTCCTGCCGAAGCGGCCGAAGAGCCTGGAGACCCAGGTCCGGCTGCGCAACATGATCCGGCTGGGCTCTGCGGTCCGAAAGCTGAACGACCGCGCCGCGCTGCTGGCGAGCGAGGTGGCGCGCGCCACGCACGCACTGCAGGAGCGCGAGGAAGAGATCATTCTTCGGCTGGCGCTGTCGGTCGAGTATCGCGACAACGACACCGGTGATCACACTCTCAGGGTTGCAAAGTACAGCCGGATGATCGCGGAAGGATTGGGACTACCGGAACGGCTGTGCCGCGACATCTATCTGGCCGCGCCGCTGCACGATGTCGGCAAGGTCGCCACCCCCGACCATATTCTGCTGAAGCCGGGCAAGCTGACGCCGGACGAGATCGCCGTGATGCAGACTCACACCACGATCGGCGCATCGATCCTGGCCGGCAGCCGGTGCGAACTGATTCAGCTCGCCGCCGACATCGCGGTCGGTCATCACGAGCGCTGGGACGGCAAAGGCTACCCGAACAAACTGAAGGGCGACGAAATTCCGATCGCGGCCCGGATCGTCGCGGTCGCCGACGTGTTCGACGCGCTGGCCACCGCCCGCCCATATAAAGAGGCGATGCCGCTGCCGGTGGCGCGACAGCACCTCGAGAACGGCCGCGGCCTGCACTTCGACCCGGCTTGCGTCGACGTCTTCCTGACGCGCTGGGACGAGGTGGTGGCAATCGCCACCAAGCGGCTGAAGCTCCATCCAAAAGACGGCGCGCCGCTGCAGCCGTCACTCACCCCCGACGCGCAGGAGCCGACCATCACATTACCGACGCCGGAAGTGACCTACACCGTAGCAACCTGACTGTTGTCCGGCGCCGTGACGTCGGACGCATCTCTTGCTTTATAGGCAGGGCGTCGCCACAAGAATCACGGCCCCGGTCCAGACCGTTGCGGCGATGGCCGCCGCGGCCGATCCGATGGCGGCCCGTCGCAAGAATCTGGACGTCCGAGCGCTCGCGTCCGATCGCAGTCGCACGCAATAGATCAGCAGCCCGGCCAGTGCCGCCAGATGGACCAGCCAGATCGCAAGCAACGTCAGCCGCAACGGCGTGACGCCGCCGATCGCATCGTGTTGCCAGCCGAACGCACAGCCAAGCGACAGCGCCGCATACAGCAGCGTGAAGGCCGACGCCCAGATCACGAAGCCGGCGGGGAGCAACAGCAGCGCAAGCCGCGGCTTCATGATGTTATTCGCATCAGCAGCGGCAAGCCGTACACCATCAGCACCACCGTGACGGCGATGGCGGCGGTGAAGCCTGCCCAGATCGCACCCAGCCTGAGATCGAGGCTGCGGGCCAGCGATACGAAACCGGCACGGCTCCGCCACAGGCCGAAGCCAGAAAACATCAGCCCGACCGCAGCGTGCAGGCCGGCATAGAGCAGCATCACCAGGGTGACGGCCGCATAGGCGTGCCGCGTCGGATCCGGCGCGGCCGATATAATGACAGCGCAGCCGACCAGCCCGGCGATCTGCCCAAGGCCGGCGAACACAAGCGCGGCCTCGCGCCGGTTGGCGCGCGCAAGGATCCGCCGCGTCGTCGCCAAATGGCTGGCGGCCAGTGCGACCGCGAGCCCGGCGATGGTCAGCGCCGTCCCCCATGGTGACCAGGACAGGAACTCCGGCGGCGGCCAGTTGGGGGCGACGACCCACAAGAACAGCAACCCGAACCCGAGGGACGCAAAAGCCGTGGCGTCTGCGGCGAGCGCCAACCAAAGCGCCCACAGCGCGGGTGGCGAGGCCGCCTCGCTGTGCAGCACCGCAGTCTCGCCATTGCCGACCGGGAGCGGCCCGCGATCGCAGCGCCCGCCGGACGAGGGCGCCCAAAGCAGCAGCGTCGCAATCACTCCAACCAGCGCACCGACCGCCACCAGATAGAGTTTGAACAGAACTGCCAGGAAGAAGACACCGGTCGCGACCGCGCTGACCAACGGGAGAAAGCTACGGTTCGGCAAGCGGACAATCTGCTCGATGCGGCCCGAGATCGGGTCGACCCCGAGCGTCTCCAGCGCCTGGTCACGGACGAAGCCGAGATAACCAGCACCAGCCGCCAGCCTGGCGCCCAGCTCAGCCTGCTCAGCAAGCGGGAGACGCGACGCCACCAGCGGAAGAGACGCAAAATTGTAGCTCGGCGGCGGAGTCGCGGTCGCCCATTCCAGGGTGCCCGCGCCCCAAGGATTGCGATTGCAGCGTTTGCCGTGCCGCCAATGCATCAGCACGTCGACCGTGAACAGCGCAAAGCCGATCGCCATGATGAATCCACCGATCGACGACAGCAGGTTCGGCCACTCCCATCCGGTCTCCGCGCCATAGCTGGTGATCCGGCGAGGCATGCCGAGCAGGCCAGTCCAGTGCATCACCAGAAAGGTCAGGTTGAAGCCGATCAGGATCAGCCAGAACGCAGGTGCGCCGAGGCTATGGCGCGGCACACGCCCGGTAAGGTGCGGCAGCCAATAATAGGTCGCCGCCAGGATCGGAAACACGAAGCCGCCGACCAGCACGTAGTGCAGATGCGCGACCACGAAATGGGTGTCGTGCGCCTGCCAGTTGAACGGCACGATCGCCAGCATCACGCCGGTGAGGCCGCCGATCACGAATACCGAGAAGAAGCCGAGCAGATACAGCATCGGCAGTTTGAGCTGCGGCCGCCCGGCGGCCAGCGTGCCGAGCCAGGCGAAGATCTGAACCGCGGTCGGTACCGCCACCGCGGTGCTGGCCGAGGAGAAGAATGCCAGCGCCAGATGCGGAATCCCGACCGTGAACATGTGGTGGACCCACAGCCCGAAGCTGAGGAACGCCAGCGCCACCACGCTGACCACGATCCAGCCGTAGCCGATGATTTCCCGTCGGGCGAAGGTCGGCAGCATGGTCGACACCATGCCGGCGGCCGGCAGGAAGATAATGTAGACCTCGGGATGGCCGAACAGCCAGAACAGATGCTGCCAGAGCAGCGCGTCGCCGCCGCGGGTCGGATCGAAAAACGGCAGACCGAATGCGCGCTCCAGCTCCAGTAGCACGGAGCCCAGGATCAACGGCGGAAACCCGACCAGCATCATGAAGGCGGTGACCAGCAGATACCAGGCAAGCAGCGGCATCTTGTCGATCGACATGCCGGGCGCGCGCAGCTTCAGTATCGTGGCGATGATCTCGATCGCCGCCGAGATTGCCGAGATTTCCACGAAGGTGACACCGATCAGCCAGATGTCGGCGTTGATGCCCGGGCTGTAGGTCTTCGATGTCAGCGGCGTGTACATGAACCAGCCGCCATCCGGCGCCAGCCCGATCGCGAGCGCGATCACCAGGATCGATCCGCCGAACAGGTAGCACCAATAGCCGTAGGCGCCGAGCCGGGGAAACGCCATGTCGCGGGCACCGAGCAGCTTCGGCAGCAGGTAGATCGCAAACCCTTCGAACATCGGGATCGCGAATAGAAACATCATCACCGTGCCGTGCATGGTGAAGATTTGATTGTAGACCTCCGGACCGAGAAACGCGCTGCGCGGCGTCGCCAGCTGCGCCCGGATCAGCATCGCCAGCACGCCGCCGATGCCGAAGAACACGAAGGCCGTCAGGATGAATCGCCGGCCGACGATGTTGTGGTTCACCGCCGACAGGCGAGCCCAGCCGGGTGGCGTACCCCACACCGCTTCGAGCTGCTTGTGCAGCCGGATCGCAGCGATCGGAGGCCGGGGCCGATGATCGATGCCGTCCGTCATCGGCGATCCCGCGGCAGTTCGGCCAAGCGGCCTTGGTAACTGTCGTCGGCATGCGCCGTGACGCGGAAATCCATCGCCGTGTGGCCGCCGCCACAGAACTCGGCGCAGACACCGTGATAGCTGCCGGGCCGATCGGCGCTCAGCCGGATGACATTGATGTGGCCGGGGATCGCGTCGATCTTGCCGCCAAGCCGCGGGATCCAGAAGCCGTGGATCACGTCGGGGCTGGTAACATGCAGGTCGACCGGACGCCCGACCGGCAGATGCAGTTCGTTCACGGACACGCGCGTTCCGCCGGCTGTCGCCGGATAGCGGAAGGTCCACTGCCACTGCCGCGCTTCGACCTCGATCCGCGTCACCTCGGCGGCACGCGGATGCGCCAGCAGCCGTTCGCCGGTCAACAATCCGAAGCCGAGCAACGGCATCAACACCATGACCGGCAGCACCAGGCCGCCACCCGCCAGCCACAGCTTCGGCCTGTCCGGCGCAGCGCTGCGCCGAACAAACGCCCACAGCAGCAGCACCATCACCAAACCGAACAGCACCACCGCGCCGGCGAGCATCAGCCACCACAACTGCGCGATCGCCGCCGCCGATGGACCGGCGGGGTCCAGCGTCGACAGTGGACCGCCGCATCCGGCCAGCGGCATCGTGGCAGCGGCAACGATGCAACCGGCGCGTCCTCGCCGCATTACCGAGCGAAGAGGTGAGCGATGCCCAAATCCGTTGTCGAGGAGATCAGCGAATACGACACCAGTTCGGTGGTGGCGTTCGCCGGCCATCCGGTCCACGCGATGCTGGTGGCATTTCCGATCGCGCTGGTGATCTCCACCTTGGGCTGCGACGTCTTCTATTGGTGGAGCGCCGATCCGTTCTGGGCCCGAGCCGGACTGTGGGCGAGCGGCTTCGCTTTCTGGCTCGGCGTCGCGGCCAGCATCGCCGGCACCGCCGAGCTGTTGCTGGTCAAGGGCATCCGCCAGCGAACCACGAGCTGGACCCATGCAGTCGCAGGCGTCACGCTGGTGTCGATCGCCGGCGCGAATTGGGGATGGCGGTTGGTGAACGAGGACCCGGTGCTGCCGGTCGGGTTGATGATCTCGGCGCTCGGCACCGTGTTCGTCGGCCTCGCCGGATGGCACGGCGGCAAGTTGGTTTTCGATCACGGCGTCGGCCTGATGGTCTCGACCAACGACTGAAGTCCGCCGGGCTGCGTGAGCCAGGTTGGCAGGCCGTTCGGCGACAACTCGGGCTTGGCGAGGACCAGCGTCAGGATGCCGGTGATCGTAGCCAGCGTCGCGGTCGTCATGATCCAGCGCCGCCAGGCCGCGTAGTGCCCATGTGCGCCGAATAGATTGAGGATCAGGTAGCCGCTGCGAATGTGGATCACCACCAGCAGCCCGACCACGACCAGCTTCAGCATCATCCAGGCCGTGAACGCCTCGCGGAGGAACAGGAGCCAAGTGCCCGCCACCACGGCCACGAATGCCGCCGGCGATGTGATCTTGATGAACAGCGTTCGGGTCAGCCGGTGCAGTTCGGCCGCCGCGATCTCCGAAAGCCGGCTGCGGTGCACGAACAGACCGGGGAGCGCCAGCAGCCCGGCGCACCACACCATCAGCGCCAGGACATGAACGACTTTCAGCCACGCGATCATCGGGCCGGTTCATGGGCGATGATCGGGCGGTCGAGCCGCCGCGCCAGTAGAACCAGCGCGACCGCAAGATAGGGCAGCGACGCCGGCACCCACATGATCAGACCGGCGAGCTGCTGATCCTGCAGCGCCGACAGCCCCCACGCCGTGGTGACGCCGAGATGCGCGTCGTACAGCGGCGTCCGCGCGAACGTGATGACCGCGCCCAGCATCCCCATCTGCACGACCGATCCCAACAGCAGCCCGAGTGTTCGTCCGATCGGCGCGACCGGCGACAGAATCACCAGCCATAGCGCCACAGCGCTGCCGAGCAGGCTCAGCTCCATCACCCAGAACACCACGGGATCAGCCAACGCGGCCGCGTAGGGTGCCGGCGCGTGCCACAGCCACAGCAACACCGTATGGAGAATGAAGGCAGCAGCCGAAGCCCGCGCCAGCAGGTGCGCCAACTTGCTCCGCCTCCACGGCAGCGCGAGCAGCGGGGCCGCCACGGCGACCAGGACAACGTGATGAGTGACGCGCGCCGAAAACAGCGCCGATGTCAGCGCGCATAGTGGCGAGACAAAAAGCACGGCCAGGAGCGCCCAGCCAAGCAGGGGCGCCACGTACGCCTTACGACCGGTAGCCTGCGACGATCGAGTCACCATCCCGAGATGAGCCGAGCTTCCGACCACCAGGGCAGCGATCAGCGCCGGATCAAGATTCCATCGGGCGATCAGCTCCGCAGGCAGCGGCGCCAATCCGCAATACGGCTCGATCATCGCGTCTTCCCCAGGATCGCGAGCACTGTCTTGCGAGCGGCGCCGACAGAAACGGCCAGCGCGATCGATGGCGGGCGCCGCTCAGCGGATTCGCTGGAGGCAACGTACAGGTGCGAGCAGGGATGCCAACGGAAGCCGGCGGCAAATCGCCACGCGGCGGGGTCGCCATCACGACGCCCGGCGCAGCCGGGAACGTGACGGCCTTGCTCCGATAAAGGGAAAGCGCTCGCTCCTCGCGCGTGGATGCGCAGGCGCCAACGATCGAGCGAAACGGTTTGGGCCGTCAATGAAGTGACAACGGCAGCAGAACTGGCCGAGCGCGTTCGTCGCGTGATCCGACGATCACTCACTCACGCTGGGCGAGCTCGAACTTCGCAGACGTCGATCTTGGGGGAGCTCAGAATAGCCGCCTCGCTGACGCATCACCGAGGCGGGCCAAGTGGGAGCGTCAAGCCGCGAGGTCGGCCCGCAGCTGCGGCAACAATTTGGATTCCTCGACGAAATCCAGCGCGCCATTGATCTCGACCGCACACATCCGGGCGGCATCCCGATTCACGAAGATCGCGCGGACGACGCCGCGCCGTCCGTTGTCCTTGCAGACTTCGTCGCCAAGCTTGAATTGGTTCATTCACACACTCTCCGAAAAGAGCCGGTGTTACGCATCCAGCCCGATCTCCTTCCTGGCGCGGAAAAGGTTAACGCCTCGTTAACCTTAAAAAGACGCAAACGCCGACGAGCAGGCAAGCCGGCGCTTGGAGCTTGCGATGCACGAAGGGTACCGCCCGCACGGCCAAGCCGGCCGATGCAGCTATGCATCCTGGTAGTGGAAGATGGGACTTGTCGTCAGGCTAATGGCGGAGAGGGAGGGACTCGACGCCAATTTCTAACTTCGACCCAATTTCCGGGCGTTTCTCGCTTCGCGCGACGCCGCTGGTACGAACCTTGGTACATTTAGGGGTACAGTGGCGAAAGGCAAGGACCTTTTCATCGACTTCCTGCCAGGCGCCATCCCACCAGGCAACCACCCCCCCGAAGTCCATACCGGGAGATCTGGCGCCGTCCTCCCTGGTAGCGCCGTCGCCTCACCGAGCGTCCAGGCGCCGTGCGCGGTAGCGGCAACCGCCCGCGCGATGCTCGCTTGCTGAATTGCTAGCTTGATGGCTGGTTAGCCCGATGCGTCGCTCACAAATTTGCAAGCTAGCAGGTCAGCAAGCTAGCAAATTCGCAGGCCAGCAAGCATGCAGGCTAGCTTGATCGCGAGCAGACTTGCTTGCTGGCGCGCCTGTTCCAAAGCCTGTGGTGGGGAGCCTGATGGTCGGACCAGCCCGCACCCTTGCATGATCTGGGGACGTGCTTGCGCGCAAGCATGCTTGCTCTGGAGCTTGCAATCTTGCGAGCTTGCTAGCAGGTCAGCTTGCTTAAGATGCAGCTTGATCACTTGCTAGCTTGTCGACTCGTCCAGCCGTTAGGGATGTCCCGACTTGATGGCCGGCGGGCGACCCGGCCCGACGGATCACGCCCGGGATGTGACAATCGCGGTGCGTCAATCCGTGAGAGTGGCTGGTCAGGGCACTGGCCACGACCAGCTGGACAGTCTCCGCGGGACGATCCGGTGGCGCCGCCATCCAGGGTATTGATTGGGGCAGGGGCTCCGGAACGCCCTGTGGTCTGCAATGCCGGCGGGGCCGACATTGGTGATCAAGCAGCAAGTTCGGCGCGTGACGGCACCGACAGTCTCGACGCTTCGATGAAATCCAGCGCGCCGTTGGTCTCGACGGCGCACATTCGCGCCGCTTCCCGGTTCAGAAAGATCGCGCGGATGACGCCGCGTCGTCCGTTGTCTCTGCAAACCTCGTCGCCGAGCTTGAAGCTGGTCATTGCGTTCTCCAGTCCGAGCCGTACTGGGGCCCCACAGGAGGTGGTTTTCGCGTGGCGATGCTTAATGGCCGGTTAACCATATAAGGCCGGCTGCTTGGCAGCGTCCGGCCGATTGCGGGGAGAGGAGCTCAGGTACGGTTTCAACGCGCAATTGGGCATACGCATAGCCGTATATTGTGCTGATATACGCGTTTGCGTATTATGCAAACATATACGGCAGCGCGTATATTGACAAATTATACGCGAGCGCGTATTATGATCTGGGAGGCTCTCATGACCGACCAGATCGCCCGCAACGAGAAGCAACTCGGCGCCATCTTGCGCCGTGCCAGAAAGCAGGCCGGCCTGACCCAAGGCTCGCTCGGCGATCATATCCATTTGCGCCAAGCCACGGTGTCCCGCCTCGAAGCCGGAGAACCCGCGATCCAGCTGCGGACCCTGATGGCCGCGCTGTCGGCACTCGATCTCGAACTCGTCGTCCGGCCCCGGAGCAAGGCAGCGCCCGCAGACATCGAGGACTTGTTCTGAGATGGCGCGCAAGCGCACCCATGTGCCGCTCAACGTCTTCCTGAACGGTCGGCTCGTCGGCGTCCTACGCCGCGAACCGACTGGCGCTATCGACTTCCAATACGCGCGCGGATGGCTGGATTGGGAAAACACGTTCCCGGTGTCGCTGTCGCTTCCGTTGCGTGAAGACCGCTATATCGGTGCGCCGGTCATCAATGTGTTCGACAATCTACTTCCTGACAGCGATGCGATCCGCAAACGCGTCGCCGAGCGCGTCGGCGCCGACGGGATCGATGCCTACAGCCTGCTTGCCGCGCTAGGCCATGATTGTGTGGGCGCGCTGCAATTCCTGCCTGACGGCGTCGACCCAGGCTCGCCCGGCGCCATCGACGGCACGCCCGTCAGCGACGACCAAGTCGCGGCGATCATCAACAATCTGGCCAGCGCACCGCTGGGCATGGGCGAGGATGAGGATTTTCGCATCTCCATCGCAGGCGCCCAAGAGAAAACCGCTCTGCTGCGCGTCGATGGCCGGTGGCTCAAACCGTCCGGCACTGCCGCCACCACGCACATCCTCAAGCCCCAGATCGGGCAACTGCCGAATGGCGTCGATCTCTCGAACAGCGTCGAGAACGAATACCTCTGCCTCAAGCTGCTCGCCGCCCTCGGCGTCCCGACAGCCAACGCGGAGATCGCTGATTTTGGGGGACGGCGGACGCTGGTCGTCGAGCGGTTCGACCGGCGCTGGACGAAGGACGGACGCATGTTGCGGCTGCCGCAGGAGGATATGTGCCAGGCACTCTCCGTGCCGCCCACGCGTAAGTATCAGTCCGACGGCGGTCCCGGCATGCGTGACATCATCGAATTGCTGAAGGGCAGCGATAAACCGGACGAGGATATCGCCACCTTCATGCGTGCCTGCATCCTGTTCTGGATGCTGGGCGCCACCGACGGCCACGCCAAGAATTTCAGCATCGCCATCAGCCCCGGTGGACGCTTCCGTCTCACCCCACTCTATGACGTGCTGACCGCCCAACCCAGCCTCGACACTGGCCAGATCCAGCAAAAGGCCTTCAAGCTCGCAATGTCTGTCGGAAATAACCGACACTATCTAGTCAAGGAGATCGTGCCGCGTCATTTCATACAGACCGCGGGCCTCGCCAGCGTTGGCGTCCAACTGATGCGCAGTCTATTCGAGGACCTCGCCGGACGTGCGGTCGCAACAACCGATGCTGTTCTAGCGACGCTACCAACCGATTTTCCAGAGCAAGTCGTCGCATCGGTGCGATCGGCGGTTCAGGCGCGTGTTCGCCTGCTTCTTGACGCTGCGATCAAGTAGGCCGCGCTATGAGCGGTCGATAGCCGAAGTGCTGAGCTTCGTTACAGGTCATGCCGGAAAGAGCCGGTTGGCAGGACCGGAATCCACCACTATGCTTTGATAGGCTTTTTGCTCCGACTGTTACAATTCCATTTTCGATGTACGGATTTCCGGCAAAGCGAAATTCTATTTCAGTATCGGGCGCTATACTCATAGCGGCCATTCTCTCTGTTGCCGGCCAGCTGTTGGGCGACCTCGACTTCGCCAATCAAGACCCTGTCGAAAACTTCCTGGGCGACTATCGCATCGCTTCCTTTTCGCCGCGGGCGCCCCGGCAGCGGCCGGATATTGCGCTGGTGACGATCACCGAGGATACGCTGAGGGACTATCCTTACGTTTCGCCGATACCGCGGCGACTGCTGGCCAAATTGATCGAGGAGATTGCGCGGGCCTCTCCGAAAGTCATCGGCCTCGACATCCTGGTCGATCGGCCGTCACCCGAGGACGCGCTGCTAGTCGCGGCTACCAGAGCGACCGCGGTACCGATGGTCTGGGGGACAATCGACGATCGCTACGTCGCAAGCTCGACCCGCCCGCGGATGCTGCGGGAGGTGATCCAAGCTCAAGAGAATTTCATCGCCCAAGCCGGTTGCAAGGCCGGGCACGTCTGGCTGGAGCACCGGACCGGCTTGATGGTCCAGGACAGCGCAACGATCCGCTATGTGGGCGAGTCCCAGGTTGGAAGTCCGGCACGCGACAGCTTTGCAGCCGTGACCGCGCGAATGGCGGGACATCCACACGAGCCAAGCACAACCAGGATCGCCTGGCTGCGCTCCCCGCCCGACACAGCGACGCCACTGTTCGCGGAGCTCCAGGTCAGGCGGCATTCTCCTTCCGACCTGGACAGCAAATCACCTCTCTTATCCGAGGTAGAGGCGAGCTTGCTCAAAGGGCGGATCGTGCTGGTGGGCGCAACCCTGGACGATCGGGATCGTCACAAAACGCCGCTGAACCCGGCCGGCGGTTTGCTGATGCCCGGGCTGATGATCCATGCCCAGGCAATTGCTCAACGGATCGACGGTGATCGCGACGTCAGGAGTTTGCCGGACTGGCTCGTCTTGGCAATATTCTTCCTGTCCGCATTCGTCTGTCTCCGGCCGGGCATTCACAAGGTACCGAAGACTGCGGCCATAGCCCTCGGCCTCATCGGCTTGATCGCCTACACGGCCTCCAACGTCGAGTTTCCAACGGGGGGGTTGATCTTCATTGCGGCCGCAGCAGTCACGATCGCTTCCGTGGGGCGACGCCTTTCGCTTTGGCTGCAGCTGCGGCGACCGTCAGCCGAAGCCAACAATCTTCCCGAACGAGGAGCGCCGTCGTGAACGTCATCCTGATGGGGGCAGTCGCGCTGATCGCGCTGTTCGCCTCACCGTCCAGGGCAGCAGAGACCACCATCGTGGTGATCTTCTGCTCAAATCCATTGTTGAAGGCCGGCGACCGGATCGCCGCCGACCAGCCGGTCGTTCTGAACGAGGACGACGAGCTGCGTTACATCGTTCTGACCAGCAAAGTGCAGAAGTCCTGCTTCGGCCCTTATCGCGGACCGATCGATCGATGCAAGGGGCGGCCCGACGGCTCGGGGCCTGGCACGCCCGGAGGGACCAGAGAACCAGATTGATACGCGCCGCTTTGGTGTGAGGCCATTCAGAATTGGGGCACTGCTTATGAAGCGATTCAAAAAACTATCATCTAAGCTCAGCTTATCGATCGTCGCGTTTGCGATCTGTCTACCCGTTGCAGGCCATGCACAGCCGGAATGGGCGGGGCTCGGCGGCCGCAGCAAGGTCACCGACCTGATTGCAGCCGGCGATTTCGGTCAGGCTCTGTTGCTCGCCAAATCCCAGCTCGCCGAAGCTGAAGCCGCGCGGGGCTCATCGCACCCCGACCTGCTTCCCATTCTGCACGATCTCGGCACCATCTATCTGGTCCGGCAAAATGTGCAAATGGCCGAACAGACCTTCCGCCGGAGCCTGGACATCGCCAAACAAGCCTTCGGCGGGACCGATTCGCGAACCAAGGATGCGATGAAGGATTTGGCAACTGCCTTGCTGATGGACCAACGCTTCCAGGAGGCCCAACAGTTGTTGCAGCAAGCCGATGTTGGCCGTTAGCACAACAACGATCGGTCGCGCCGCCCAGATGCTGGCGCTGCTCGCGATCATTGGCCTGTCGAGCGTGAGCGCCCGAGGCGATAGCTTGGCGGACTCGGAGCGAGAAGCGGCCATTCTGGAGCAAGCACACGCACTGCGGGGCAGAGCCGGAATAGCCCAACTCATCGGTAATCTGAAGGAGGCCGAGTCACTCCACCGCCGAGCCATCGAACTGGTGAAGAACAACTACGGACCGCACCATAGGGATCTGCCGTTGCTCCTCGGCAGTCTGGCGTCATTTTACAAGTCGCAAGGTCGACTTGGCGAGGCTGAGCAGCTGAACAACGAAGCAATCGCAGGAGATCTACGCGGCGGCCGCATCCCCGCATTCCTGCCGATGAGACTCGACAATGCCGAGATTATGCTCAGCGAGGGCCGGTTGGACGAGGCCGAGGTGGCCTTCAAAGACGCGCTCGCGATCGAGGCGTCCGACCGCGACTACGGCAATCGATCCCGAAAGGGCCTCGCCAGCATTCATTTCATGCGAAAGAACTGGGCGGCAGCGGCCGACCTCTGGGAGGCCGTGATCAACGACAGCGTCGCAATCCAACAAGAAACCAAACGATACCAGTCTCAATTGCCCGCTGCCTCAGAATCCGTCAGCATGATCGGCAATGTCGATGCGTTTTACGGCTATGTCGAAGCCGCTTTCCGATTGAGCAACCAGCAGCCTTCGTCGCGGCTCCTTTTGGCTTCCAAAGCATTCGAGAAGGCACAATGGGTTCTAGATTCGCGCGCGAGCCAGTCCATCCGGCAAATGGTCGCGCGCGCGAGCGCGATGGGCGGGACCGCATCATCCAATAACTTCCGAACAAGACAAGATCTCGTTGCGCGATGGCGAACCTTGAAGGAGCAACGCGACGTCGCCGTTCGAGGCGGAACTTGGTCCTCCAACAGCAGCCAATCTACCACTATCGTCGCTGAGATGAACGCAATTGACGACCAGCTGATCGAACTGGATCGACTGCTTGCGACGGATCGACCGGAATACCTACGAATTGCCGCTCCGTCTTCGGTCGAAATAGAATCGTTGCAGAAGGTGTTGCATGCGGACGAGACTTTGGTGCTACCGCTGTTCGTACCGGCGAACGGCTCGGAGCCGGCGTTGGTCTATGTCTGGTCGGTCCGCAACGATGGACTGAGCTGGAACCGGATCGAAGACATCGGCGAGACGGTCGAACAGACCATCGCGGCGCTCAGATGCGGGTTGGACACCTCATCGTGGAAAGCCGATCGGGGGTTCGGCTGTTCGGCGTTCGGACTGCGCTACACCGATGATGACCTTCTTGATCACCGGCCGCTCCCATTCGACACTCAACGGGCGTCCCGTCTGTTCGACCGGCTGTTTGGGCCACTCAGCAATGACCTGCTGGGCCGGGACATCATCCTGGTCCCCAGTGGGGCGTTGTCCAGCCTGCCGCTGCAGGTGCTTGTCACTCAACGGCCGCGAGCGACCGATGGCGCCAGCGACGTCGCATGGCTCGTGAAGTCAAGTCCGGTATCTGTCGTTCCATCGGTGTCGGCGTTTCTCGCGTTGAGGATGGCTGCCAACCCATCGCGCGCCAATCGCACCATGGCGGGTTTCGGCAATCCACTACTGGACGGCAAATCCGACGATCCGAACTCGACCCGCTTGGCGAGGGAGGCGAAGAACAGCGAGACATGCGCTACGGTCGGGCAATTTCATGTTGCCACATCCGTCGAAGCCGCGGAGCGTCTGCAAGCTCGCTCTCCGGTCCTCGACGCAGCCACATTGCGGCGGCAACCGCCTCTGCCCGAAACGGCCGACGAACTCTGCAAGATTGCTGGCAATCTCAAAGCAGACCCAGCGGACGTTTGGCTCGGCGCAAGGGCGACCGAGCATATCGTCAAACATCTGAGCCGCATCGGCGAACTCGAGCGCTACAGGATTCTCTACTTCGCAACCCATGCCGCGCTGGCCGATCAGGTCAGTGGAGCCACGGACGCGGGGCTTATCTTGACGCCTCCACCGACGGCCTCGGAAGAGGACGATGGCTTTCTGTCCGCGTCCGAAATTGCCACTCTCAGGCTGGACGCCGATTGGATCGTGCTGTCGGCCTGCAACACCGCCGGCGGATTGAAGCACGGCGAGGAGCCCCTTTCCGGCCTTGCCCAAGCATTTCTCTACGCCCAGGCAAGAGCCCTGCTAGTCTCGCATTGGGCGGTGGATTCAAAAGCAACAGTGCAGCTGATGACTTCCACATTCGCAAGAATGTCGGAGGATCCAAAGATCGGCCGTGCGCGAGCATTGCAACAAGCAATGATCGAAATGGCAAAAAGCTCAGAATATCTAAACCGGCCGGAGATATGGGCGCCGTTCGTATTCGTCGGTGATTCCTTTGAGCAGTTGGCCAGACGATAAGCGAGATCGTGACTACAGTTCATTTCTGGATCAGGCGCGACTCTAGTCCGGGATTTTCAACAATCCACTTGGGGCTCCATGATCAGAACAACGTCACGCACACCCTTTCCCAGAAATGAAGGCCGAGCCTCGTCAATCTCCTACCGTTGCTTTTTGCGCCGCCGCCAGAAGAGAGACCTTTGATTCATCGATCAGAGCTTTCATCACAGATAGGGCCGTCATTGAAAGCCATGGAAAGCAGAATCGGCGCCTATTCGCGACCTCCTTCCGGAGGCCCATTCCGAGGTCGCGGGTGCACGCAAGATAACGGAACCGCCTCCCGCTTCCAGCAAAGATACACTCTGGCAGCTTGGACACAATCTCCAGGATTGTTCTAACGCTGCAACGAAACATCGTGGACGCGGCTGTTGGGGCGGCTGGAATCGTGGCTGCTTCGCACAAAGCCGACACTGTGCACGGTAAACGACACGCCACAACGAGCTTTGTCGGCTTGAGCCACCAATCTAGTCTGGTAGATTAGTCTCAAGCCACAGTGGCAATCTGCTGCCGTCAACAACGTCGACGAACTATTCCGCTCCAGACCTTGGATACCCCGGATCGAAATCTCCCGACATTTGGGCGAGAGGACATTTTGGTCTGCGGTTGGGCCAATGGAACTGGCCGCGCTCGTCTATTGAGCTGGCCAGAATGGCATTCGCCGTTACCATCGGCCAGTGAGGTGATGGAGGAGAATGTCAATGAATAGGCTCGAGTGATTGGATAAAAATTAGTTGCGTTACGACACCGTTAGACAGAAGAAGGAGGACGTTGTGAGGAGCCGATGGGCATTGGTTTAGTATCTAAATCCGACCTCCGGGCTGTACCCGGAACGGGATCACCTATTTCATCACTAGAGAGTTTCAGAAAGCACTAAATCGCGCGTGGCTATCAGGAGGGCAGCTGCAGAAGCGCGCGGAGAAGGTCAAAATTGTGCTTGGAAGCCTGACCGATCAGGATCCTTTCGCTCAGCTTCCGGTCACCAATAACGGTGAGAACAGAATCAAGAACTGCGTGAAGTACGACCTTGGTGGCGGTTGGCGCCTAGTCACAAGTCAGACCGACAAGACGTGCACGTTCCTGTTCGTCGGTGACCACGATGACACCAGTCGTGGCTCGAAGCCCACAAGGGCGAAACAATCGGCGTGAAGGACGCGCAGCTTTATCGGGTGCCTGGAGTGAGCGGCGTGCCAACGGGCGGGCGGTTGAGCCTAGTGCGCCAACATACGACCCCGCTCGTCGACATGCTTGGCGACGACTATGGGGACACCCTTCTTGAGGGTCTACCGCGGAGGATGGTCGTTAGTCTATCCAGATTGGACGGTAATTGCACCGGCGACGAACTGGACAGTCTTCTCGACAGCGTGGCGGAGCCGACCAAAGGCGAGCTGCTTCGCAAGGTCTTCTGCCTTCTTCTGGAAGGCAACGTCGATGGGGCCAAAGCCCATATCGATCTGAGTTCTGGACGCATGGCGCCTGTCGAGGTGCTGGGCGAGCACGAAATCCTCGAGGTCTCCGACGGCGAAGACGTACGTCGTATCAAGGTCGGTTCGGCCGAGTACGAAGAGTGGATGCGGGCTTTCGAGAGGCGATCCGCCTGGCACGACTGGTTCCTTTTCCTGCATCCCGAGCAGGAGGCGGTCGTCAATGCCGACTATCCGGGGACCAGCCAGTTATCGGGCGTCTCGGGGTCGGGAAAGACGTGCGTCGCCGTCCGACGCGCGCTCCGGCTCGCGAAGAACGACGACTCCAAGGTGCTGCTGCTGACGCTCAATCGAAGCCTCGCCGGCCTTCTCAACCAGCTCGTCGACACGGCCTGCCCGGACCAGGCGATCCCGGACCGCATCGTGGTCACGTCGTTCTTCGAACTAGCACAGTCCATGCTGGCCAAGCTTGAGCCGGCCAATCAGAAACTTTACGCCGACGTCACGTGGAAGCTCAGCGAGCATGTCGACGAAATCTTCCGCGAGTACTATCGGTGCTGGGCTAATAATCATGACGCGGCTCCGATCCTCCCTCTCCACAAGTCAATGAACGCAAGGAACGTCAGCGGCGAAACTTACGTCCGGGAGGAATTCGATTGGATCAGGTCCGCCGTCCAACCTGACGGCCGGCAGGCCTATCTTCCGATCGACCGAAAGGGGCGCAAATTCCCCGTGGTCGCCGAAAGGCGTAGCGATCTCCTTTTCGCCCTTGCGGGGTGGGAGGCTAAGATGCGCGCCGTCGGCGTGATCGACTATCTGGGCCTGACCTCCGCGCTGGCCGCCCACGTCGGCCAGATCGGACCCCAATACACGAACATCCTCGTCGACGAGGCCCAGGACTTCGGGACGACCGAACTCTCCATCGTCAGACTGCTGGTCCCTCCCGGACCCAACGACATCTTCCTGTGCGGCGACGTCGCCCAGACCGTGCTCCCAAAGCATCGGTCCCTTTCGGACGCCGGCCTGAAGGACGTCGTGCGCGAGCGGATTCGGCGGAACTACCGCAACAGCCGCGAGATCCTGTCGGCAGCATACGAACTGCTGCGGCTCAATCTCCACGACGAACTGTTCGAAAGCGGTGATCTGGAAGTCCTCGATCCGCAGTTCGCGAATTTCACGGGGCCGGCTCCGATGGCTCTCTCCGGCGTATCCCTCGAACAGGAGATCGCCTTCGCCCGTTGCTATGCCAGAACCCACCTCGATCGGATGGGTACCCGCAACATCTGCATCGCCTTCGCCGGGTTCTCCTCCAGGGATGTCCACGAATACGCCAAGCACTGCGGGGTGACGGCCCTCGACGGCGCCTACGATCCGAGCGCGGACACGCTGGTCTTCTCCGACCTCGAACAAACGAAGGGTTATGAATTCGACGTCCTAATCGTAGTGAACTGCTGCGAGGACGTCTTGCCGGCCGGCGACGCCCCGGAAGAGGAGCAGTTTCGCGACATCTGCAAACTGTATGTCTGCATGACAAGGGCGAAGCGCGAGCTGGTGCTCTCTTTCCACGGCGCTGCCAGCCGGTGGTTACAAGCCGTCAGCGACACGATCCAGATTGATCACTGGTCGTCGGTCGAAACCTGCGATCCCAACTTCCTCCAAAGCGTCCCTGCGGTGCTGCCGCAGGCCGATCCGAACCGTTTCAACGACAACGATGTCTGGTCGCTGCCGGGGCGCGAATTTCTCTACACCAAGGAGGCGGTCGGGCTTTCAACCGAGGCGCAGGACAAGCTCATCGAATTGGTGGACGGTCGAGGCGCCATTAGAGGCGGCAGCGGACGACGTCTGAAGTGGCAGTCGGTCGGCCAGCTCATGGCGGACTTGATAGAACATCCGCGAAACGTCGCCGTGCTGGGAGGCAATGTCGTAGATGAACTGCGTTCAAAGTTCGACGGTCGATCAGTCGGTCGAGACCGACACCCTATCAGGCGGGAAATCCTCACCCTGCCATCCAGAAAGATCTGAGTTGCCGAGCGTCCGGACAGGCGAAGGCGGCTGGATGCCGATCGTGATAGCGGATTACGCGCCGGTCCTATTTGGCAGAGTTCCCCTCGGTGATTTCAGGAAGGCAGAGACGCGGCGAACGACGTAACCGTCCACCTTGCCGGCTCCTCGCAAGGGGAAGCTTCAGGAGGACTATCCAGCATAGATTGAGCCTCCTACGAGCGCGACTTCGAATGTCGGGCAGCTGGCGGATTGAGTTTTAGGCCGTTTCGACGATTCGGCCTGGCGCCGTGTGCACGGCGAGTGGTGGTATTCTCAACCGCTCGGCAAACCGACGGTCTAGCCCAATGATAACATCGCCATAGGCCGGCGCCGCGAGTTCCTCCGGAGACAACCCGTGGATGGACGCGATGACGCAAGGCAAAGATGCGAGATGCGGGACGAGTTTCCTGCATCCTGGGTTCGATGCCGCTGCGGCCACGGCCGCCTTAGCCGTCCAGTAGCTGCACGCCATCGCCTCAAGTAGATCGTCGGGAATCCGTTCCTGGCTGAGGTCCAATTTCAGGCGCCTGATCGCGGCGTTGGGGCCTTGATACATGGCCGCCAGAATTCGACCGATCAACCGCGGCCAGGTCTCCGTCTGCGCCTGATCGTGACAGGGAAGCACCTGGATCAGCGATGGTTTGTACGACGGAGATGCTTCCGGACCGGGCCAGCCGGCGACGGTCACGATCATCAACATGGCCCGTAGGCGGAGCATGTCGACCTCGGTGAGATCTTCTTGGCCTGCGCGAAGGTAAGTCGTGAACGCATCAACCGCCGAAACGATCGACTTGACGTCCGACAACCTCTTCTTCCGTTCCGCAGCAGGACCTGACGTAGGAGTGTTTGGCTTCTCCGGCTCGAAGCCTTCTTCGATGCCTGTCGAGGCGTCGGCCGTTTCGTCCCCACGGCCCAGGGCGATGATTGTCTCCTGTTCTTCAGTGTCCTCAGTCAGATCTGCCGGCGGCGCCGAATCCAGCAGGAGCAGGCGGTTCAGCGCGGCCCTGACGAAAGACGTGCTGCTGTCGGCCAACGCGTTACGCTCCGCCTCGCTCTTCTTGATCTCGCGCCTTCGGCCTTTCATGAAGGCTTCGTAGCTAAGCATGGTCGGTCCAGACCCGGCTGGCGCGTCGTTGACGCGCTTCCGCTTCGGAGGCTGGAGGATGACGTAAGTGTCCTTCGTCGGCGGTGCCGCCAAGGTCTGGAAGACGTCGAGAAGCCACAACCCTTCATCGTCGTCGTATTGCAGCTCCCGTACGGCCCGCTCCGCCTGCGTGGTCAATGGATCACGCGTCTGCGCCCTCATCTCGTTCACGTGCGAGACGATCGCGAGGCACGTATGTGTTCCGTCCTGACGCCGGAATCTTGCGAACGATGGATGCTCAGCCGACGCTCCGAGCCGGAAGCGTCGCTCGTCGTCGGAAGGAGCCAGGGGATCAATCTCGGTCGACTGGACTTCGCCGCGGCTGTCCAGCAGCTCCAATCGGGCCGAGCCCTGATCGAAGGCCCGCACGATGGTTTTGCCGGCCGGCGGCCACCAATGGAGGGTGTCGTACATCACCTCGAAGACGCCGGAATCATTCTCCGCCACCTCTTCGAGAGGGAGTTCGTCCTCCTTGACCGGCTTCGGCACGGAGCTGATTGCGAGAGCGCGGTCCTTTTCCAGAAGAGACGTCAGGCCCAGGTCGTCGAAGACCTTGCCGGCCGGCAGCCGGCGGTAGAGACACGCCTCTTCGTTGATCCCCCGCGCACCCGCGTTTCCAAGTGCCGCGAAGGTACAGTTCGCGCTTCCGATCAGCACGTGATCCGTCTTTCCAACGGTGGCCACGAACATCTTCGCGTGGATGAACCGTGCGCTCTTCTCCGGCAGGAGCTTGGAATCGAAGTTCTTCAGGTCGGAAAGCTGGATCTCCGACTTCCCGGAGAGAAGAGCCTCGACAGGAAACGCCTTCCTATCGGCGTCGATCAGAAGCACGGTCTTCTTCGGCTGCAGCATCGAGCGGAGCGCATCCAGCCCGGCAAGCTCGTCGTCCCAGTAGGGAGATACGATCGCCAGTCGATCGATTTGTCGTCCTGCTTCGACTAGGCCGGCGAACTTCGCCGCGATGCCTGTCGTACCTCCGGACGTCACGAACGCCGCCTTGGTCCCGTCGGCCAAGTCGACCGTCTCTTCGCCTGCGGCATCTCCCTCCAGCCAAGGACACCTGTCGCGCGTCCAGCGCACCTTGTCGGATGTCGCCGTCTGGCGGCCATCCAGGAAGCTCAGGGCGTAACGCCATCCTGCGAGCACCAAGCGCCGCGCGCCGCTGTCTTCCGGACCGCATTCGACCGCGGCGGCGATCTCCAGATTGCCGGCGAGGCCGGAGGCCGTCGTGTTGGCGGACGCCACGATCAGCCGACCGCGCTTCCTTCCGATCTGGACGATGACCTTGGGGTGGAAGACGCCCTTGGTCCTCGCCCTCGCGACGAGGTATCCGCTTCCCGCGTGTTTCGGATTGTTGCTTCCGCCGCTCAGCGTCAGGGCGAGCATGTCCGCGTCGCAGACCAGCATGATGTTCCGGCAGCCGGCGCTGCGGAGCCGGTTTAGCACGATGGATTCGAACGCGTCGAACTCGACGCAAAACGACGTCATCAGGGTCGTGTGAAATCCGCCATCCTGAAAGGTTTCGTAGAGCTTCATGACAAGCCCGCCAGTCGCTCGCCGCGCTTCGTCACTCCATCCTCGTTCATGAGGTGGATGTCGCGGAGGAACGTCAGCGCGGGTCCGAGCCGGGGGGTGGTTTCGACCGGCCCGTCCTTTGCTCTCAGGTGAAGCCGTCCATCATGCGTTTCGACCAGGAAGTTATAGTCCCGTTGGTACTGCAGCTTCCGCATCGCCACCCAGAGGTGACGCTGCAAGATCCGCTTCTTCAAAAAGGCGACCAGCATGTCCTGGATGGTCACCCCATCGAGACCGTCCAGGAACGCAAGCTCGGTCGCGAACGAACGCGCCGGCGCGTCCACATGGTCACCGCCGTGCTGCTCGGCGAAGAACTTCCGGTCCGGCGCGATTTGATGGCAGAGCACCGCCATCATCTCGACGGCCGCCTGGGCGCTTCGGACCGGAGCGCGCTGCTCCTTCGTACCGGCCTGGAGGATCTCGCCGGAAAGCGACCATTCCGACGTCGGCTCGCTCTCGGACAGAGGATTCTTGGCCTTTGGAAGCTCGGCGACGAGTTCGCGCCACGTGCTCGGCCAGCCAGCATGCTGGATCTCCATCGACTCGATCGCCGCCTCGACAAGCTGGTTCAGCGTGAGGCCCGACGGATGGCCCTCAAGCTCGTCGAGCATCCACTTCAGCAAGGCTTCGAGAGCGAGATGTCCAAGATCCCCGGCCTGGTAGGCCCACCACCGCTTCCGCTGAAGGGACAGGGACGGATCGTCGATCTCGAAGGGGCCGCCCTCCCAATCCTGACCGGCATACAGGATCCAGCGGACGTCCTGGGGGCTGATGTCCCGGCCGAGATGCAGGGCCAGCCGCAGCGCCAGGATCAGCGACTTTCGCCTGGACCGGTCCCGATCGTTCGCAGCGGCGGTTTCGGCGAACAGCATGCGTTCGTAGGCGCCTCGCTCCCGGCTCTGTGCCCCGATCTTCGATGGCAGCAATGGCGCGAGATCGTCGAGCGCGGAGAGGGATACCCGTCCGGACAGGACGATCCGCTGGAACTTCGTGCCGATCTCGCCGGCGGCGTGATCGAAGGTCTCCGCCAACTCATCGCCGATCTCTTCGGTCGGCACCGGCACGTCGTGCTCCTCGGCCGCCCCCAGAACACCGGTTTCCCGAAGCTGGCTCTCATAGGCGGCGCCGAACGCGCCCCATGCCTGCTTCAGGTAGGGCACACCGTCCCCGCCCGGATCGGCGAAGGCGGAGAATTCGATCGCTCCCGACTTGTGCTCCGAGAATAGCCGCTGCGCCCAAAGGATGCCGGCAACCCCGGTCTCCCCCGCCTCGTCCTTCTGGTTCGCCCGCGCAGCGGTCAGCGCATAGAGCGCCTCCGACCGTCGAACCGTCCGCTTCCAGGCCTCCCGGTCCGCATCGTGCTTACCCTTCGCGTAGGCGTCGCTCAGCCATGCGTAGAGGCCGTAGTACCGGGTTCTCAAGGTCACGTTGCTGATTCCCGGCAGCAGCGACTGATAGAGCCGAACGCTGGCGGCCTGAAGGCCCAACGGGTCTAGTCCGCTCTTCTGACGTATCTCGGTCCATTCAGGGACGGCCAGCAATTCTGGCATCAGCATTTCTCCAAACCATTCGCCGTTCTAAGTTCATAAGGGGCCGACGAGATGCGGCTCGAATTCGTAGTTCGCCATCCGCAATACTGGATCAATAATCAATCTGCGCACGCACAGGACAGCGGCAAGTAGCCCGAGCCGCAAGCTTCAAGAGTAGGA
Organism: Rhodopseudomonas sp. G2_2311; assembly: GCF_047501505.1. Classification (NCBI taxonomy): domain Bacteria; kingdom Pseudomonadati; phylum Pseudomonadota; class Alphaproteobacteria; order Hyphomicrobiales; family Nitrobacteraceae; genus Rhodopseudomonas; species Rhodopseudomonas sp. G2_2311. The sequence continues at coordinate 123,293 of NZ_JAZDRK010000010.1, forward strand.
CAACGGACGACATCACGCTCTAAGCGAGCAATGGATTTCCATCTCCTAACACCGTCATAGTGAGCAATCCTCTATCGAGCCTCGTATTGCGCGCCTCGCAAGAGGTTTCCGGAACGAGCAAGCAGGCATGGCACGCGGCCCCTTGCAAAGGGTACTCTTCGCTTCCGTCGCTGTGCTCCGCGCAAATCGGATCGTTCGAGCACAATGCTAGGCGTCGCGGCGCGCGCGTGAGCGACTCGCCCGCGCGCTCCGCCATTTGGCTGAGGCCTCCGAGCGTTCCCTGACCGCCGGCTGTCGAGGTGTAGATCAAAATGCCGAAGCGATCCGCCTGTGCGGGCCCGGTTGAGTAGACGCGCTCCTTTAGCGAAGAGAGCGGGTAGCCACATTCGAGTGCAAGTTCGGCCATGAAGGCGTGCGAAAGAGAATGCAGCGCCCAATACGCAGCGCCACGATGCTTAGGAGATCGATTGAATCTCAGGGCGTCGCGGCGCTCCCGGTCGCGCAGTGTCAGCGCTTTGGCAACGATTTCTCTGCTTTCTAGCCATTGCTTGAGAAATTCGGGCGCGACGTGAAGGAAAATTCCTTCCCCGAGCTGCTCGATCGCGGGGAGCCACTCGACATTCCGGGCGAGGTCCGCGCCATTGACAGTCAGCTGAATTTCGTCGAGCTCACTTTCTGCTGCCGTCGGGGGTGGCTCCAGCCGGGTGAAACCATAGAGACATGTGACTTCGCGCAGCCGGTGGACCCGAACAACGCCTCTTAGAAACTCGCTCCAAGGCGACTGCAAGTCGAGCGCGAGCGCTGGCAACGTCTCGGCATAAAAGAACGATCCGGCGCTATCGCTACCGATCACGGGTGCGCCGCTCGCCATCATGTCGAATTCAGCGATACGGGGATCCTCGCTCGGATTTGCTCCACCTTCCTGTCCTTCGTTAATAGCCTTCAGGATCTCGTCGTTGGAAAACTCCTTGAAGTCATCCTTTGTCTGAAGCCCAGACTTTAGGAATTCGATGAAGTTCGGCAAATGTTTGATGCTATCGATCGTAGACTTCTGCTGCGCAATTGTCTGACGAAGTCGATCGTCTGACTTGGTGAGCGAGATAACCGTCACGGTCTGCGGAAAATAGGTGTTGGTGGCCGACCGCGGCAGCAGGCGAAGGTCATCATTACAGGCTTCATTGGCATCCCGCAGCGGCGACAGCCAGGGGCTGTGACATTGGCATTTGCCGAGGAACTGCGGCTTGTAGAGATCAGCCATACTGACGGCGGCACCGCAGGTGCACTGAACCGAAATGTCGGATGGATCAGAGCTGACGCCGCGCTCGACCCAGTATAGCGGTTTTCGGCAGGATTGGTCCTTGCCACGATGTGCGAGGTAACGCCAACCGATGTCCTGCAGATGACCCTTGGTGCAAGCCCCGACAAAACGAATTGGATTCACGCCGAGCTTGGTCCCGCTGCCCGTGTAAGAGAGCTTTCCACCGCTCGTGACATCGAGCTCAGAGAACTCGACCATGCGCCGGCGTTTCTCACTGGCCGAAGCGGGAGCCGGAGCGGCGGCGGTCGATGGCGCTTCGTTGACCAGGAACCAACACGGAAACAACCGGACAGCTACTCCGGGCGCATTCGCGTCGCGGCGGTCCTCGTCGAACATCGGGGGGTGACGCAACCCTCCAAAGGTGCCACTCAGCTTCGTTCCGAGCTGCTGCTTCAAAAGAGTAACGAGCCGCTCTTCCTCGACGGGCTTCCAGTTCGACCCCTTGTAGTCCCAATCCTGGAGACCGGCGACGACCACCGCGTTCTCCGGTAGGTCCATCATGGCGCCGGGACCGTAGGTCAGCAGTAGTTGGCTAAAGTTCTGGGTAATGTCGGCCATTCGTCATTCACTATCCGAGAGAGCTGCCATCCGGCTTCCTGAGCTTCAGCAGCGAGACTGGTTCGGTATCGCGCATGGAGCGACCAGCAATGAACCATTCGCGCTCGGGATCCATATTTGGCTGTTGCTCGAACGGCACCTGGAGCAGCCGACGAACCGGCTCTTCATTGGCGTAGGCAAAATCATCGCCGTTGCGGGTCTGCTTGTCGGCGATCCTGATCCAGGCATCCTCCAGCTCATCCAGCCGAGCCAAGCATCGTTGAATTGCGGCGTTGTCCTGATCGGCGACCTGCATCTTGGCTTGGATTACGGATCTTACGCGCTGATAGGCGGTGGGCTCGTTCGCGACCTTGTCCGCATCCTTGTTCTTGGTCAGGCTCGGCGCGACGTGCCTTTGAGCGGCGACCAGTGTCGCTGCCAATGCGCGATCAAGGGCACGGGGCGCAAAGGGCGTGACGCTCGTCGCCTCGACCGCGCGATAGAAACTCTGATGGAAGGCGCGAAATTGCTCATAATGCGTCCGGTCCCGCGGCTTGTGGATGTTGAGTAGCGTGACCACAAGACCGGGCTTCTTACCTTCGCGGCCAACACGGGAGGTCGCCTGGATGTACTCGGCCGCAGTTTTAGGCTGACCCTGAACCACCATCAGCCCGAGCCGGCCAATGTCGAGACCAACGGAGATCATGTTGGTCGCCATGGCGACGTCGACAGCGTTCTTGTCCAAGATGGGCAATCCCAGCCGCGCCCGGGCTTCCGAAACCTGGTCGGTCGAGTATCGCGACGTCAGCTCTTGGATTTCGCGCAAGACACGATCAGCGAAAGGTGCGCCGGTCGGTTCGCGGCGAGTGCGGCTGCGGCCGTAATTGGTGAGGTGAGCACGCACTTCGTCGTCAACAATTCGGCGCGCACCGCCGAGCTCACGTAGGGCGTTGAAGTAGCACAACGCGGTCAGATAGGGGTCGGCGGGATCGTTGCTTCCGCCGCTCGACAACGCTGTGGCCCCGGACAGCAACGTCTGCAAGGCGCGCAGGAAGACCAATTTCGGACCGCGACCCGGCGACGCCACGCCGACGTAAAGCCGCGAGGGTGTTTCGCGATCGGCCTTGGCGAAGAACGAATCGTCGCGGCTGATACCGGGCGGCGGGAAGATCGCTGTTCGTTCTCGACCGAACAGATTGCGGATTTGGGTTTCGGCGCGGCGGACGGTCGCGGTCGATTCAACAATTTTTGGCCGCCGCCATTCGCCGTTGATCTTGCGTGAGGCGAGAAGATCGAACGCTGTCTCATAGAGACCGGCCACGGTTCCGAGAGGTCCCGAGATGAGGTGGAGCTCGTCCTGGATGATGAGATCAATCGGGCGCAGTTCGGATTTCAGGCGCGTACCCCCAGTCTCCGCGGCGCCGTAGAATCCGGTCTGATCGTAACGCTCGACGTGTCCGAAGAACGCGCCGGCGCGTCCTTCCCAGGGGACGTTGGCAAACTTGTCGACGGTGGCGATCATGAAGGCCGGCAGGCGCCGATAAATCTCTTCGTCGACCACGACAATCGGAAGCCGACTGTCGCTGGAGAATGCGCAATCGACCTCATAGCAGCGGAGATCGAGGCGTTGAGGGTTCGCCGCCGTCGGTTGGAGCGAGAATGCATCCTTCTTCAATTCGCCGCCGCACCAAGGGCAATTCTTCAAAGGCGCTGGCGCAGGGCCGCGTCCTTTCTTGTATTGCTCCAGCCAATAGACGGCAGTGTTCTCCTTCGCCTCTAACCGTCGCACGCGCAACTTCCAGCCGGTGGGTGATCTGCCCCTTCCAGAGACGTCGCTCCACGTCGGCGAATGCTTGCCGTGCTTCTGACCATGGGCGCCTCGTACCCCAGTCTCTTCGTCGGCGCGGCGTTGATCAGGACGCCGCGCGGTATCCCAATCGAATTGAGCTTCGCAATGATGCCTCTCGTGACGACAGCATCAAACAGCGTCGGCCGCATCGGCACCAGCACAAGGTCGGCGTAGTGAGCCGCCGCAACTGAGCGCCGAAGATCTGGCGGCATATCAATGAGCAGCACGTCAATCCCGGCCAAACGCGCCCGTTCGGTGGCCTCCTCAAGATGCTCGAGCCGATAGCGGGCGACCGCGATATCATTGGTGTCGCGCCGGCCTCGCCACGCGAACGCCGACTGTTGCGGGTCAGCGTCGACGATTGCGACTCGAAGGCCTGCCGATGCCGCGACGATGGCGATATTGGTACAGGTCGTGGATTTTCCGCTTCCACCTTTTCCCATGAAGGCGACAGACGCCAGCAGCCGTTGCTGACGATGGATATCCGCGCCCATCAAGCCAGGGGAACGATGGGGTCGCTGCTGCTGCATGGCAGCATTCGCCTCGCTTGTTAGCATTCTGGCCTCCTATCCCAATTTCGGCCGACGTCCGCGGGTTCGGCGGCGCTTCGCCATCGCGTCGAAATCCAGTTCTCTGAAAACATCCCAGTCGATTCCAGCCTGCAGCGGCTTGTTGGCCAGTTCGTCGCACTCCTCCGACGACAAGGCGCGAAAGCCATAATGATCATGCTCGTCGCCGAGTTCGTGCCCGGACTGCAAACGGCGGGTTCGGTTGTCGACTTTGTCGGTCCGCATCTTTTGGATCGAGTCCCCGCGCAGAGAATGGAAGACCTCGCCGCCCTGCGCACCGCAGCGGCGCAGGAAATTCTGCATGGTCTTGGACATGTATTTGGCGGGATCGGAGTGCTCATGCGCCGCTTTGAAAATGAAACCGGGCTGAGCCCTCGCCCAATCGACAAACCCGATCTCGACCAGGAAGTTGTGCAGAACGAAGTACGGCATCGATTCTTCGGTCTTGATCGGTACGCGGCGCCATTTCACCTTACCGGTGACCTTGTCCGTCACCTTGACGATGCCCGCAGTCTGAGCCACCCAGACATCGTCCTTCTGCCGAATGTCTTGTCCCTGAAGATAGGTCAGTAGACCCAATCGCCGGGACGTGAGCTTGGCAAACAGCGGCATGATCGCCTCATCCAGCAATCCACTCTGGACTCCCATGCAAAAGACGCGGTTCGTCACGTTCTTGCTGACGCCCTCGCGCGGCGTAGAAGCACGATAGGCCTGCGGATAGGAGAGCCTGACGCCCGCGAAGGGATCTCGGTAGTTCCAGTCCTGTATGCCGTGACGCATCATCGTGCGGATGTTGGCGAGATAGCCATCGGCCATCGTTTTCTTGGCCATCGCCGGCGCGATTTCGAACTGCCGATTCGCTTCGAGAGTGTCGAGGGTCGACCCGCCCTGCATATCGCCGCGCTTGACGACGTTCGCCGGCCAGTGCTGCATCCGATTGACGTAGGTCTGCAAATCGCGGGGGTAATACTGATCTACGGGTCGATCGCCGATCACGTCGATGAACGTCTGGCGGCGTAAGACAAGAGTCGAAATGTCGGCGTGATCGGGGCCATCACGCTCGATGCGCATGTCAATGTAGGCCTGCGAAACCTCGCCGAAGGTCGGCAGGACTCTTGAGTCGGCTTGCTCGATTTCGATCGACTGGGCGATCGGGTCCAGGGTGGTCGGAGCAACGTTCTCACCTTCGCCAGAGCTTCGAGGGCACTGGCGGGCTGGGACGCCAGCTTCAGGACGTCGACCAGGGCACTGCGCGCCAGCGCATCGGCATTCTGCGTGATCACCGGGGCCCCAGCGTCGCCCTTGGCAACTTCCGACTGGATTAGCTGCAGAGACGTCAACGCCGAGCTCAAGCCGTTGGCGAACCCGATGGCCTGATCGGGATGCGCGATGGCCTTTGCGATCGCAAGCTGACATGCTTCGACGACTTGGCTGACTAGATCGCTTTCCGGAACGCTCAATGGCCCTTCCATTTTCAACCCCTTCCGATCTACCGGCGCCGAACAGACCAGTTGGCACAGCGAAGCGAGCTGTTGCGCCAATCGCCGGGCTTCGACGCGGCTCCGCGGGCCCAGCTGAGCCCGAACGATAGGGGTGAACCCTGCAAGTCCATAATCGCCGCCTAGGGGCATCGGCAGACGCATTTGAAACCGCCAGCCCGAGGGGCCGCCGGTCAAATAGGTCGGCCCGCGGGGCGCCTGAGCCTCGCCGGGGCCGGGTACATTCTTGGGTACTTCCGTTGGTACAGACACGCACTTGGCCTCGATTTGAGGCGCCGGGAAGCGTGAAACGGGCCGGTTTCGGGCCCTTTTACCGGAATTGGGATCAGGAATTAATTGGCGGAGAGGGGGGGATTCGAACCCCCGATAGGCTTGCACCTATGCCGCATTTCGAGTGCGGTACAATCAACCACTCTGCCACCTCTCCGCGGCGCCGGTACCGGGCCTTGCGGCCCGTTGTGGTCGGCGCTGTTCTTAAGGGAGCCGCGCCGGATTCACAAGCGGGGGCAATCGGGCTTCGCCATAAAACTGTCGGCCTGGGCCGGCGGTTGCCGCATTGGCTGCCAGCCGAGGAGGCGGCGCCTTGCCGCCCCCGTGCCAACGATCATAAGCCGAGCCCGTCGTCAGTCGTCCTTGTCCTTGCGGTCCTTTTCCTTGTCCTTATCCTTGGACTTGTCCTTCTTGGCCTTGTCTTTCGGCTTGCGGTTGGTGAAGCGGGCGTTGCCGAGGCCGGTGCCGATGGTCAGGACACCCCAGCGCGTGAATTCCTGCATGAACGGCACTTCGCTGAGGCCCTGCGCGACGCCGTCATTGTGCATCAGGATCGCGGTATCATGATCTCCGATGGTCGGGATGCCCTCGACCAGGCTGCGCGGCAGGTGGAATTTGCTGCTCTCCCAGTTGCCCGGCAGGTTCTGGGCGCCCTTCTCAATGGTGCCGTCGTCGTTGATCACGCCGGGACACGAGATGCCGATGAACGGTGCCAGCTTGAAGCCTTCCTTCTCGGCGTCGGCGAGCAGGTCTTTCAGCATCTTGGTCAGGCGCTTGACGGCGCCCTCGCGGGTCGGCTCATCATCGGCGTGGCGCCACAGATCGGACTTCCAGACAGACGCCTTGGACAGGTCCTTGGCCTTCTTCCATCCGGTCTCGACCACGCCGCAGCGAATGTTGGAGCCGCCGATGTCGACCGCCAGGATGCTGTCGTGGCCTTCGAAGATCCAGGACGGCGCCAGATGCAGGCAGCCGATCAGGCCGGCTTCGTCCGGATGGTGCCGGATCGGCACCAGATCGATGTTGAAACCTTCGGACTTGAGCAAGATGTCGCAGCGCGCAATCGCCAGTTCGCCGACCCGGCTCTGGCGGAAACCGCCCCCCACCACGATGCACTCGGTGCCGGCCCATGACTTGGTCTTCAGGAAGCGCCGCGTCACATAGGCAAGTTCCTGAGCGAATTCCTCGATCGCGCCGTGCACCAGCGCGGCGGCCGCGACATCGTCGCCGACCAGCAACTCGTCGAGCGTGCTCTTGCTGATTTCCTTGGTGTCTTTCTTGCCGAGCGGATCGTCGCCGTTCTTCTTCAGCGGTTTGCGCGAAGCGTCCAGGATGCGCTGGAATGCGCCCTTGGAGGCGCGATCGCCGAGGAAACCTTCATCGTCCTTGAGCTCGATGTTGTAGGTGTCGATGTCCACCGACGGCAGCCGGGGAGAGCCATGCGCAGCAATGCCGGCGGTCGTGGTGGTCAGCGTGTCCTCAGCCATTCGTATTCCCCCGTGTGAAGCCGCCTGACAACGGCGACGGAACCGGTTGGTTGCACCGCGCTCGGGATATCGCGGCTTCTGCTTGTGTCTGACGGGATTCGAGTTTTTGCCGTTTTCGGCTTGACGGGCGAGGACCCGCCGGTATAAGTCGAGCACCCGGCGTGGGCAGGTCCTGCGCCGAATTGCTTTGTGCGCCCGTGCCGAAGCCCCCTAAGAGGGCGTGGCCTTTCGCATCAAATGGCGGCTCTCGCGGTCGCTACCCACAACGACTGACCAAAAAGCCGGCCCGGCTCGACCGAGGCTGGGATCGAACACGAAGGATGAAAACGATGTTCGCAGTCATCAAAACCGGCGGCCGGCAGTACCGCGTCGTTCCGGAAGATGTGCTCGAAGTAGGCAAGCTCGACGGCGACGTCGGCAGCATTATCCAGCTCGGCGAAGTGCTCGTGCTGGGCGGCGACACCCCGGTTCTCGGCGCGCCCACCGTGGCCGGCGCCACCGTGGCGGCCGAAGTGCTGGACCACAAGCGCGGCCCGAAGGTGATCGCGTTCAAGAAGCGTCGTCGCAAGCACTCCAAGCGCAAGCGCGGCTACCGCGATGAAATCACCGTGCTGCGGATCACCGAGATCCTCGCCGACGGCAAGAAGCCTTCGGTCGGCCCCCGCGCCAAGCGCGCAAAGGCGGCCCCGGCTGCGGAAGCAGCCGAGTAAGTCGGCGCGCGCAGCAGACGTGACAAAAAAGCGGGATGATTCCGTAACGGGATTCATCTAAAAGGTATTTCGGATTTTGGAGACGAGCCATGGCTCATAAAAAGGCGGGCGGTTCCTCGCGCAACGGACGTGATTCCGCAGGCAAGCGCCTCGGCGTGAAGGCGTTTGGCGGCGAGCACGTGATTCCCGGCAACATCATTGCGCGTCAGCGCGGCACTCAGTGGCATCCCGGCCTCAACGTCGGCATGGGCACTGATCACACCTTGTTCGCCAAGGTGGAAGGCCGTGTCGAATTCCGCGCCAAAGCCAACGGCCGCACCTACGTATCGGTACTCCCGATTGCGATGCAGGCGGCCGAATAGACGGTGGACAAAAATATGTGTCCGCCGGGTCCTGTCAAACCGGCGGAGCACACCTAAGGGCTCCAGGGGAGGCGGGAAAACCGGCCTCCCCTTTTTCTTTGCGTACCTTTCACGGCGCACCTTCAGGAGCCCGCCATGTTGCAGGAGATCCCGACCACCACGCCCTCGTTGCGCGAGGCGAGACCTTGCGTCCTCGAGACCGAGCGGCTGACGCTGCGTAAACCGGTTCTCGCGGACGTCCAGGCCATCGCTTCGCTCGCCAACGATCGCCGCGTCGTCGAGATGACCCGGCGGATGCCGTTTCCCTACACGCGCGACGACGCCGCGCGCTTCGTGACCGCGCTGCCCAAGAGCAGCGACAGCGTGTTTCTGATCGAGGCCGAGGATCTCGAGCCGATCGGACTGGTCGGCGTCGACTGGAGCGACCGCGACGCCCCGGAGCTCGGTTACTGGCTCGGCGTGCAGCATTGGGGCAACGGCTACGCCACCGAAGCCGCGCGGGCGGTGATCGACTTCGCCTTCGAGGTGCACGGCGCCAAGCAGATGATCTCCGCCGCCCGCGTGATCAATCCGGCATCGCGCAACGTGCTGGAGAAGTGCGGCTTCCAATGGACCGGCGTCGAGCTGCACCGCTTCGAGTCGATTGGATCGTCGACCCCGGTCGACTGCTTCCGCCTCACCCGCGGGGTGTGGTCGTCGCTGAAGAAGTGGGGCACCACCAAGCGGCGCTGCTGATCAGCACCTCGACACACCATCATTGAAGCGAACGGATCGGCCGGGTTGTGACCCGGCCGATGTTGTTTCGGGACAGACATATCAAGCCGCGCCCGCGCCGTTACCCACCGCTTAACCACGGCCGGAGGACGAGCCGTCAGCCTCGGTGGGAACCGAGTTCAGCGCGCGGCCCAGGCTGCGTAGGACGGACTTCCAAACAGGGAGTTCCGACATGTCCGCTCATCGCTACATCCAAGCCGTCCTCGCCCGCGACCTCGCCGAAGAAATCAAGCCGCTCGCGCCCGCGACGATCGAGCAGGTCGAACTCACCGCCGACCGCGCGGCCGAAGCCGAGCAGCACCGCGAACGGACCGAGCAGCTCAGCTTCCGCTTCGTCGATCTCGACCGCCGCTTCGGCATCTGATGTGCGAGCAGGCGCGTTCAATCGGCGCTTAACCATCGCCGGCTGATCGCGCCGCTTCCAACTTCGCGCATACGCGATCTTCATCAACCAAGTGTAGTTAGGCGTCAGTTCGACCAGGGAGGTCCCGATGTCCGATTCGACCGAACAAAGCGTCGCCGTCCGCGACGTGCGTGATGAATTCCGTGCCGACCTCGACGCGTTCGAGGCGACCGAGCGCAAGCTGCTGATCGAGGAGCGCCGCGAACGCGCGCGCGTGCTCAGCGAACGATTTAACGGATTGGCGCTGCGGGTCGGCGACTAATCAACCGCCCCGGACGGCCGCGGCGCGCGGCGCTCGCGCCAGCCGAGATACAGCCCGGCCGCGATAATGATCGCGACACCGGCCACCGTCGCCCGCGACGGCACATCACCGAACAGCAACCAGCCGAACGCGGCGGCGAAGATGATCATCGTATACTGATACGGCACCACGACGCTGGCTGGCGCCAGCCGCAAGGAACGGTTGACGCACAGCAATCCAACCGCCGACACCGCGCCCGAAATCGCAAACCATACCAGATCGGTCGCGGACGGCGTGATCCAGCCGGACGGCGCCAGAACGAGGCCGAGCAGCAGCGTTCCGGCGAATTGCTGCGAGGCCAGCACCATGTCGGGCGTCTGGCGCAGAAACCGCGTCAGCAGCAGCAGGCCGGCGAACAGCACGCTGGCGAGGATCGCGATCAGCGCCGGCCAGCTCATCGTCTGGGCCGACGGCTGCAGCGCGATCAGCACGCCGACAAAGCCGACGACGATCGCGATTCCGCGCGCCCGGTCGATGGTCTCACCCAGAAACAACGCGGCGCCGACCGAGACGAACAGCGACGAGGCAAGATAGAAGGTGATGACGTCGGCGAGCGGCAGATAGGCGGCCGCCAGATAGAACACCGCGACTTCGCAGGCCGCGATCACCATCCGCGCCAGTTGCACCCCCGGCCGCTCCAACCGCACAAACGCTTTGCGCTGGCGCCAGATCAGCGGCGACAGCACGAACAGGCCGGCCAGGGCCCGCAGCAACAGCAATTGCCCGACCGAATAGGTCGCCACCACCGTCTTGCCGGCCGCATCGGAGAACGAAAACGCCAGCATCGCCAGCAGCATCAGCAGAATGCCGGCGATCCGGGCGGTGCGCGGGTCGGACGCGGTGGTGATTTTGGCGAACAGCCCCATATTTGGCCCGGACGGTTGTGACCGCCGCTTATCGCCCCGGGACTCGGGCGGGTGCAAGGCGGCGGAGGGTCGCTTCGACTTTCAGACCGCGGCAGCGGCGGACGGTGATCGAAGTGTTGCCGGGCCCCCCGACCTTACGATACGGATGACCCATGAAATTCCTCGATGAAGCTAAGGTTTACATCCGCTCCGGCGACGGCGGGAACGGCTGCGTGGCGTTCCGCCGCGAGAAGTTCATCGAGTTCGGCGGCCCCAATGGCGGCAATGGCGGCCGCGGCGGCGACATCATCGTCGAAGCCGCCGACGGCCTGAACACGCTGATCGATTACCGCTACCAGCAGCACTTCAAAGCGCAGAAGGGCGGCAACGGCATGGGCAGCGACCGCCATGGCGCGGGCGGCAAAGACATCGTGATGAAGGTGCCGGTCGGCACCCAGATCTTCGATGAGGACAAGGAAACACTGATCCACGACTTCACCAAAGTCGGCGAGCGTTTCGTCCTGGCCAAGGGTGGCAATGGCGGCTTCGGCAACGCCCATTTCAAATCTTCGACCAACCGGGCGCCACGCCACGCCAACCCCGGCCTGCCGGGCGAAGAGCGCTGGATCTGGCTGCGGCTGAAACTGATCGCCGACGCAGGCTTGGTCGGGTTGCCGAACGCCGGCAAGTCGACCTTCCTGTCCAAGGTCAGCGCCGCCAAGCCGAAGATCGCGGACTATCCGTTCACGACGCTACATCCGCAGCTCGGGGTGGTGAACAGCGATGGCCGCGAATTCGTGCTCGCCGATATTCCCGGTCTGATCGAAGGCGCCCATGAAGGCGCCGGCCTCGGCGACCGCTTCCTCGGCCATATCGAGCGCTGCCGGGTGCTGCTGCACCTGATCGACGCCACCTGCGAACATGCCGGCAAGGCGTACAAGACGGTGCGCGGCGAACTCGAAGCTTATGCCGAGACGCTGGTCGACAAGATCGAAATCGTCGCGCTGAACAAAATCGACGCGGTCGAACCGGACGAACTCAAGAAGCAGAAGGACCGGCTGAAGCGCGCCGCCAAGAAGACACCGCTGCTGCTATCGAGCGTAACCGGTCAGGGCGTGCCTGAGGCGCTGCGGGCTTTGGTTGCGGTGATCGGCGAAGCGCCGGTCTCGGACAAGGCGATCGGCACCGCCGATAATCCGGCCGAAGCCAAGCCGTGGGCGCCGCAGGACGCCTAAATCCTCCCGTCCGGGCCTCGATCGCGGCAGGTCTGCTGGTCCGTTCGCACGGCTTGCGCGGCCCGTCCTGGTGCTGCAAAACGAGCCTCTTCCTGCCAGTCGCACCGCTTTGCGCACCGCGACGTTGTGATCGATATCTTCCATGGCCAGCCCCAAGCTTCACGATTTCCGCCACATCGTCGTCAAGGTCGGCTCGTCGCTGCTGATCGACTCGGTCGCCGGCGAGGTGCGAGCCGGCTGGCTGACCGCGCTCGCCGCCGATATTGCCGAGCTGCATCGTGGCGGCCGCGACGTGATGGTGGTGTCATCCGGCTCGATCGCGCTCGGGCGCAGCCGGCTGAAGCTGCCGCGCGGCCCGCTCAAGCTCGAGGAAAGTCAGGCGGCCGCGGCAGTCGGGCAAATCGAATTGGCCCGAACTTGGTCCGAAGTGCTTGGCGCCCATGGCATCGGCGCCGGCCAAATCCTGGTGACGTTTCAGGACACCGAAGAACGGCGGCGTTATCTCAACGCTCGCTCGACCATCGCCAAACTGCTGGAATGGCGCGCGGTGCCGGTGATCAACGAGAACGACACCGTCGCCACCACCGAGATCCGCTACGGCGATAACGACCGGCTCGCGGCGCGCGTCGCCACCATGGCGAGCGCCGATCTGCTGATCCTGCTGTCCGACATCGACGGGCTGTACACTGCACCGCCCGGCAGCAATCCGGACGCCACGCTGATTCCCGTAGTGGAAGCGATCACCGCCGAAATCGAGGGCATGGCGGGCGCGGCGGGCTCGGAGCTGTCGCGCGGTGGCATGCGCACCAAGATCGAAGCGGCCAAGATCGCGACCTCCGCCGGCACCCACATGCTGATTGCCTCCGGCAAGATTGATCATCCGCTCAAGGCAATCGCCGAGGGTGGCAAGTGCACCTGGTTCCTGACACCGGCCAATCCCGTGACGGCGCGAAAGCGCTGGATTGCCGGCACGCTGGAACCGAAGGGCACGTTGACGATCGATGCCGGCGCAGTCAGCGCGCTGCGCGCCGGCAAAAGCCTGCTGCCGGCCGGCGTAATCCGGATCGACGGCCAGTTCTCCCGCGGCGATGCGGTGATCGTGCGCGGACCGGACACCCATGAGATCGGCCGTGGCCTCGTCGCTTACGACGCCGAGGATGCCGAGAAGATCAAGGGCCGGTCGTCGCCGGACGTGATGATGATCCTCGGGATCACCGGCCGGGCCGAGATGATCCATCGCGACGATCTTGTGGTCGGGACAGCGCCGGCCTGAATTCATCTGAAATCTTCAGGGGTGATGTCTTGTCGTCCGTGCAGGACACGGATAACAGCCACACCATCTTTCAAGGGAACATAGTACAGCACGTAGCTTCCCGATGGGAAGCTACGTAGTTCCGGTAAGAGCTCCGAGCGCGCTCGTCCCAGCAAAGGCGATTGCGCGAGGATGTCGAACACCTTTTAAATCTGTTCCAGTAACCGATCGGCAGCTTTGATATTGTCGTCGGCAACGAAGCGCCAGATCGCGGCAATGTCGCGCTCGGCCTGCGGACTTTTACGCGCTCTATTGGTCACGTTCCGCAGCCAGCCGCTTGCGGCCTTCGGCTTTGATGCGCTCAAACATATCGCCGACTTCTTCCATCGGCCCGCTGTCCAGCCCCTTCTGGATCTCAGTGCGCAGTGCTTCGAGCTTGGCCTCGCGCGCCTGCATCTGGCGCAGGCTTTCCCGCACGACATCGCCGGCGGTCTCGTAGCGTCCGCTTTCGACCAGACTGTCGACGAACGCCGCAGAGTGCTCGTCGAGGGTGTAGCTGCCGGCCATGGGAGCCTCCTTGAGCAGATTTCAAAAGGATAGGGATCACCCGGTTTCCCTGCAACCGGCTTGGCGTACCGGCGTTTTCCGCCTATTTACATGACGCACCACGGATTTTTCGGGCTCAACCTATGACCGCCTCGCTCAAAGCCATCGACGGCAGCGCCGAACTCACGACGCTGATGACCGACCTGGGTCGGCAGGCCCGCGCCGCCGCGCGGACCCTGGCGCTGGCGCCGCCGGAGCAGAAGAACCGCGCGCTGGAAGCGATGGAGCGGGCTATCCGGGCCGGTGCCGACAAAATTTTGGCGGCAAATGCCGAGGATGTCGCCGATGCGAAAGCGGCCGGTACCACGTCGGCATTCTTGGACCGTTTGACGCTGACGCCCGCGCGCGTTGAAGCGATGGCCGAAGGCATCGCGGTGGTGCGCGGCATCGCCGACCCGGTCGGCACCGTGACTGAAAGCTGGCAGCGGCCGAACGGCATGACCATCGAGCGCGTCCGCGTGCCGCTCGGAGTCGTGGCGGTGATCTTCGAAAGCCGCCCCAACGTTGCGGCTGACGCCGGCGTGCTGTGCCTGAAGTCCGGCAACGCCGTGATCCTGCGTGGCGGCTCGGAGAGTTTTCGCTCGTGCCGTGCGATCCATGACTGCCTGGTGCAGGGTCTGCGCGAGGCCGGGCTGCCGGATGCGGCGATTACTTTGGTGCCGACCCGCGACAGGGCGGCGGTGGGCTTGTTGCTTTCGGGCCTCGATGGAACGGTCGACGTCATCGTGCCGCGCGGCGGCAAGAGCCTGGTGGCCCGCGTCGAAAGCGAAGCGCGGGTGCCGGTGTTCGCGCATCTGGAAGGCGTCAATCACGTCTATGTCGATCGCAGCGCTGATCTCGAGATGGCCAAGTCGATCGTGCTGAACGCCAAGATGCGCCGCACGGGCGTCTGCGGTGCAGCCGAAACGCTACTGATCGATCGCGCGGCCGCTGCGACGCATCTCGCCCCGCTGGTGACGATGCTGATCGACTCGGGGTGCGAAGTGCGCGGCGATCAGGCCGTGCAACAGGTCGATCCCCGGGTAAAGCCGGCGAGCGATGAGGATTGGGATACTGAGTATCTCGACGCAGTCATCGCCGCCAAGCTGGTCGATGGTGTCGACGCGGCGATCGCACATATTCACGACCACGGATCGCATCACACCGATGCGATCGTCGCCGAGGATGCGCAAGCGGCGCAGAAGTTTCTCAGCGAAGTCGATTCCGCGATCGTGCTGCACAACGCATCGACGCAGTTCGCCGACGGCGGTGAGTTCGGCTTTGGCGCCGAGATCGGAATCGCCACCGGCAAATTCCACGCCCGCGGCCCGGTCGGTGCCGAACAGCTGACGACGTTCAAGTATCGCATCCATGGCAGCGGACAGACCCGGCCGTGATGCAGCCGTGCCGCCGAGGCTGAGGTGACGACGGACCTCGCCGCAGCCCGCCGCGCGATTCCGCCGTTTACGCCGGGAATGCGGATCGGCCTGCTCGGCGGCTCGTTCAATCCGCCGCATCTGGCCCATCGCGCGATCAGTCAGTTCGCGCTCAAACGGCTGAAGCTCGATCGGGTGTGGTGGCTGGTATCACCGGGCAATCCGCTGAAAGATATCTCCAGCCTGCGCGAAATCGACGCCCGGGTTGCCGCGGCTCAGGCGATCGCGGATGATCCGCGCATCCAGGTCAGTCGTCTCGAAGCCGTCATCGGCACCCGCTACACTGCAGACACTCTCCGCTATCTGCGCCGGCATTGTCCTGGCGCTCGCTTCGTCTGGATCATGGGCGCCGACAATCTGGCTCAGTTCCATCGCTGGCAGCAGTGGCAGCAGATCGCGGCCGAGGTCCCGATCGCTGTGATCGACCGTCCCCCCACGAGCCTCCGCGCGCTCGCGGCTCCCGCCGCGCAGCGTCTGATGCGAATGCGAATTCCTGCTAACGAAGCGGCGACCCTGGCCGATCGCCAGCCGCCCGCCTGGGTGTTTCTCACCGGGCTGAAATCGCCGGTGTCGTCGACCGCTTTGCGGAACCCTGACGGAAGCTGGAAGACATGATGGTCGCGTTCGCTGGACTCTCGGCGCGGCGCTCCCCACATCGGATGTGTGACTTTTGCGAGACGGCGCGGCGGCGTTTACGGCTCCTGCAAGGCGGCCTGGATTCCACTTTGCTGGAAATTGCTTTAGAATGGCCTGTGGGCGCCGGGAGTCGGCGCCCACGATACAGTGAAAGGAAAGGTCCCTGACCACTTCTGTATTGTCTACGTCGGCTTTGCCGAAATCGGTCGCGGCAAAGGCTTCGCGGTCCGCGTCAACCAGGACTGCGCCAGTACCGACCCCTGAGGCGATCGCGCCGGATGCATCGCAGTTCAAGGCTGCGCCGGATGCGGAAGCGACGCTGCAACTGATCCTCTCCCGCCTCGACGACATGAAGGCGGAGGAGACGGTGACCATCGACCTCCGCGGCAAATCAGCGATGTTCGACTACGTGGTCGTCACCACCGGACGGGTGAACCGTCACGTTGGCGCGATCGCCGAGAACGTCGTCAAGGCCCTGAAGCAGGCCGGCATCGCCGCGCCGCACGTCGAAGGCTTGCCGAACTGCGATTGGGTGCTGATCGACGCCGGCGACGTCGTGTTGCACGTCTTCCGTCCCGAAGTCCGCGAGTTCTACAACCTCGAACGGTTGTGGACCCAAGGTCCGGCGCCGGCGAAGACGCTGTAGTCATCGTAGTCCGTGTGGCGTCGGCGCGGCTGATGACGCGTGTCTGACGGATGAGTAGCGCGGCTCTCGCGCAAAGGGCGCGTGAGCCGATGCGACTATTGATTCTGGCTGTCGGGAAGCTGAAACAGGGGCCGGAGCGCGAGCTCGCCGAGCGCTATCGTGCGCGGTTCGACGACCTCGGCCGCAAGCTCGGCTTCCGCGGCCTCCATGTCCATGAAATTGCCGAAAGCCGCGCCCGCGAGGCGCCGGCCCGGATGGCGGAAGAAGCCGCTGCGATTATCGCTCAGGTGCCGGATGGCGCCGTGCTGGTCACCCTCGACGAGCGCGGGCAGAGCCTCGGCAGCACCGCCTTCGCCGCTCAGCTCGGCCGCTGGCGGGACGAGCAGGTGCCCGGTACTATTTTCGTGATCGGCGGAGCAGACGGACTTTTGCCTGAATTGCGGCGCAAGGCAAAGCTGAGCATGTCGTTCGGGGGGGCGACATGGCCGCACCAAATGGTTCGCGTGATGCTGCTGGAGCAGATCTATCGGGCCGCGACGATTTTGGCGGGACATCCTTACCATCGTGCGTAACCAACGCCGTAGCGAACCGATGCATGCACCGCGCAACACGGCTGCGAGGCACACTGCGGCTGCCGGCTCCTGGCGGCCAGCGGTGCTATTGTCCGCCGGGCTCGCTGCAGGCCTGTGGGCAGGCGACTTGGCGCGCCCGAACGGGGCGCTGATCTCCTCTGCGAAGGCCCAGACCGCCCCGGCCGCCACGACGGCGGCGCCGTCGATGGCGGACCTGATCAAGCAGCATGAGCAGGAGCTGGAAGCGGCGCGGGCGCAGCAGAAGAGCGCCGCCGAGCAGCAGGACAAGCTCAAGGCCGATCTGGCGGCGATCGGCGCCGACCGCACGAAGCTGAATCAGGAACTGATCGACGTCGCCGCCAAGGTGCGGGCGGTCGAAACCCGCATCAGCGACGCCGAAGCGCGCCTGCGCCCGCTCGACGCGCGCGAGGCCGAAATCCGCGCCTCTCTGGACGCCCGCCGCGGCGAGATCGGCGAGGTGCTGGCCGCCCTTCAGCGCGCCGGGCGCCGCGCCCCGCCCGCACTGCTGGTGCGCCCCGAAGACGCACTGGAGTCGCTGCGCACCGCGATCCTGCTCGGCGCAGTGGTGCCGGAGCTGCGGACCCGCGCGGAGCGTCTCGCCATCGATCTCGGCGAACTGATCGCGGTACGCCAGAAGATCGCCGCCGAGCGAGACCAGCTCGCCGCCGACCGCAATAACCTGACCACCGACCAGACCCGGCTCGCCGCCTTGGTCGAAGAGCGGCAGCGGCAACAAAGTACGGTCGAAAAGGACATGGAGGCCGAGCGCGGCCGGGCGCTGACGCTGTCGCGCCAAGTCGACAGCCTCCAGGGCCTGATTGCCAAGATGGAGCAGGACCTCAAGAGCGCCGCGAAGGCTGCGGCCGCCGCCGATCAGAAGGGCGCTCCGGCTGCCGGCAAGGCCAACCTGGCGGCGCTGAAGGACCCCGGCCGGCTGAGCCCGGCGATCGCGTTCGCTTCCGCCAAGGGCATGCTGCCGCTGCCGGTCAACGGCACCAGGATCCGCGAATTCGGGCGCCCCGACGGGGTTGGCGGCGTCGAGCGCGGCATCTCACTGGCGACGCGCGCAGGCGCCCAGATTACAACACCTTGCGATGGCTGGGTGGTCTATGCCGGGCCGTTCCGCTCCTATGGACAACTCTTGATCCTCAATGCCGGTGGCGGGTATCATGTCCTGATCGCCGGGATGGAGCGCATTTCAGTCAATATCGGGCAGTTCGTGCTCACGGGAGAGCCGGTCGCGACCATGGGTTCGACCTCGCGGGTCGCCTCGATCCTCGCGGCCAACGCCAGTCAGCCCGTGCTCTACGTCGAGTTCCGTAAAGACGGCACTCCCATCGATCCAGGCCCATGGTGGGCCGCAAATGAAGGCGAGAAGGTTCGCGGATGATGCGCAAGACTTCGGTAATCCTCCTCAGCGCCGTCACCGGTGCCGCGCTGACACTTTTCGTCACCCAACCTCGCACGATGCTGATGGGCGCCACCGCCCGCGCCGCCACCTCCGACACCTACCGCCAGCTCAACCTGTTCGGCGACGTGTTCGAGCGGGTGCGCAGCGACTACGTCGAGAAGCCCGACGATTCCAAGCTGATCGAATCCGCCATCAGCGGCATGCTGGCCGGTCTCGATCCGCACTCCAGCTACATGGATGCCAAGAGCTTCCGTGACATGCAGGTGCAGACCCGCGGCGAATTCGGCGGTCTCGGCATCGAAGTCACCATGGAAGACGGCCTGATCAAGGTGGTGTCGCCGATCGACGATACTCCGGCGTCGAAGGCCGGCATCCTGGCCAACGACATCATCACCAATCTCGACGACGAGGCGGTGCAGGGCCTGACCCTGAACCAGGCGGTCGAGAAGATGCGCGGCCCGGTCAATACCAAGATCCGGCTGAAGATCGTCCGCAAGGGCCAGGACAACCCGATCGAAGTCACGCTGGTGCGCGACAACATCCGCGTCCGCTCGGTGCGCGCGCGCGTCGAAGACAGCGACATCGGCTACATCCGCATCACCACCTTCAACGAGCAGACCACCGAAGGGCTCAAGAAGGAGATTGCGAACCTCACCAACCAGATCGGCGCCGATAAGCTGAAGGGCTTCATCCTCGATCTGCGCAACAACCCGGGCGGTCTGCTCGAGGAAGCGGTGACGGTGTCGGACGCGTTCCTGGATCGCGGCGAGATCGTCTCGACCCGCGGCCGCAATGCCGAAGAGACCCAGCGCCGCTCCGCCCATGCGGGCGACCTCACCAAGGGCAAGCCGGTGATCGTTCTGGTCAACGGCGGCTCGGCCTCCGCGTCGGAAATCGTCGCCGGTGCGCTGCAGGATCACAAGCGCGCCACCGTGGTCGGCACCCGTTCGTTCGGCAAGGGCTCGGTGCAGACCATCATTCCGCTCGGCTCCGGCAACGGCGCGCTGCGGCTGACGACGGCGCGCTACTACACGCCATCGGGCAAGTCGATTCAGGCCAAGGGCATCACTCCGGATATCGAAGTGATGCAGGACGTGCCGGCCGACCTCAAGGCCCGGACCGACACCAAGGGCGAAGCCTCGCTGCGCGGCCATCTGAAGGGCGCCGACGGGGACGAGAAAACCGGCTCGCAGTCCTACGTGCCGCCGGAAGCCAAGGACGACAAGGCGCTGAAGGCCGCCGCCGATCTGCTGCACGGCATCAAGGTCAACGCTTCGGCTCCGGCCGACAAGCAGACCACCGGCGACAAGGCTGCAATCGACAAGCCGGCGGGCAACAAGGCAGCGAACTGATCGCTCGGCTCAAGGTTGATTACCTGCTGAAAGGGCGGCCTGCGGGCCGCCCTTTTTGCTGCGCGGCCCGTCCTGACACGGCGTCCCTCGGCGGTCTCCGGCTGTGTCGTGCTATCGTCGCCTGCGACTGATTCGGGAGATCGTTGGCAGTGGCGGCGGACGAACTAAGCACCCCGCTGGGTCAGAAGCGGAACCGGTGGCAACGGCTGCGCCATTACCGGCTGCCGTTCAACGCCACCCAAGGGGTGGCGGCGCTGCTCGGCCTGTTCTTGCTGGTGTTCCTTGGCTTCGCGCTATTCGGCAATGATCCCTTTGGCGGCGAGCCGGTGGTGCGGGTCGAGATCAAACCAAGCCCCGAAGAAGCCAAGCAAGCCACCGCCGAGGCCGGCAAGGATCAAAGCGGCAAGCCGGAGAATGCTCCGCCGGCTGCCGCCGAGAAGAAGGATGCCGCTGAGCCGAAAGATGCGGCCGCCGGTCAGAAGACCATCACCATCATCGACGGCTCCAAGGGCACGCGTCAGGACGTCGTGGTCGGGACTGACAGCGCCGACAAGGGCGAGCCTCCGGCAGGACCAGCGACCTCAGACGGCATCAATCCGAAGCTGCTGGAGCAATCGCGCTACGGCATGATCCCGGTGATGGCCGGCGGGCTGAAGCCGTTCTCGGCCTATGCGATGACAACCGATGCCGATCGCGCCAAGGCCGAGCGGATGCCGACGGTGACGATCGTGGTCGGAGGGCTCGGCATCGGCGCGGCCCGCACCAACGATGCGGTGATGAAGCTGCCGGCCGCGGTGGCGCTGGCGTTCACACCCTACGGATCGGACCCGGGCAAGCTGGCGACCGAAGCGCGGACCAAGCGCCACGAAGTCATTCTGCAGATTCCGATGGAGCCGTTCGATTATCCGGACAACGACCCCGGACCGCAAACGCTGCTGACCTCCAGCGCACCGGAGCAGAATCTCGACCGCCTGAATTGGCATCTCAGCCGGATCCAGGGCTATGTCGGCCTGTCGAACTTCATGGGCGCGCGGTTCGTCGCCACCGAGCCGGCGATGCAGGCGGTGATCCGCGACGCCGCCAAGCGGGGGCTCGGCTATCTCGATGATGGCACCGCGCCGCGCAGCGTCGCCGGAACGCTGGCGAAATCGCTCGCGATCCCATTCGTGCGGGCCGATCTCACGATCGATCAGGTGCCGGCCGGCGCCGATATCGACAAGGCGCTGGCGCGGCTGGAGGGCATCGCCAAGGAACGGGGCAGCGCGGTCGGCATGGCTTCTGCGCTTCCGGTGACGATTGAACGAATTGTCAACTGGAGCAAGAGCTTGGAGAGTCGCGGGATCCTCCTGGCGCCATTGACAACGGCGATGCTGAAATCAAAATCAAGTTGAGTCACCCCAACCTCGGGGATGCGGAAGGCACAGACGGAATGGCCCGCTACGAAGACCTGCCCTATCGAACCTGCGTCGGCGTGATGCTGATCAACCGGGAGGGTCTCGTCTTCATCGGGCGCCGCACCGGCGGCATCGAACATGTCGACGACACCCACGTCTGGCAGATGCCGCAAGGCGGCGTCGATCCCGGCGAAGACACCTGGGAAGCCGCCAAGCGCGAGCTTTATGAAGAAACCAGCGTCCACTCGGTCGAGAAGCTCGCCGAGGTGCCGGACTGGCTGATCTACGATATCCCCCGCACCGTGGCCGGCCGCGCCTGGAAGGGTCGCTATCGCGGCCAGCGCCAGAAATGGTTCGCGGCCCGCTTCACCGGCGCGGACTCCGAGATCAACGTCGTCCACCCCGGCGGCGGCCACAAGGCGGAGTTCACCAGCTGGCGCTGGGAGCCGATGCACAATCTTCCGGAGCTGATCGTGCCGTTCAAGCGGCCGGTCTACGAGCGCGTCGTCAAGGAATTCTCGCAGCTCGCCGCGGCGGTGTAGGCTTCAAGTCTACGAAACGCGCAACTCGCCGTCATGGCCGGGCTCGTCCCGGCCATTCACATCTTCGGAGCGCGCGAACGCCGCAAGGCGGGGATGCCCGGGACAAGCCCTGGCATGACGAGGTGAGCTCAATCGATCACCGCGCCGCCATCGCGGTCTGCAGGATATGATCGCAGTGCGCTTTCACGGTGTGGTGGGCGAAGACGTGGTCGCGCGCAGCCAGCGCCATGCGGCGCAGCTTGTCCTTGTCCGCCAGCGCTGAGGTGACGGCGCGCTCCAGCCCGCCCGGTTCGATGTCGTAGTACACCCCGTGCTGCCCCGACAGCAGCGGCGCGTAGCGCAGGATGGTCGGGTTGTTCATCAGCGGCACCGACTGCACGATCGGCGCTTCGTAATGCCGGTAGCAGTCCCAGCCCATACCCTCAGGCGACCACGCCAGCCAGGAATGCGACATCCGCTCCATGAAGGCGTCGTAGGGCAGTCGCTCGGTCGGCTGATCGATCCGTACACCTGCCGCCCGCAGCCGCTCCAGCTCCGGCAGACCGTCGCGCCGCACCGTGGAATTGCCGTCGACCGAGCCGATGAAGAAAATGTCGTGTGTCTTCTCCGGAAACGGCGCGTCCCGCCAACGTGCGTCGAACCGGAATTGCGGCAGCGAGATCGGCTGCAGCTTGTCGATCCGGCGCTGCCACTTCTCGCTGCGGCGATAGCGCAGCGTCGGCAGATGCGGATGCACGGTGCCGGCCAGCGCCTGCCATTTGTCGCACGGCAGCTCGCGCTTGAAATACGCCTTCGCCTGGTCGAGCAGGAAGACGCTGCTCTTCGAGATCGCGAAGTGATCGTCCATCTCGACCGCGACCACCGGCACGGGCGACTTCACCCAGCGGAACACGCTGGGGCCGAATTGGCGGGTCAGCGCGGCCCATGGATTGGTCGGGGTGTAGAAGATGCCGCGCGCCCAATAGCGCGGGTGCCAGGGCGAATAGCGCAGGCTGTTCACCACCACGACGTCGTATTCGCCGCGGCCAGCGGCGCGCAGTTCGCGCAGCACGCGGTCCGGCGTCGAGAAGCCGTCGAGCCTGCCGAAATCATCGGTCAGCTTGGTCCAGGTCCACAGGCAGGTGGTGCGCTCTGGATATTGCAGTTTGAAATAGCCGCCGCCGATCTCGAGGATGCGGAGCTTGGAGGTATCGACGGGCGTGGTCATGAATTGAATTCGCCTGACGCAAGTCGCAGCAGGCGCCGCGCCGCCCGCGTGGGTCGGCGACACCACCGGGACGGCGGTCGCCGCAACCGGTGGCAGCCGCTCGCAGCGGCGAGCCACGGTTTCGGCGCTTGCCTAGCATGGGGTTTCTTGCCATTCAATGCGGCGGAAAACGGCCGACGCGACCGCGTCTGGCCGCGCGTTTCGAGCCAAATGGGCACCCGTTCCCGCGACTGAGGCGCGTCCGAACCCGCCCCTGTCCAGGACCCAGCGATGCGATTGTCCCGACGAATTCTCGTGAGCGGCGGCGCCGGCTTCATCGGCTCGCACCTGTGCGACAAGCTGTTGGCCGAAGGCCATGAAGTTCTGTGCGTCGACAATTATTTCACCGGCTGGCGGCGCAACATCGAACACCTGGTCGGTACGCCCCGATTCGAGGTGATGCGCCACGACGTCACCTTCCCGCTCTATGTCGAGGTCGACGACATCTACAATCTCGCGTGCCCGGCTTCGCCCGTGCACTACCAGCACGATCCGGTGCAGACGTTGAAGACGTCGGTGCACGGCGCCATCAACATGCTGGGCCTCGCCAAGCGTACCCGCGCCAAGATTTTCCAGGCCTCGACCAGCGAGGTTTACGGCGACCCCAACGTGCACCCGCAGCCCGAGAGCTATTGGGGCCACGTCAATCCGCTCGGCATCCGCGCCTGTTACGACGAGGGCAAGCGCGCGGCCGAGACGCTGTTCTTCGACTATCACCGTCAGCACAAGGTGAAGATCAAGGTCGCGCGAATCTTCAATACCTACGGGCCGCGGATGCATCCCAACGACGGTCGCGTGGTGTCGAACTTCATCGTCCAAGCGCTGTCCGGCAACGACATCACCATCTACGGCGACGGCAGCCAGACGCGATCGTTCTGCTACGTCACCGACCTGCTCGACGGCTTCGCCAGGCTGATGGCGAGCGGCGATGAGTTCATCGGACCGGTGAATCTCGGCAATCCGGTCGAGTTCACCATTCGGCAGCTCGCCGAGATGGTGATCGAAATGACCGACTCGAAGTCGAAGCTGGTGATGATGCCGCTGCCGTCGGACGATCCGCGCCAGCGCCAGCCCGACATCTCGCTGGCCCGCCGCGAGCTGGGATGGGAGCCGAAGGTGCCGCTCGCCGACGGCCTCAAGGAGACCATCGGCTACTTCCGCGCCCTGATGGCGTCGTGACCAAGCGCCCGCCCGTCGAGTCTCTCCCGTATCGCCGCAACGTCGGCATCGCGCTGTTTGGCAGCGACGGCCGCGTTCTGATCGGGCGACGGTTTCGCGACGACGGCCCGGAGATCATTCTGCCGGGCCTCGAATGGCAGATGCCGCAAGGCGGCATCGACGAAGGCGAGGAGCCGCGGATCGCTGTGATGCGCGAACTCTGGGAAGAGACCGGCGTGACCAACGCCAAGATCCTCGGCGAGACAGATTGGGTCAGCTACGACTTCCCGCCTTACGACGGCCCAGCCCACCGCCTCGCCGTGTTTCGCGGTCAGCGCCAGAAATGGTTCGCGCTGCGCTTCACCGGCAGCGAGGCCGAGATCGATCCGCTCGCCGTCCGCAACGGTATGCCGCCGGAATTTGACGCCTGGCGCTGGGAGCGCCTCGATCGCGTCGCCGATCTCGTCGTACCGTTCCGCCGCGAGGTGTATCGCGAGGTTGCGCGGAGTTTTTCGCGGTTTTCCGCCGCTCAAGCTTAGCTGCGGCGCCTTCTTCACTACCGTACGTCATGCGCGGGCTTGACCCGCGCATCCATCATTCTTGGGAAACAGATGGATTGCCGGGTCAAGCCCGGCAATGACCACTGTGTAGAGCGCCGCCTCAAAAGCAAATGGCCGGGACGATGCCCGGCCATTCGAAACTTCAGAACACTCGGTCGCGACGTCAGTGCATCGCAGTGGTGTTGAGCTCGTGCTGGATGCTCTTGAAGTGGTCCAGGCGCTCGATCGCGCGGTCCAGCTCGTCGCCGACCTTGCCGGGGATCTGCTGCTCCATCGTCTGGATGGTCGCGGCGAAGTCCTGCAGATCCACGTCCGGCGCCGCAGTGGCGACATCAGCCAGGACGGTGAGGCCCTTGTCGGACACTTCGGCTATGCCGCCGAGGACCACGATCTTCTGCTTGTTGGCGCCCGCCGTCACGGTGAGGATGCCGGGACGGATTACCGCCACCACCGGCGCGTGACCGGCGAGAACGCCGAAGTCACCCTCGGCGCCCGGAATGTCGACCTGATCGACTTCGCCGGAGAAGGCGATCTTTTCGGGCGAAACCAGATCGAAGTGGAAGGTGGACATGCTCGCTGCTCTCTCTGCGGTCACCCGCGGGCTCGACCCGCGGGTCCATCAGGAAACGATTTGAGTCGATGGATGGCCGGGTCAAGCCCGGCCATGACGTGCTCTCTCGGCTCAGGCCGCCTCGGCGGCGAGCTTCTTGCCCTTCTCGACCGCTTCTTCGATGGTGCCGACCATGTAGAACGCCGCTTCCGGCAGGTGGTCGTACTTGCCTTCGCAGATCGCGCGGAAGCCCTTGATGGTGTCGACGAGGTCGACGAACTTGCCCGGCGAGCCGGTGAACACTTCGGCGACGAAGAACGGCTGCGACAGGAAGCGCTCGATCTTACGGGCGCGGGCCACGGTCAGCTTGTCCTCTTCGGACAGTTCGTCCATGCCCAGGATGGCGATGATGTCCTGCAGCGACTTATACTTCTGCAGGATCTGCTGAACCATGCGCGCGGTGGTGTAGTGCTCTTCACCGACGATCGAGGCGGACAGCATGCGCGAGGTCGAGTCGAGCGGGTCCACCGCCGGATAGATGCCCTTTTCCGAGATCGCACGGTTGAGCACGGTGGTGGCGTCCAAGTGGGCGAACGAGGTCGCCGGCGCCGGGTCGGTCAAGTCGTCGGCCGGAACGTAGATCGCTTGCACCGAAGTGATCGAACCCTTGGTGGTGGTGGTGATGCGCTCCTGCAGCGCGCCCATGTCGGTCGCGAGCGTCGGCTGATAACCCACCGCCGACGGGATACGGCCGAGCAGCGCCGACACTTCCGAGCCGGCCTGGGTGAAGCGGAAGATGTTGTCGACGAAGAACAGCACGTCCTGGCCCTGGTCGCGGAAGTGCTCGGCGACGGTCAGACCGGTCAGGCCGACGCGGGCGCGGGCGCCCGGCGGTTCGTTCATCTGGCCGTACACCAGGGCGCACTTGGAGCCTTCGCCGCCGCCCTTCTTGTTGACGCCGGATTCGATGAACTCGTGATAGAGGTCGTTGCCTTCGCGGGTGCGCTCGCCGACGCCGGCGAACACCGAGTAACCGCCGTGGGCGCGGGCGACGTTGTTGATCAGTTCCTGGATCAGCACAGTCTTGCCGACGCCGGCGCCGCCGAACAGGCCGATCTTGCCGCCCTTGGCGTAGGGCGCGAGCAGGTCGACGACCTTGATGCCGGTGACGAGAATTTCGGCTTCGGTCGACTGGTCGGTGTAGGCCGGGGCTTCCTGGTGGATGGCGCGGAGGCCTTCCGACTTGATCGGGCCCTGCTCGTCGACCGGCTCACCGATCACGTTCATGATGCGGCCGAGCGTGCCGTCGCCGACCGGCACCGAGATCGGCGCGCCGGTGTCGGTGACTTCCTGGCCGCGAACCAGACCTTCGGTGGTGTCCATCGCGATGGTGCGGACGGTCGATTCGCCGAGGTGCTGCGCAACTTCGAGCACCAGGCGGTTGTCGCCGTTCTTGGTTTCGATGGCGTTCAGAATGGCCGGCAGATGCCCTTCGAACTGAACGTCGACGACGGCGCCGATCACCTGCGTGATGCGTCCGGTCTGATTGGCGGGTGTAGCCATTTCAACTGTCTCCCTGAAGTCCGAAAACCCGTCCACGGTCGATCGACCGGACGTAAAACCTTGTGAAGTCGCGTCAGATCGCCTCGGCGCCCGAGATGATCTCGATCAGTTCCTTGGTGATCATCGCCTGCCGGGTACGGTTGTAGACCAGCGTCTGCTTGCGGATCATCTCGCCGGCGTTGCGGGTGGCGTTGTCCATCGCGCTCATCTGCGCGCCGTAGAACGACGCGTTGTTCTCGAGCAGAGCGCGGAAGATTTGCACCGCGAGATTGCGCGGCAGGAGACCCGAGAGGATCTCGTCCTCTTCCGGCTCGTATTCGTAAGAGGTCGCCACCGCGCCTGCAGCGGGCGCCGCCACTTCCAGCGGGATCAATCGCTGGGCGGTCGGGATCTGCGAGATCACCGACTTGAAGCGCGAGTAGAACAGCGTGCAGACGTCGAACTCGCCGGCGTTGAAGCGGGCGATCACCTTCTGGGCGATGTCCTCAGCGTTGACGAAGCCGATCTGACGCACCGAGCGCAGCTCGACATTGTCGATGATCTGCTTCTCGAAGTTGCGGCGCAGCTGCTCGTACCCCTTGCGGCCGACGCAGAAGAACTTGACGGTCTTGCCTTGGCTCATCAGCTCGAGCGCGCGCTCGCGAGCGAGGCGGACGATCGAGGAGTTGAACGCACCGGACAGGCCGCGTTCGCCGGTGCACACCAGCAGCAGGTGAACCTGGTC
The DNA here is from genome assembly GCF_047501505.1 of Rhodopseudomonas sp. G2_2311. Taxonomy (NCBI): domain Bacteria; kingdom Pseudomonadati; phylum Pseudomonadota; class Alphaproteobacteria; order Hyphomicrobiales; family Nitrobacteraceae; genus Rhodopseudomonas; species Rhodopseudomonas sp. G2_2311. The sequence goes on from NZ_JAZDRK010000010.1 coordinate 151,100, forward strand.
CTTGCCGTTGCCGGCCAGAAGCACCGGCGCGCCGGGCGAGCCCGCTGCGGCACCGGCAATATTCGAGATCACCGCTTCCATCTTCTCGGCGTAGGGCCGCGCTGCTTCCGCCGCCATCTGGGCGCGGCGCAGCTTCGAGGCGGCCACCATCTGCATCGCCTTGGTGATCTTCTGCGTCGCCTTCGTCGAGGCGATGCGGACGCGCATGTCTTTAAGTGAAGCCATTCTCAGTCCACCCCGGCGATCTGACCTGTGATCCGACCGCGAACCTCACATTCGTCATGCCCGGGCTCGCCCCGGGCATCCACGATGTCGAATAGCCACGTCGAGGACGTGGATGGCCGGGGAAGACCCCGGCCATGACAGCATCAAGCGAACGTCTTGGCGTAGCTCTCGACCACCGCCTTGAGCTTCGCAGCGGTGTCGTCGCTGAGATCGCGGCTGGTGCGGATCGCTTCCAGGATGCTCGACTCCTTGCCGCGCAGCAGCGCCAGCAGGCCGTCTTCGAACGCGCGCACCTTGTTGAGCGGCAGCGCATCGAGATAGCCGTTGGTGCCGGCCCAGATCACGCAGACCTGCTCTTCCATCTTCAGCGGCGAGAACTGCGGCTGCTTCAGGAGTTCGGTCAGACGCGAACCGCGGTTCAGCAGGCGCTGGGTCGCGGCGTCGAGGTCGGAGCCGAACTGTGCGAACGCTGCCATTTCGCGGTACTGCGCAAGCTCGCCCTTGATCTTGCCGGCGACCTTCTTCATCGCCTTGGTCTGAGCCGACGAACCGACGCGCGACACCGACAGACCGACGTTCACGGCCGGGCGGATGCCCTGGAAGAACAGGTCGGTTTCCAGGAAGATCTGGCCGTCGGTAATCGAGATAACGTTGGTCGGAATGTAGGCCGACACGTCGTTGGCCTGGGTTTCGATCACCGGCAGAGCGGTGAGCGAACCGGCGCCCTTCTCGTCGTTCAGCTTCGCGGCGCGTTCCAGCAGGCGGGAGTGCAGATAGAACACGTCGCCCGGATACGCTTCGCGGCCCGGCGGACGTCGCAGCAGCAACGACATCTGGCGGTAAGCGACGGCCTGCTTGGACAAGTCGTCATAGATGATCACGGCGTGCATGCCGTTATCGCGGAAGTACTCGCCGATGGTGCAGCCGGTAAACGGCGCGATGTACTGCATCGGAGCCGGGTCCGACGCGGTGGCGGCGACGACGACCGAGTATTCCAGCGCGCCCTGCTCTTCCAGAACCTTCACGAACTGGGCGACGGTGGAGCGCTTCTGACCGACCGCGACGTAAACGCAGTACAGCTTCTGGCTCTCCGGCGCGCCTTCGACGTTCAGCGACTTCTGGTTCAGAATGGCGTCGAGCGCGATCGCGGTCTTGCCGGTCTGACGGTCGCCGATGATCAGCTCGCGCTGGCCGCGGCCGATCGGGATCAGCGCGTCGATCGACTTCAGGCCGGTCGCCATCGGCTCGTGCACCGACTTCCGCGGAATGATGCCGGGCGCCTTGACGTCGACGCGCTTGCGCTCGACCGCCTGGATCGGACCCTTGCCGTCGATCGGATTGCCCAGAGCGTCGACCACGCGGCCGAGCAGACCCTTGCCGACCGGCGCGTCCACGATCGAACGGGTGCGCTTGACGGTCTGGCCTTCCTTAATCTCGCGGTCGGCACCGAAGATCACGACACCGACGTTGTCGGTTTCGAGATTGAGCGCCATGCCGCGCGTGCCGTTCTCGAACTCGACCATTTCACCGGCGAGCACGTTGTCCAGGCCATAAACGCGGGCGATACCGTCGCCGACGGACAACACCTGTCCAACCTCGGAGACTTCGGCTTCCTGGCCGAAATTCTTGATCTGGTCCTTGAGGATCGCGGAAATTTCCGCGGCGCGGATGTCCATCAGCCTGCCTCTTTCATCGCGTGCTTGATCGAATTGAGTTTGGTGCGGAGCGAACTGTCGACCATGCGGCTACCGAGCTTGACGACAAGCCCGCCGATAATCGCCGGATCGACGTTGATATTGAGGGCGACGTCCTTGCCGGTCACCGACTTCAGCGCCGCCTTCAGCGCTTCGAGATTCTTGTCGCTGAGCTTCTCGGCCACGGTCACGTCGGCGGTCGCCTCGCCCTTGAACTTGGCGACCAGCGCGCGATAGGCGCGGATCACATCGGCGACCACGAACAGCCGACGGTTGGCAGCGAGCACTTTCAGAAAATTGGCGCTGATGCCGGTGATGCCCGCCTTGTCGAGCACCGCGGCCAGCGCCTTGCCCTGCACCTCGGAGGCGAACACCGGGCTACGGACGAGACGGACGAGATCCGGGCTGCCCGCCATCATGGCACTGAACTTGTCCAGATCGGCCAACACCGCATCGATGGATTTCTCGTCGCGGGCCAGTTCAAACAAAGCGGTCGCGTAACGACCGGAGACTCCGGAAACCGATGGATCTTCAGATGCCACGAGCGCGCTCTTCTTGCTGTCAAATGGCCAAGGAAAAAACCGTCGCCACGAAGCGGCGCCCCCGATTTAAGCCCTTGGAATTCAAGCTGGACTTCGATTTCTGACCGGCACGATGGTCCGGCGGCCTTTAAAATCGCGGCTTTGCTAACATAGCGCGCGCGCAGGTGCAACACGATGGCACGAGCCCGCGGCGCCTTGTTGCAGATCAATCGTCGAGGCGCCCGACAGAACGCATCACATCAGTCGTGAGCACACCGTTCGACGACAGAACGGACCTGGGACTGGATGTGCCGCGAGGGCGGAAAGACCTGCCCGCTAAGCCTCCCCACTAAGCCGGAGAGGAACCTCGCAGGCGCCAAGCACGGGCTCGGAGCCCCTTCGCGCCACGCATGGGGCTAATCCCGCCGGTCGCAACTTCTCTATTTGGGGTTGCAGTACCGCCGTCGACGCACGCACTCAGCCTTAACGATCGATTACTTGTGTGATTCGCCATCAGCGTTCATGAAAACTTCGTAATTCAGTATCCGACAAGCACTCGAAGTATTCGAGAAGTAAAATAGTTGTTAATATCAGAGTACCGCGTTGTACTGCGAAGGATCACCAAATATTGCAGCGCGAAATATGGAGGATTGACCGCCTATATTCAGCCTCATTACAAGGCCACTCGTTCGACCGCGAACATAGGGACGGGGGTTCCACTTGCCGCATATGGGGCAATACTCGACTTAAGGATAGGATATGGTTCGAAAGAAAACACCGGCGCTGCTCACCACCGGGCCGGCTGCGGCCGCGGCGATGATCGTCGCCTCTGTCTTCCTTGGCGGATCGGTAGGCGAGGCCTCGGCGAAGAGCCGGCATCACCGCCACCACCACCATAGCCACCACAGCGACTGGCGCTCGGCCAATGCGTCGGTGGAGAGCGGCGGTGGCCGCAGCTTCTCCGGTATGGCTTCGTACTACGGCAATGAGTCCGGCAGCCGCACCGCGTCGGGCCAGCGCATGAATGCCAACGCGATGACCGCCGCGCACCGCACGCTGCCGTTCGGTACCAAGCTGCGTGTTACCCATGGCGGCCGTAGCGTCGTCGTCACCATCAACGATCGCGGGCCGTTCATTCGCGGCCGTGTTCTCGACCTGTCGACCGGCGCTGCGCGCGCGATCGGCCTGACCAGCCGGGGAGTCGGCCGGGTCGTTGCGGAAGTGATGTAACCGCGAAGCGGTTCTGCTTCCTGTGCAGATATAACACCTGACGTCCGGATTGGTTCGGCAACAAGCCGCACGCCGCGCTGACGTCACGTGACAAAAGCCTGCCGTCGACAATGACGGCAGGCTTTTCTTTTGTCGTCCGGGCGACGCTGAAGATCACAGAAAGCTTTGCGGATCGACGTCGACTTCGAGCTTCAGATTACCTTTGGTCTTGGGTCCTTTGGCGAGCCAAGAGCGCAAGTAGTTCGACAGATCGAAGCCGCGCACCGATTTCACCAGCAGCCGGAATCGATAGCGCCCCTTGATCACCGCGAGCGGTGCTTCGGCAGGGCCCAACACCTGCACCCGCTCATCGAGCGGCGCAGCGCTGGCGAGCTGACGGCCGAAGCCTTCCGCGGTCGGCCGGTCGCCGGCCGAGATGATCAGGCTCGCGAGCCGGCCGAACGGCGGGTACAGCGTGCGCTCCCGGATGTCGATTTCGCTGGCGTAAAACGCCTCGCGGTCACAGGCGACCAGCGCCTTCATCACCGGATGCTCAGGCTGATGCGTCTGCAGGAAGCCGACGCCGCGCCCCTGATCGCGGCCGGCGCGGCCGATCACCTGATTAAGCAGCTGGAAGGTGCGCTCGGCGGCGCGCGGATCGCCGTTGGACAGGCCGAGGTCGGCATCGACCACCCCGACCAGATTGAGCCGCGGGAAGTTGTGGCCCTTGGCGACGAGCTGGGTGCCGATGATGATGTCGACACGCCCCTCCGCGATCTCGTTCAGCTCGGCGCGCATCGTCTCGATCGAGGTGATCAGATCGCTCGACAGCACCATGGTGCGGGCATTGGGAAACAGGCTCGCCGCCTCTTCCTGCAGCCGCTCCACGCCGGGCCCGACAGCGACCAACGAGCCCTCGGCGCCGCAATGCGGACAAGCCGGCGGCCGCGGCATCGAGAACCCGCAATGATGGCACACCAGGCGCTGCCGGAAGCGGTGATCGACGAGCCAGGCGTCGCAGATGGTGCAGGCAAAGCGATGCCCGCAGGCGCGGCACAGCGTCAGCGGCGCATAGCCGCGGCGATTGAGAAACAGCAGCGCCTGTTCGCGTCGCTCGATCGCAAAGCCGATCTGCTCGGCGAGCCGCGGCGAAATGAAGCGGCCGCGCATCGGCGGCTCGCGCCGCAGATCGATCGCTTCGATCTGAGGCATGTGCTGTCCGCCGAACCGTGACGGCAGCGGAATCCGCGTGTAGCGGCCTTTGCGAGCGTTGACCTCGGTCTCGACCGATGGCGTCGCCGACGCCAGCACGACCGGAATTTTGGCAATCGACGCCCGCACCACCGCCATGTCGCGGGCGTGATAGTGCGCGCCGTCTTCCTGCTTGTAGGCCTGGTCGTGCTCCTCATCGACGATGATCAGCCCGAGATCGGCGTAAGGCAGAAACAGTGCCGATCGCGCGCCGACCACGACACGCGCTTCGCCCGCCGCAATCGCCGCCCAATTTCGAGCGCGAGTCCGCGGGGTCAGTTCGGAGTGCCACTCCAGCGGCCGCACGCCGAAGCGCTGGGCGAAGCGCTCGAGAAACTGCCCGGTGAGCGCGATCTCCGGCATCAGGATAAGGCTTTGCCGGCCCTGCCGGATCACCTCGGCGACTGCCTCGAAATACACTTCGGTCTTGCCGGAGCCGGTGACGCCGTCGATCAGCGCCGCCTGAAAGCCGCCGGCGGTCACCAGGCCGCGCATGGTTTCGGCAGCACGGGCCTGCTCGGGTGAAAAGTCAGCCGGCGCAAAATCCGGATCGGGCTCCGGTGCCGGGTTCTCACGCGGCATCGGCTCGACCTGCAGGGTGCCCTCGTCGACCAGTCCGTCGATCACGCCGGGGCTGACGTCGGCTTCCTTGGCGAGGTCGGATTTACCGTGCAGCAGCCCATCCGACAAAATCTCCAGCACGCGCCGGCGTGCCGGCGTCATCCGCTGCGGCGGCGAGCCGACCAGCCGCACGCCCAGGCGCTGCCGCTCCGGGCCGAGATGCTCGCCCATCCGCAAGCACATCCGCAGCACCATCCCGCGCGCCGACAGCGTGTAGGTCGAAACCCAGTCGACCATCCGCCGCAGCTCGTCGCGCAGCGGCGGCACGTCGAGCTTTTCAGCCACATCCTTGAGGCGGTTGTGCAGCCGCGGGTCTGGATTCGGATTCTCCGCCCAGACCACGCCGAGCACTTCGCGAGCGCCCAGCGGCACCGCCACGACGTCGCCGGGCTTCAGCGAAAGGCCGCGCGGCACCCGGTACGAATAGGCTTGGTCGATCGCGACCGGCACCAGCACGTCGACAACGCTGGCAGGCGCGTGGGAGGCCGGGCTGCTGGTCGGCAAATCATCCATCGGCCCGGTGTGCCGCCAAAGCCCGGTTTCATCAATGGGAAAGGAAATCGGCTATGATCGACGGACACTCCCGTCATTGCGAGGAGCGCAGCGACGAAGCAATCCACGCCACGTTGCGAGGCTTCTGGATTGCTTCGCTTCGCTCGCAATGACGGGGAGGGCCCCGTACCGGTCAGCAGAAGTATATGCCCAATTCACAGCCCGCCCCACCCCCGCTCGAACTCTCCTGTGCGGCCGCCGATCTTACCGCCGAGATGGCGAAATGGCTGTCGCATCTGCGGGCGGAGCGGCGGCTGTCCGGCAAGACGCTGGAAGCCTACGCGCGCGACGTCCGGCAGTTTCTGCAATTCCTGGCCGAGCATTGGGGCGGCGAAGTCACGCTTGGCCGGTTCGCGCGGTTGGAGGCGACCGACGTCCGCGCCTTCATGGCGGCGCGACGGGCGGACGAGATCGCCGGCCGCTCGCTGATGCGCGCGCTGGCGGGGCTGCGTTCATTCGGGCGTTTTCTCGAACGCGAAGGCAAGGGCCGGGTCGGTGCGCTGGCCTCGGTGCGGGCGCCGAAGATCAAGAAGAGCCTGCCGAAGCCGTTGCCGATCGCGGCCGCCAAGCGGCTTGCTGACGCCGACGAGCGCGCCGGCGAGGAGCGCGAGACCTGGGTGCTGATTCGCGATGCCGCCGTGATGGCGCTGCTGTATGGCTCGGGTCTCCGTATCTCCGAAGCGCTCGGCCTGAAGCGTCGTGACGTGCCAGCGCCCGGCAAGGGCGACACCCTGATCGTCCACGGCAAAGGCAACAAGACCCGGATGGTGCCGGTGTTGCAAAACGTGCTCCAGCAGATCGCGGAGTATGCAGCGGCCTGCCCCTACAACCTGCCGCCCGATGGGCCGATGTTCGTCGGCGCCCGCGGCGGACCGCTCAGCCCGCGAATCATTCAGCTGGCGATGGAGCGGCTGCGCGGCGGACTCGGGCTGCCCGACAGCGCGACGCCCCACGCGCTGCGGCATTCGTTTGCGACGCATTTGCTGAGCCGCGGCGGAGATCTGCGCGCCATCCAGGAATTACTCGGTCATGCCTCGCTGTCGACCACGCAGGTCTATACCGGGATCGATACCGAGCGGCTGCTGGAAGTCTATAACAGCGCCCATCCCCGGGCCTGAGCAGCGGACGCGCCTCGGCTAAGCTGTTAGTCCGGTGCCGGCGGCCTTGACCCTGCCATTTATCCAACTGACAAGATCGCGGTGCTACAAGGCCTGCTCGACGCAGGCGTAATGATTGCTGTGACAGGAGATTCCGGACGATGGGGGCGCACGAAAGCATGGAGCACGCGGAGCATGCCGAGCATGCATCGGGCTCCAACAAGGGCATCGCGCTGCTGATTTCAGTGATCGCGCTGTTCCTGGCGTTCTCCGAAACGCTCGGCAAAGGTGCGCAGACCGAAGCTCTCGCCAAGAACGTCGAAGCCTCGAACTTGTGGGCGTTCTTCCAGGCCAAGAGCATCCGTCGCACCACGGTGCAGGCGGTATCCGAACACGCGCGGCTCAGCCTCGGCACCGTGCCGGACGAGGCCACCAAGGCGGCGCTGCAAAAGCAAATCGACGATTGGCAGAAGACCGCGGCGCGCTATCGCTCCGAACCGGAGACCGGCGAAGGCTCCGAACAGCTCGCCGAGCGCGCCAAGCATGCCGAACATGATCGCGACCTGGCGATGGCTCGCTACCATCACTACGAAGTCGCCTCGGCGGCCTTCCAGATCGGCATCGTGCTGGCATCGGCGACGATCATCACCGGCATGATGGTGCTGGCCTGGCTGTCCGGCCTCTTGGCGATCGGCGGCCTCGGCTTCATGGCGATCGGCCTGTTCGCGCCGCACGCCGTGCATCTGATGTGAGCCAAAACGAACATCGCGCGGACCGAGCCTCGGTTCGCGCGATGGAGCGATCTGAATCCTGAGCCTACCGCGCCGTGCGAATGCGCCGGCGGAGCGCGCCGATCCGGCGCAGCGCCTTCGATCCCCAGCCGTCGCCGTCACCCTTCAGCAGCTCGGCGAGCTTGGCCCGGATCTGGGCCATGATCGGCGCCACGATGGCATGCGCCTTGGCGCGCAGTTCGATCACCCAGCGATAGGTGGCGGCGAACCAGCGAAGCTGCAGCAGCTTCGGCTTGGTGACGTCGAAGATGAAGGCGGCAACGCCGAGGCCGAACACCTGCGCGGCCGCAAAGATGCCGAGGCCGGCGATCCAGTGGCCTTGGGCGAGCAGCGCCAGCGCGAACAGCTTCAACGGATACAGCGGCGCCACCGGGACCAGAAACACCGGCAGCGTCATCGCAGGCGACAGATGGTCGACCCAGCGCGCCAGCCGCTCTTTGAGCTCGCGCAGCGGAATCAGCGCGACGATACGCGCTATCAGCGGCTCGACGTGGTCCCAGAACCACGCCTCGATCAGGAACAGAACCGCCAGCAGCACCCACAGGGGCTGCCACAATCGACCTTTCATCACGCCACCATCCGTCGCGCCGGCCACCGCCGGCTCTCCGTCACATATGGATGGCGCGCTTGCCGACCGTAAGGGCGGCTTCCTTGATGGCCTCCGAGCGGGTCGGATGGGCGTGGCAGGTGCGTGCCAGATCCTCGGCGGAACCGCCGAACTCCATCAGCACGGCTGCTTCGTGGATCATCTCGCCGGCCTCGCGGCCGATGATGTGAACGCCGAGAACGCGGTCGGTCTTGGCGTCGGCCAGGATCTTCACGAAGCCGTCGGTGGTCTGGTTGACCTTGGAGCGTCCGTTGGCGGTGAACGGGAATTTGCCGACCGTATAGGCGACGCCGGCTTGCTTGAGGTCCTCTTCGGTCTTGCCGACGCTCGACACTTCCGGCGTCGTGTAGACCACGCCCGGAATGACATCGTAATTGACGTGGCCGGCCTTGCCGGCGATCAGCTCGGCGACCGCGACGCCTTCGTCCTCGGCCTTGTGGGCCAGCATCGGACCGCGCACCACGTCGCCGATCGCGTACACGCCCTTCAGGCTGGTGGCAAAGTGATCGTCGATCACCACCCGGCCGCGCTCGTCGAGCGCAACGCCGGCTTCCTTCAGGCCGAGGCCTTCGGTGTAGGGAACGCGGCCGATCGCAACCAGCACGACGTCGGCTTCCAGCGTCTCCGGATTGCCGCCGGCCGCCGACTCGACCTTCACGGCGAGCTTAGCGCCCGAGGTGTCGACGCCGGTGACCTTGGCGCCGAGCTTGAATGCAAAGCCCTGCTTTTCGAGGATGCGCTGAAATTGCTTGACCACCTCGCCGTCCATGCCGGGCAGGATGCGGTCGAGGAATTCGACCACGGTGACCTCGGCGCCGAGACGGCGCCACACCGAGCCGAGCTCGAGTCCGATCACGCCGGCACCGACCACAATCAGCTTGCCCGGCACCTTGTCGAGCGACAGCGCGCCGGTCGACGACACCACGCGCTTCTCGTCGATCTCGATGCCCTTGAGCTGAGCCACTGCCGAGCCGGAAGCGATCACGATCGACTTGGTCTCAACGCTGGTGGCCTTGCCGTCGGCACCCGTCACCTCGACTTTGCCGGTGCCGAGGATCTTGCCCCTGCCGGCCAGTACGTCGATCTTGTTCTTCTTCATCAGGTATTCGACGCCTTTGACGTTGCCGTCGATCCCCTGCTGCTTGAAGTTCATCATCGCCGGCAGATCGAGCTTCGGAGCCGACACGCCGATGCCCATCTTGGCGAACGAATGCCCGGCTTCCTCGAACAGCTCAGAGGCGTGCAGCAGCGCCTTCGACGGCATGCAGCCGACATTGAGGCAGGTGCCGCCGAGCGTCGGGTTCTTTTCCACCACCGCCACCTTGAGGCCGAGCTGAGCCGCGCGGATCGCGCAAACGTAGCCGCCGGGGCCGGTACCGATGACGACGAGATCGTAGGTGGCCATAGATCAATCCTGTGAGTTGGCGCCGGAGCGACTATCGTCCCCCCGACACGTCGAAGATGGCGCTGGTGACATAGGAAGCCTCGTCCGACAGCAGCCAGACGACGGCGTTGGCGATTTCTTCGGCGCGGCCGACGCGCTTCATCGGCACATTGACGCTGAGCCGGTGGGCGCGTTCCGGATCGCCGCCGGACGCGTGAATTTCGGTGTCGATCAGGCCGGGCCGGATCGCCGCGACGCGAATCCCCTCGCCGGCGACTTCGTGACCGAGACCGACCGTGAACGAGTCGACAGCGCCCTTGGAGGCTGCGTAGTCCACATAGGTGTTCGGCGAGCCGAGCTTCGCCGCGACCGACGACAGATTGATAATCACGCCGCCCTGGCCGCCGTGCCGGGTCGACATCCGCTTCACCGCCTCGCGGGCGCACAGAATGCTGCCGGTGACGTTGACCGCCATGATGCGCTGGATGCGTTCGGCCGACATTTCGTCGACCCGTGCGGTCGGGCCGACGATGCCGGCGTTGTTGACCAGCGCGCCGAGCAGACCGAAGGCGTCCGCTGCTGCGAACAGCGCCAGGATGTCCTCTTCGTGCCCGACGTCGCATTTCACCGCGATCGCCTTGCCGTTGCTGGCTGCGATCTCGGTCACCACCTCGTCAGCCGCGGCGGAATTGCTGGCGTAGCCAATCACGACCTTGAAGCCGCGCTTCGCACAACCCAGCGCCGTGGCGCGGCCAATCCCGCGGCTGCCTCCCGTGATGATGACGACGCGATCGTTCATGGGCGCCTCAGCTCAGCAGCCGGACCAGCATCGCGATCAGCGCCAGCAGCGACACGAACCACACAATGCTGCGGGCGAACGGGATTTCGATGATGTACAGCGGCGCATACAATGCGCGGGCGATCAGCCAGACTACCGAAGCCGTGGCGGCGTAGCCGCCGGTCTTGCCGGTGACCGCCAACGCCAGCGCCAGACCAACGAACGCCGGATAGGTTTCAAGCAGATTGCGGAAGGCGCGGTTGGCGCGGCCGGCGAAGCGGCCTTTCGGCGTTCGCGGCTCGTCCCGGGGCCCCGCCTGATAGTCGCCGCCGAGCTCCATGGTCGTCGGGATCGAAGCCAGGAACATCTGCACGATCAGCAGCACCACGCTCCAGCCCAGCACCGTGATCTCGGTCGGCATCGGCGGCATCGTTTCCCCCAAGGTCAGCGGCGGCGCGCAGGGACGCGCCGCCGGCACTTACTCCAGTCTCAGAGATCCAGCACGAGACGCGCGGGATCTTCCAGGCTCTCCTTGACGCGGACCAGGAAGGTCACCGCTTCCTTGCCGTCGATCACGCGGTGATCGTAGCTCAGCGCCAGATACATCATCGGGCGGACTTCGATCTTGCCGCCGATCACAACCGGACGTTCCTGGATCTTGTGCATGCCGAGAATGCCGGACTGCGGCGCGTTCAGGATCGGGGTCGACATCAGCGAACCGTAGATGCCGCCATTGGTGATCGTGAAAGTGCCGCCCTGCATTTCGTCGATCTTGAGCTGACCATCGCGGGCCCGCTTGCCGTAGTCGACGATGCTCTTCTCGATGTCGGCGATCGATTTTTCGTCGCAGTCGCGCACCACCGGCACGACGAGGCCCTTGTCGGTGCCGACGGCGACACCGATGTGGTAGTAGTTCTTGTAGATCAAGTCGGTGCCGTCCATCTCGGCGTTCACCGCCGGGATGTCCTTCAGGGCCTGAACGCAGGCCTTGGTGAAGAAGCCCATGAAGCCGAGTTTGGCGCCGTGCTTCTTCTCGAACACGTCCTTGTATTGCGCGCGCAGCGCCATGACGTTGGTCATGTCGACCTCGTTGAAGGTCGTCAGCATCGCGGCGGTGTTCTGAACTTCCTTGAGCCTGCGCGCGATGGTCTGGCGCAGCCGGGTCATCTTGACGCGCTCTTCACGCGCGGCATCGTCGGCCGGGGATGGCGCACGGACCTGCACGGCGGCGGCGGGCTGGCTAACCGGGGTCGGCGCGGAGGCCGCCTTCTCGATCGCCGCCAGCATATCGCCCTTGGTGACGCGGCCGTCCTTGCCGGAGCCTGGCACGGTCGAGGCATCGACGCCGCTCTCGGTCGATAGCCGGCGCACCGACGGGGCCAGCGGCGCGTCCGATGGCGGAGCCTTGGCGGCGGGAGCAGCCGCGGGGGCCGGAGCCGTCGGAGCAGGTGCAGCAGCGGGGGCAGCGGCCTTCGCCGGAGCCGCGGCGGCCGGCTTGGCCGGGGCGGCGCCATCGGTGATCTGGCCGAGCAGCGCGCCGACCGCGACAGTCTCACCATCCTTGGCAACGATTTCGCCGAGGGTACCGGCCGACGGGGCCGGCACTTCGATCGTCACCTTGTCGGTTTCGAGCTCGACGAGCGGCTCATCGACAGCCACCGCCTCGCCCGGCTTCTTGAACCAGCGGCCGATGGTCGCCTCGGTCACCGATTCACCGAGCGTCGGAACGCGAATTTCAGTCATCGTCTTCGTCCTTTTGCAGCGTCGCGGCTGTCGCGCCGGCGCCCGCCCCGTGATCCAAACTCAGGAAAAACCGAAGGGCCGCCGTCAGGCGGCGGCCCGATGCGTCAACGCAACGCTTCGTCGAGGAACGCCTTGAGCTGCGCCAGGTGCTTCGACATCAGGCCGGTCGCAGTGGCTGCCGAAGCGGGTCGGCCGACGTAACGCGGCCGGCGATGCTTGGCTTCGATCTGGTTCTGCACCCACTCCAGATACGGCTCGATGAAGTGCCAACCGCCCATGTTGCGCGGCTCTTCCTGACACCACACCAGCTCCGCATCCTTGAAGCGCGACAGCTCGTGCACCAGCGTCTTGACCGGCACCGGATAGAGCTGCTCGACGCGCAGCAGATAGACGTCGTCGATGCCGCGCTTCTCGCGCTCGTCGTAGAGGTCGTAATAGACCTTGCCCGAGCACACCACGACGCGGCGGATCTTGGCGTCCGCCACCAGCTTGGTCTTGTCGTCCGACTGCGTCTGCGCGTCGTCAAGCAGCACGCGGTGGAAGCTGGTATCGGGGCCGAGCTCTTCGAGCCGCGAGACCGCCCGCTTGTGGCGAAGCAGCGACTTCGGCGTCATCAGGATCAAGGGCTTGCGGATCTCGCGCTTGAGCTGACGGCGGAGCGCATGGAAGTAGTTCGCCGGCGTGGTCGGATACACCACCTGCATGTTGTCTTCGGCGCACATCTGCAGATAGCGCTCCAGACGGGCCGACGAATGCTCGGGACCCTGACCCTCGTAGCCGTGCGGCAGCAGGCAGACCAGGCCCGACATGCGCAGCCACTTGCGCTCGCCCGACGAGATGAACTGGTCGAACAGCACCTGCGCGCCGTTGGCGAAGTCGCCGAACTGGGCTTCCCACAGCGTCAGCGCGTTCGGCTCGGCCAGCGAGTAGCCGTATTCGAAGCCGAGCACCGCTTCTTCGGACAGCAGCGAGTTGATCACCTCATAGTGCCCCTGGTCGGGCGAGAGGTGATTGAACGGGGTGTAGCGGGTCTCGTCTTCCTGATCGATCAGCACCGAATGGCGCTGCGAGAAAGTGCCGCGCTCGGAGTCCTGACCAGAGAGGCGGATGCGATGGCCTTCCAGCAGCATGGTGCAGAACGCCAGCGCTTCGCCGGTCGCCCAGTCGAGGCCATTGCCAGAGTCGATCGCGCGAGCGCGGTTCTCGAGGAATCGCTGCACGGTGCGGTGCAGGCGGAAGCCCTCCGGCACCTTGGTGATCCTGCGGCCGATCTCTTTCAGGGTCGGCAGATCGACGCCGGTGATGCCGCGGCGCGGTTCTTCGTCCTGGTCGGCCGACTTGAAGCCGGCCCACTTGCCGTCGAGCCAGTCGGCCTTGTTCGGGCGATAGCTGGAGGCCGCCTCGAACTCGGCGTCGAGCCGGGCGCGCCAATCGGCCCGCGCCTTCTCGACCTCGCCCTCGGTGATGACGCCATCGGCGATCAGGCGCTTGGAGTAGATCTCCAGCGTCGTCGGGTGACCGGCGATCTTGCGATACATCAGCGGCTGGGTGAACGACGGCTCATCGCCTTCGTTGTGGCCGTGCCGCCGGTAGCAGAACATGTCGATGACGACCGGCTTGTGGAACTTCTGCCGGTACTCGACCGCGATCTTGGCGGCGAACACCACCGCTTCCGGATCGTCGCCGTTCACGTGGAAGATCGGCGCGTCGATCATCTTCGCCACATCCGACGGATACGGCGAGGAGCGCGAATAGCGCGGATAGGTGGTGAAGCCGATCTGGTTGTTGACGATGAAGTGGATCGAACCGCCGGTGCGGTAGCCCTTCAGGTCGGACAGCGCGAAGCACTCGGCGACCACGCCCTGGCCGGCGAACGCAGCGTCGCCGTGCATCAACAGCGGCAGCACCGAGATGCGCTCCTCGGGCAGATCGCCGTGCTGGTCCTGCTTGGCGCGCACCTTGCCGAGCACCACAGGGTCGACGATCTCGAGGTGCGACGGGTTGGCGGTCAGCGACAGGTGGACCTTGTTGTGGTCGAACTCACGGTCCGACGACGCGCCGAGGTGATATTTGACGTCGCCCGAGCCTTCGACCTCGTCCGGGTTGGCGGAGCCGCCCTTGAACTCGTGGAACAGCGCCCGGTGGGCCTTGGCCATCACCTGGGTCAGGACGTTGAGGCGGCCGCGATGCGGCATGCCGAGCACGATTTCGCGGACGCCGAGGTTGCCGCCGCGCTTGATGATCTGCTCCAGCGCCGGGATCAGCGCTTCGCCGCCGTCGAGACCGAACCGCTTGGTGCCGGTGAACTTCAGATCGCAGAACTTCTCGAAGCCTTCGGCCTCGATCAGCTTCATCAGGATCGCGCGCCGGCCCTCGCGGGTGAAGCTGATTTCCTTATCCGGACCCTCGATCCGCTCCTGGATCCAGGCCTTCTGCGCACCATTGGAGATGTGCAGAAACTCGATGCCCATGGTCTGGCAGTAGGTGCGCTCGCAGATCGCGACGATCTCGCGGAGCGAGCCGTATTCGAGGCCAAGAACGTGATCGAGGAAGATCTTGCGGTCGAGATCGGCTTCCGTGAAGCCGTAGGAGCGGATGTCCAGCTCCTCGTGATCCTTCGCCGGCGACAGGCCGAGCGGATCGAGCTTGGCGTGGAAATGGCCGCGCATACGGTAGGCGCGGATCAGCATCAGGGCCCGGACCGAGTCCCGGGTGGCCTGCAACACGTCGGCGGAGGACAGTTCGACGCCGCGGCTCTGGGCCTTGGCCTGGATCTTCTGGCCGACGGCCTTTTCGACCTGATTCCAGTTACCGTCGAGCGCCGAGGTCAGCTCGTCCCGCGGGGTTAGCGGCCAGTTCGCCTGCTCCCAGGACGGGCCCTCGGCGTTCTTTTGGATGTCGCCGGGGGCGTCTTTGAGGCTCTGGAAGAATGCCTGCCAGTCGGCATCGACCGAGGACGGATCGCTTTCATACCGGGAGTAAAGATCGTCGATGTAGGTGGCGTTGGCGCCCTGCAGAAACGAAGATAGGGCGAAAGCGGCATTCGCGTCCTGGCGAGACATGATTGCTTCCTGATTATGAGATCGCGACTTAATCGCGATAAGCTGATCCGGTTACCGGATCAGCAACATAGTGCACCTTTTATCCTATTCTAGGGAAATGTAAGCTCGGAACGACACAAGGTTTGAATTAGGACTTCAATTTTTCGGCAAGCGTTTTGCCGAGCCGCGCCGGCGACGGCGACACCGTAATGCCAGCCGCTTCCATGGCGGCGGTCTTCGAAGCCGCATCGCCCTTGCCGCCCGAAATGATCGCACCGGCGTGGCCCATGCGGCGGCCGGGAGGGGCGGTGACGCCGGCGATGAATCCAACCATCGGCTTCTTGCGGCCGCGCTTGGCCTCATCGATCAGGAACTGGGCGGCGTCTTCTTCGGCCGAGCCGCCGATCTCGCCGATCATGATGATCGACTCGGTCTTGTCGTCGGCCAGGAACATCTCCAGCACGTCGATGAACTCGGTGCCCTTGACCGGGTCGCCGCCGATGCCGACCGCGGTGGTCTGGCCGAGGCCCTCGGCCGAGGTCTGGAACACCGCCTCATAGGTCAGGGTGCCGGAACGCGACACGATGCCGACCGAACCCGGCTTGAAGATGTTGGCCGGCATGATGCCGATCTTGCACTCGCCGGCGGTCATCACGCCCGGGCAGTTCGGCCCGATCAGGCGCGACTTCGAACCGTTCAGCGACCGCTTCACCCGCACCATGTCGAGCACCGGAATGCCCTCGGTGATGCAGACGATCAGCGGGATCTCGGCGTCGATCGCTTCGCAGATCGCGTCCGCGGCGCCCGGCGGCGGCACGTAGATCACCGACGCGTCAGCCCCGGTCTTGTCGCGCGCCTCACGGACGGTGTCGAACACCGGCAGGCCGAGGTGGGTCGAACCGCCTTTGCCCGGCGAGGTGCCGCCGACCATCTTGGTGCCGTAGGCGATCGCCGCCTCGGAATGGAAGGTGCCGTTCTTGCCGGTGAAGCCCTGGCAGATAACGCGGGTGTTGCTGTCGATCAGAATGGACATGGTCGGTGATGCTTTCGCGGTCGAACGGAATGGTCGGAGGCAGCGGAGAGGCCGAGAAGCGGCCTCAGGCTCCCTTCACGGCGGCGACGATCTTCTGCGCGGCGTCGTCGAGGTTGTCGGCGGGCAGCACGTTGAGGCCGGAATGCTTGATGATCTTCTTGCCGGCTTCGACATTGGTGCCTTCGAGGCGGACCACCAGCGGCACGTCGAGACCGACTTCCTTGACCGCAGCGACCACACCCTCGGCGATCACGTCGCACTTCATGATGCCACCGAAAATGTTGATCAGGATGCCCTTCACGTTGGGATCGGCGGTGATGATCTTGAACGCCGCCGTCACCTTCTCCTTGCTGGCGCCGCCACCGACGTCGAGGAAGTTGGCCGGAGACATGCCGTACAGCTTGATGATGTCCATCGTCGCCATCGCGAGGCCGGCGCCGTTGACCATGCAGCCGATGGTACCGTCGAGGGTGACGTAGTTGAGGTCGTACTTCGACGCTTCGATTTCCTTGGCGTCTTCCTCGGTCTCGTCACGCAGCGCCTGGATGTCGGTGTGGCGGTACAGAGCGTTGCCGTCGAACGAGATCTTGGCGTCGAGGCACTTGAGATCGCCCTGCTTGGTCAGCACCAGCGGGTTGATCTCCAGCATGTCCATGTCTTTGGCAACGAACGCGGCGTACAGCTTGGCCACCAGCGCTTCGGCCTGCTTGGCCTGGTCGCCCTTGAGGTTCAGCGCCTTGGCGACGGTGCGGCCGTGGTGACCCATGATGCCGGTCGCCGGATCGACGGTGAACGACACGATCTTCTCAGGGGTCTCGTGAGCGACGTCTTCGATCGACATGCCGCCCTCGGTGGAGACCACGAAGGAGATCCGCGAGGTGGCGCGATCGACCAGCAGCGACAGGTAGAACTCCTTGTCGATCTCGGAGCCTTCCTCGATGTAGAGGCGATTGACCTGCTTGCCGTCGGCGCCGGTCTGCACCGTCACCAGCGTGGCGCCGAGCATCTGCTTGGCGAATTCCTTGACCTCGTCGATCGACTTGGCGAGGCGGACACCGCCCTTGTCGCCGGCCGAGGCTTCCTTGAACTTCCCCTTGCCGCGGCCGCCGGCGTGGATCTGGCTCTTCACCACCCAGACTGGGCCGCCGAGCTGCTTAGCAGCGGCTTCCGCTTCGGACGCCTTGAAGATCGGGAAGCCGTGCCCCACCGGCACGCCGAACTCGCGCAGCACCGCCTTGGCCTGGTATTCGTGAATATTCATGGAATTGCCCCTCGCCAGATCGCATCCAGCCGGTTGAACCGCGACACTGCGCCGGCCCTCAAGGAGCCGGCGCAGTCAGTTTGGTTAGACGTTCCTCAGCGACCGAGCAGATCGGGCGCAATCTTCTTGCAGGCCTCGACAAGACCCTGAACGGCAGCGACCGACTTGTCGAACGCTTCCTTGTCCTTGCCGGCCAGTTCGATCTCGACGATACGCTCGACGCCCTTGTCGCCGATCACCACCGGAACGCCGACATACATGTCCTTGACGCCGTATTCGCCGTTGAGGTGGGCCGCGACCGGCACCACCCGCTTCTTGTCCTTCAGATAGCTCTCGGCCATCGCGATCGCCGACGACGCCGGGGCGTAGAACGCCGAGCCGGTCTTCAGCAGGTTGACGATCTCGGCACCGCCGTTGCGGGTGCGGTCGACGATTTCGTCGAGGCGCGCCTGCGAGGTCCAGCCCATCTTGACCAGGTCGGGCAGCGGAATGCCGGCGACGGTCGAGTACTTCACCAGCGGCACCATGGTATCACCATGGCCGCCGAGCACGAAGGCGGTGACGTCTTCGACCGAGACGTTGAACTCGTCGGCCAGGAAGTAACGGAACCGCGCCGAGTCGAGCACGCCGGCCATGCCGACGACCTTCTTGGCCGGCAGGCCCGAGGCCTTCTGCAGGGCCCACACCATCGCGTCGAGCGGGTTGGTGATGCAGATCACGAACGCGTCGGGCGCATACTTCTTGATGCCGGCGCCGACCTGCTCCATCACCTTGAGGTTGATGCTGAGCAGATCGTCACGGCTCATGCCCGGCTTGCGCGGCACGCCGGCAGTGACGATCACCACGCGGGCACCTTCGATCGCCTCGTAGGAGTTGGCGCCGGTCAGCTTGGAGTCGAAACCGTCCACCGGCGAAGACTCTGCGATGTCGAGCGCCTTACCCTGCGGCACGCCCTCGGCGATGTCGAACAGCACCACGTCGCCGAGCTGTTTCAGCCCGATCAAATGTGCCAGCGTACCGCCGATCTGGCCGGAGCCAATCAAAGCAATCTTATCGCGCGCCATGGGAAAGCAGTCCTTTGAGCCCGTGGGTGGGGAG
>NZ_JAZDRK010000011.1:0-163377 GCF_047501505.1 Rhodopseudomonas sp. G2_2311
GCGCCAATGGTACTCCGTCTCAAGACGCGGGAGAGTAGGTCGCCGCCAGGCCTGCAAAGCACAAGAGATCCTCAAAACACACGATGTCCAACCAAACAAAACGCCGCCTCCAAAAGAGGCGGCGTTTGCGCGTTGGGGGTGCGAGATGCGCTGGTACCAACACGTCCGGCCCTTCCGCGGCTTCCTTCTGCGCGCTCTCTCCGATCGACATCGTCCGCGAGATACATTTCGCTGCATCTCCGTTGGAAAGCGCCCGACGACGCATCTCTTCGTACGGCCAGAGCAGCGGCTTCAGAACCGCAGCATCATCGCGACCCGGCGAGCCGGATCGAGACCGATCTTGGTCTCCTCGGCGAGGATCTCGCGGAGCCTTGCCGGAAGCTCATCGCCAGCCAGCGGCCGAAACCCCATGCGCGCGTAGAACGCCGCGTTGAAGGGCGCGAACCGATCGGTCGTGAGTGTGGCGCCATCCAGCTTCTGTGCGCGCGCCTTATCGAGCGACGCGGTCAGCAAGGCTCGACCAACTCCTTGCCGCTGCCAGTTCGGATGCACGTCCATCTCGCCGATGTGCAGAAGATGTTCCACGATATAGCCACCGCAGAATCCGATCGGATCGCCGCCGTGATTGCAAGCGATCTCGAGAAGTCCGTGGTCGAGATAGCGCTGCAGCTGCTGCTCGGAGCTCGCCGATGGGACGCCGCTGACGGCGCCCGCAGCGCGCAGCGTTTCGAACGCGGCGAGTTCGATCGTTCTGAGCGCGTCAAAGTCGGCGGTCGTCGCTGGCCTGATCAGCATCTCGTTTGAGCCTCCCAAAACGAAAATGCCCGCGCCTAAGCGCGGGCACAATGTCGTCGAGCCGATCAGCGCGATATCAGCCGATCTTCACCACGGTGCGGCCGCGGACCTGGCCGGCAAGCAGCTTGGTGCCGGCGTCGATCACCTGATCGAGCGAAACCTCCTGCGTCATCTCGGACAGCTTGCCGGCATCGAGGTCGGTCGCCAGTCGGGCCCAGGCCTGCTTGCGCAGCTCGATCGGGCACATCACCGAATCGATGCCGAGCAGCGAGACGCCGCGCAGAATGAACGGCGCGACCGACGATGGCAGGTCCATGCCGCCGGCGAGACCGCAGGCCGCGATCGCGCCGCGATACTTGGTCATCGCCAGCAGATTTGCCAGCGTCGTCGATCCGACACTATCGACGCCGCCGACCCAACGTTCCTTGGCGAGCGGCTTTGCCGGCGCTGAGAGTTCGTTGCGGTCGATGATCTCAGCGGCGCCGAGGCCTCTCAGATAGCCCTCTTCCGACATCCGGCCGGTCGAGGCGATCACGTGGTAGCCGAGCTTCGATAACAGCGCGATCGCGACCGAGCCGACGCCACCGGCGGCACCGGTGACGATCATCGGTCCGTCGGCTGGCTTCAAGCCATGGTTCTCCAGCGCCAGCACCGAGAGCATTGCGGTGTAGCCGGCGGTGCCGATCGCCATCGCCTGCCGCGCCGTCATGCCGTCGGGGAGACGCACCAGCCAGTCGCCCTTGACGCGCGCCTTTTCCGCATAGGCGCCGAGATGGGTCTCACCCATGCCCCAGCCATTGGCGATCACCTTGTCGCCCGGCTTCCAGTTCGGATTGCTCGAGCTCTCGACGGTGCCGGCGAAGTCGATGCCGGCAATCATCGGGAAGCGGCGCACCACCGGCGAGTTGCCGGTCAGCGCGAGGCCATCCTTGTAGTTCAGCGTCGACCATTCGACCCGGACGGTGACGTCGCCGTCCATCAGCTCGGCTTCGTCGAATTGCGTCAGCGCAGCGCTGGTCCCTTTGTCCGCCTTGTCGATCCGGACAGCCTTGAACGTGGCCAATGCATCACTCCCTTTTGGTGCGCGTTACGAGATTAGCTGTAGAAGATGCCGCCATCGACATTGAGTGCCTGGCCGGTGACGAACGCCGAATCGTCCGACGCGAAGAACGCAACCGGGCCGACGACGTCTTCCGGCTCGCCGAGCCGATGCAGGTCGGTGATCTTCTCGAAGTACGTGACCCGCTCCGGATCGCGGAGGTTGTTGCGGCCCATTTCGGTCTGAATGATGCCGGGGCACACCGCATTCACGGTGATGCCGTGGCCGCCGAACTCCATCGACGAGACGCGGGTGAAGCCGACCACGGCCGACTTCGACGCTGCATAGTGGGACTGGCCGGGACCACCGGTGCGCGCGGCTAGCGACGCGATGTTGACGATGCGGCCGTAGCGCCGCTCCTTCATGTGCGCGACGACCGCCTGGGTCATCTGAAAGACACCGCGGACGTTCACCGCGAAGGTCTGATCCCAATGTTCGGGCGTGGTCTCGTCGATCATCGCCAGCCGCAGGATGCCGGCATTGTTGACGAGCACGTCGACGTGGCCGAGCCCAGCGACGGCTTCAGTCACCGAACGTTGGCAATCCTCGAGCTTGCTGACGTCGGCGAGGATCGGAATGCACTTGCGGCCGAGCTGCTTCACCTCTTCGACCGTCTCGCGCAGCACGCTTTCCTGTGCGGCGATGTCGGTGAGAGCGAGGTCGTAGCCGCGTTGAGCAAGGCCGAGCGCGATGGCGCGTCCGATGCCGCGGCTGGCTCCGGTGACGATGGCATGTCTGGTCATGAATGATCCTCGAAACGTTCCGATCGAAAGATGAGTCGTGATGGGGTCAGGCGTGCGCGGCACGCACCGGCAGCGTATTCATCGCCTTCACCGTCTCCTCGAACGACACGAGGTTGGCGCCGGAGCCGAGACCCGTGGCGACGATGGCGGCCGTGGCTGTCGCCAGCCGGGCGCAGTCCTGGAGATCCCAGTCGCGGACCAGGCCGGCAATGAAACCGCCGGTGTAGGAATCGCCGCAGCCCGAGGTGTCACGCACGGTGATGTCGAACGCCGGCACGGTGAACTGACGGCCGTCGCGCGTCATCACGAACGAGCCGTGCTCGCCCAGCGAGATCGCGCAGGCGCGGGCGCCCTTGCCGATGAAGTAGCGCGCGCAGGTCGCCGGATCGTCGCTGCCGATCAGCGCGTGGGTTTCGTCGATGCTCGGCATGAAGAAGTCGGTGTAGGGCATCAGCGGCTCGAGCAGCGGCAGCGTTTCGCCGCGCGCCTGGATCAGATCGACCGTCGTGATGCAGCCGGCCGCCTTGGCATCGCGCAGCAGCGACACGGTCGGTTCGCCGTCCATCGCCAGCAGTGAACCGACGCCGCCGAGATGCAGCACCTTGCTGCCGCAGGCGACCTTCTGGGCTTCTGGCGAAATCTTCCAGCGCGCCGAGGCGCCGCGTGCGTGCAGCACCGGCCGCGAGCCGTCGGGCCGGATCGGCAGGATCGTCGCCGAGGTCGGCGCGCCGGCGATTTTCTCCATCACCGAAATGTCGATGCCCTCGCGCTCCATCGCGTTCAGCACCCAATCGGCCTTCTCGTCGGTGCCGACCGCGCCGACTGCGAGGGCCTTCAGGCCGAGCCGGGCGCACGGCACCACCGTGCCACCGGCGGTGCCGGCGACAGTGAGGCGGATCTCATCGATCAGCGCCCGGCCGCCGCCGGCCGGGATCTCGGTCACCGGCACGCCGAGAATGTCGAGGATGTAGGTGCCGCAGACGCTGACGTCGTGGGGATGGGCCATGGAGTGAGCCTTACGCAGTGTTTGGTGGGTGTTAGTTGGAGGTCTTGGGAGCGCGGTCGCTGTCGCGCAGGCCGTATTGGCCCCAGCGCTTGAGAATGCTGTCGACCTCGTCATCTGACAGCAGCGGCGGCGTGCCGATCTGCAGGCAGCCGTGATATTGCTTGGCCAGCACTTCGACGGTGCCGGCGAGCCACAGCGCCCGGCGCAGGTTCGGGCCGATTGCGATCATTCCGTGATGCGCCATCAGGCAGGCGCGGCGATAGCGCAGCACTTCCAGCACGGTCTGCGACAGTTCGGCCGTGCCGTATTGCGCGTAGGGCGCGCAGGGAATGTCGTTGCCGCCGCCGGCTGCGATCATGTAGTGGATCGCCGGAATCGCGCGGTTCATGATCGCGATGATGGTGCAGAAGATCGGGTGCGCGTGCACCACCGCATTGGCTTCCGGCTTCTCCCGCAGAATATCGAGATGGAAGCGCCATTCGGTCGACGGCACGCGGCCTTCCGGCGCGGTCCACGAGCCGTCCCACTTCATTGCCACGATGTCTTCCGGCTGCATCAACTCGTAGGGCACGCCGGACGGCGTCACCAGGATGCCGTCTTCGGTGCGGACGCTGATGTTGCCGGAGGTGCCCTGGTTGATGCCTAAGGCCGTCATCTCGCGGCAGGCGTCGATGATGGATTGCCGGGTTGCAACGTCAGCAGCGCCGGGAAGCGTCATGGGTGGGTTTCCTCAAAGGTTGGCCGCTGCGGCTCTTACCGGCCGCTGCGCATCGTCGCGGAAGCTCGAACGAGGCGCCTCAGCGCCCCATCGCATAGAACTCGTCGTTCGGCCGCATGCTGGTGACGTTGGCGAGGCGGTTGGACATGCCGAAGAACGCGGCGATCGCCGCGATGTCCCAGATGTCTTCTTCGCTGAAGTCGTGGCTCTTCAGCGTTTCGATGTCGGCGTCGCCGACCTCGTAGGCCTGCGCCGAAACCTTCATGGCGAAGTCGAGCATCGCGCGCTGCCGCGGGGTGATGTCGGCCTTGCGATAGTTCACCGCGATCTGGTCGGCGAGCAGCGGGTTCTTGGCGCGGATGCGCAGGATGGCGCCGTGCGCGATCACGCAATACTGGCACTGGTTGGCGTTGCTGGTGGCCACCACGATCATCTCGCGCTCGGCCTTGGTGATTGGGCCGGGCTTGTCCATCAGCGCGTCGTGATAGGCGAAGAAGGCGCGGAATTCGTCGGGACGATGCGCCAGCGTGAGAAACACGTTGGGCACGAAGCCGGACTTCTCCTGCACGGCGAGAATGCGGGTGCGGATGTCCTCCGGCAGGCTGGCGATATCCGGAACCGGAAAGCGGCTGATAGCAGGCTTGGTCATGTCGCAGTCTCTCTTTAGGCGGTCGCGAGGGCGACCAGCTTGTCCTGATATTCGTCGAAAGCGTCGCGCTGATCGGCGATGTGTGGTTCGGCGCGGACCAGGCAGGTATGTGCCGAGCAGCCCTGGCCGAATTGCGAAGTGCCGATGTCGAGCGTCAGCACGTTGGGATTGCCGGCGACTTCGAGCCCGTTCTCGTCGCGCGGCGTGAACCATGCTCCGGTCGGCAGCACCAGCACGCCGGGCCGCACCGTGTCGGTGACCGTCGCGGTCGCAAGGCAGGCGCCGCGCCCGTTCCAGATGCGGATGGTCCGGCCGTCCTGGATGCCGCGCGCCGCAGCGTCGGCCGGATGCAGCTTCGCCTGTTCGCGGCCGTTGCGCTTGGCCGCCACGCTGGCGACGCCGGTTTCGATCTGGCTGTGCAGCCGGCCGACCGGCTGATGCGAGATCATGTGCAGATCGGAGGCGTCGCCCTTGCCGAGCCATTCGGCCGGTTCGAGCCAGGCCGGATGCGGCGGGCAATCGTCATAGCCGAGCCCGGCCAGCGTGCGGCTGCCGAGCACGATCCGGCCGCTCTCGGTGTTGAGCGGATGCGCGGCGGGATCGGCGCGGAAGTCGGCCAAGAAGGTGTGCTCGGCGCGGACCGGGCAGCGGGCGTAGCCGCGCTCCCAGAAGGCGTCGAAGTCGGGCATCTCGAAGCCGAGACGTTCGACCGCGTCCTGCCGCACCTCTTCGTAGAGATGCCGCACCCAGCCGATCTCGTCGCGGCCTTCGTTGAAGCCGTCGGCGACGCCGAGCTTGGCGGCGATGCGATTGAAGATCTCGAAATCCGGCAGCGACTCGCCGACCGGCGCGATCGCCTGCTTCATCGCGATCACGAAATCGGAGCGGCGATTGCCGGCGAGATCGTTGCGTTCGATCGAGGTCGTGGCTGGCAGCACGATATCGGCGCGCTGCGCGGTCGCGGTGAACATCGGATCCTGGACGATGATCGTCTCCGGCCGCGTCCAGGCTTCGGCGAGCCGGTTGAGATCCTGATGGTGATGATACGGATTGCCGCCGGCCCAATACACCAGCCGGGTGTCCGGATAGGTCTGGGTCTTGCCTTCGTAGGTGAAGGTCCCGCCCGGGTTCAGCAGCATGTCGCTGATCCGCGCCACCGGAATGAAGCTGTCGATCGGCCGCGTCAGCTGCGAAATCGCCGGCGACTTGCCGATGTTGAATGGCGAGCCGACGCCGCCGAGCGACGCGTAGCCATAGCCGACACCGCCGCCGGGCAGGCCGATCTGGCCGATGATCGAGGCAAGGCCGAGCGCCGACCAGAACGGCTGCTCGCCATGATGCGCGCGCTGCAGGCTCCAGCTCACCGTCAGCATGCTGCGGGTGTCGACCAGACGACGGGCGAGCTGACGAATGCTCTCGGCATCGAGGCCGCAGATCTCCGCCGCCCACGCCGCATCCTTGCGGACGCCATCGGCCGAGCCGTCGAGATACGCGATCAGCTGATCGGCGCCGCTGGTGCAACGGTCGAGGAAGTCGCGGGCGTGCCGGCCTGCCAACACGATCTCGCCGGCGAGGCCGAGCATCAGCGCGGCGTCGGTGTTCGGACGGATTGGCCACCATTCGGCGCCGACCCACTCCGGCAGATCGTCTTTCAGCGGCGAGACATGCACGATGCGGATGCCGCGATCGGCGATCTTGCGCAAATACGACTCGACGCGGTGGACGCCGATCCCGCCGGCTTCGGTCTGCGCGGTGCGCGGTGACAGCGCGCCGAACACCACCAGCGTCTCGGTGTGTTCGGCGATGGTGTCGAGCGTGTTGGCGCGGCCGTCGCAGGCGTCCGAGCTGCCGAGCGTGTGGCGCAGGATCACCGGACCTGCAGCGATCGAATAGGTGTCGACGTGACGGGTGAAGCCGCCGACCAGATTGAGCATCCGCTTCAGCAGCGAGGAGGCGTGGTGCAGCCGGCCCGAATTGGTCCAGCCATAGGAGCCGGCGAAGATCGAGGCGTTGCCGTAAGTCGTCGAGACGCGGCGGATTTCGTCGGCGACCAGGGTAGTCGCTTCGTCCCAACTGACCGGCACGAACTTCTCGGCACCGCGCTTGCGCCGGTCGCTGTGCTCTCGTTTCTCCAGCCAGCCGGCGCGCACCAGCGGGCGCGGCACGCGGCGCTTGGGGTTGGCCCATTCCGGCACCGAGTGAATGATCGGCGACGGCGCGGGATCGTGCGCGAACGGCTCGACGCCGACGATGCTCCCGTCCTGCACCAGCAGCGTATAGGCGCCCCAGTGGCTGCAGTGCGGGATTCGCTTGATCTCACTCACGCGCCGTCTCCGTAGGATGATGACCGATCGGCTCAGGATGCTCGCGACAGCGGCTGTGCGATCTCGCGCCGCATCTGTGCGGCAAAGTCCGGATAGGTCTCGGCGACTTCGTCGTAGACGCGCTCGCGCAGCAGCTTCAGCACGTCCGGATCGGGCAGCGGGGTCTGTTCCGGCACGTCGTCATGCGCAAACTTGAAGCCGGTCGCTTCCTTGATGGCGGCGAGGTCGTAGCCGGGATGCACGCTTTGCAGGTCGAAGCCGCGGCGGTCCTTGTCGAAGCGGAACAGCGCCTTGCTGGTCAGCAGCGCGATCGGACCGCCGGTGCGATATACGCCATCGTCGCTGACGCCCGGCGCGCTGATGAAGTCGACCTTCTCGACCATCGCGCGGGGGGTGTGCTCCTCGCGGAACAGGATCACGCGCGGCACGACGTAGTACAGATAGGCCGACCCGAACGAGCCGGGCCAGCGCACTTGCGTCTGCGGATACTCGCCGGTGCCGACCAGATTGATGTTGCCCTGGCCGTCGATCTGGCCGCCGCCGAGGAAGAAGGCGTCGATGCGGCCCTGGCCGGCGCAATCGAACAGCTCGGCCGAACCGTTGGTGAAGAAGTTATGCTCGACCGAGCCGAGGATCGAGATTCGCGGTCCGGTCTCGCCGGCCTGCTGCTTCAGCGCCCGCAGCAGCATCGCGCCCGAGGCCGGAATCGGCGAGGAAGCGCCGACCGCAACATGGCGAACGCCGTCGAGCAGCTTGGCGATGGTGCAGATCAGGATCTCGCGCGGATGAATGTCGGTCATCAGGCGAGCTCCATCTGCGTCGTCGCCATATAGTCGGCAAAACCTTCGGCGGTGCGCGCCGCGCGCGCGTAGCGAACGAGTTCCTGGGTGTCGGCCTGATATTCGCCCCACAGCCCGTAGGGCCATGCGCCCTTCGGCGCGAGCGCCACTTCAGTGACGTAGATCGCCGGCAGCACGCCGGCTGCGGTGATCTCATTGGCGAGCAGGCTGTCGTCGACGATCCGCTCGACCGTCACCAGCGTCGTTGCCGACGCATAGGCCATCGCGGCGAGTTCGCGGCGGCGGCCGATCCAGACGTTGCCGAACCGGTCGGCCATCGGGGCGTGGAAGATCGTCACGTCCGGCTTGATCGCGGGAATCAGCACCACGGGATCGCCGCCATCGGCCATCGGATTGTCGATCACGCGCCAATCCTTGCGATGCCGCAGGATGTCGCTGCCGATCAGGCCGCGCATCGGCATGAACGGGCTGCCTTTTTGCGCCGCCATCAGGCCGGCGTGGATCGCCGGGCAGGTGGCGTCCATCAGCTTGATCGAGCCGTCCTTGACGGCTGCGTTGAACCGCGGTGCGCCGCCGGCCTCGCCGAGCGTCACCGCGCTGGTCTCGACGGTGCGCACCAAGCCCGAGCCGATCAGCTGATCGACTTGAAGGCCGCCGGTCGGCACGCAGATGAGATGGAGGTTGCCGGTTTTGCGCTCGATGATCGGGCGCGTCATTGCCATCGAGACGCCGGCATAGTCGACCGGCACGGCCAGCCGGATTCCCGGCTCCACATACTTCGCCAGTCCGCGAAGATCGCTCGCCACGATCAACCTCCCGATTTTGTGTTCTATATTGTAGAACGTCTTTCCAAATAAAATTAGTCGCGCATCCGATCCTCTGTCAATGCCGATCGTATTGCTGCGTGGCGCTTC
Source organism: Rhodopseudomonas sp. G2_2311 (assembly GCF_047501505.1). NCBI lineage: Bacteria > Pseudomonadati > Pseudomonadota > Alphaproteobacteria > Hyphomicrobiales > Nitrobacteraceae > Rhodopseudomonas > Rhodopseudomonas sp. G2_2311. The sequence continues at coordinate 9,049 of NZ_JAZDRK010000011.1, forward strand.
GGCGCATCTGCATGACGGCTCGGCGCGTGCCACCGCGTCGCAGCGCACGTTCCCCGACTTGACAAGACCAAGTCGCCCGCCAAGAATAATTGGAATAGCGTTTCATAATATAGAACGACGAAGTCGGGAATGATCAGGGAGGGAACCATGGCCGAGCCAGTGGCTCTGCGCGCAGGGAGTTTCGGCGCGCGAGGTGCAGCATCGCAGGCCACGCAAACGCGGCAGGCCATCGGCTCCAGCATCGCGGTGCGCGATGCCGAAAAGCGCTACGGCCAGTTTCACGCGGTCGACCGCATCAGCCTCGATATCGAGCCGGGTGAATTCATCACGCTGCTCGGCCCGTCCGGCAGCGGCAAGACCACGCTGCTCAATCTGCTCGCCGGTTTCCAATCCCTCGACGGCGGCGAAATCCTGGTCGACGGCAAGCCGGTGCACAACGTGCCCACGCACAAGCGCGGCTTCGGCATGGTGTTCCAGAGCTACGCGCTGTTCCCTAATATGACGGTAACGCAGAACGTCGCGTTCCCGATGCGGATGGCCGGTGTCGATCGCGCCACCACCGCGCGGCGCGTCGCCGAGACGCTGGAGATCATGCGGCTGTCGGCGCACGCCAACAAGGCACCGTCGGAAATGTCGGGCGGCCAGCAGCAGCGCGTCGCGATCGCGCGCGCCATCGTGATGCGGCCCAAGGTCGTGCTGATGGACGAGCCGCTCAGCGCGCTCGACCGTCGTTTGCGCGAATCGATCCAGATCGAAATTCGCGATCTGCACCAGACCATAGGCAGCACGATTCTGTTCGTGACTCACGATCAGGGCGAGGCGCTGACCATGAGCGACCGCATTGCCGTGCTCGATGCCGGCAAGATCGTGCAGATCGGCCGGCCGCTCGACATCTATCGCCACCCCGTCAATCGCTTCGTGGCCTCGTTCGTCGGCGAGAGCAATCTGATCGAAGCCGAGATCATGCAGAAGCGCGGCACCACGGTGACGCTGAAGAACCGTTCGGGCTATGTGTTCGAAGCCGAGAGCCGCGACGCGATCGACGTCGGCCGTGTCACCGTGCTGGTCCGTCCGGAGCGCATCGCGATTGCGGACGAAGCCACCCCGAACTCGACGCCGGTGACCGTGACCTCGGCGATCTTCCTCGGCGAGACCCTGCGTATCGAGGCGCAGATGGAGAGCGGCGAGACGCTGCTGGTGCGCTGCCCCGATAGCGCGAAGCGACCGCTGCCGAATATCGGCGATCGTCTGCATGTGAGCTGGGGCCCGGAAGACTGCTGGGTGCTGGCATGACGACGCTCTCGCTGACCGACGAGCCGCGGCGTCAGCCCTCCTCCAGCCTGGCGATGAAGCTGAAGAACCCGGCGCTGCTGCTGCTGCCGGCGGTCGCGTTTTTAGGCTTCATCTATCTGCTGCCGTTGATCGATCTGATCCGCATCAGCATCAGCGGCCCGAGTTGGCTGACCTATTTCGAGCGCGTGTTCGCCGTGCCGCTGTACTGGGAATCGCTGGTCCGGACCATGCAGATCTCGGTCACGGTGGCGTTCCTGTGCCTGCTGTTCGGCTATCCGACCGCGCTGCTGATTCATCGCACCAGTGGTCTGACGCGTGCGCTGATCGCGACCGCGATCGTGCTGCCGTATTTCATCGCGATCCTGATCCGCACCTACGCCTGGATGGTGCTGCTCGGCCGCACCGGCCCGGTCAACAAGCTGCTGGTCGCGATCGGCGTTCTGGGCGAGCCGGTTCAGCTGCTGTTTCACCGCGGCACCGTGCTGCTCGGCATGACCGCGGTGCTGCTGCCGCTGATGGTGCTGACGATCTATTCCAGCGTGTCGCGGCTCGATCCCGGCCTGACCCGCGCTGCGCTCGCCTCCGGCGCCGGCCCGATCGCGGTGTTCTGGCGGGTGTTGCTGCCGTTGACGTTGCCCGGCATTGGCGCCGGCTTCCTGCTGGTGTTCGTCGCGGCGATCGGCTTCTTCATCACGCCGACGCTGCTCGGCGGGCCGGGCGATCAGATGTTCGCCATGCACATCACCCAGCAGGCGGATTCGGTGACGTCCGAAGGCTTCCTGCAGGCGCTCGGGGTCGTGCTGCTGCTGATCACCCTGGCTGTAGTGGCAATCGCCGGCCGCTTCCTTGGCCTCGAGTTCATCTGGGGCGGCCGCAAGCTGACCGAATCCACCCCCGCAAGCCCGACGCATGTCGCCGCGAACGACCCGGCGCGCCGCACCATCGGCAGCAGCGTTGCTGATGCGATCGGCTGGCCGCTGCTGCGGCTGCTCGGGATGCTGCCGGCCGGCGTCGGCACCTGGACGGTGCGACTGATGGGCAGCGTGGTCGTTGCCGTGCTGATCCTCCCCATTGTCGTGGTGATGGTGATCTCGTTCAGTAGCGCCAGCTATCTGACCTTTCCGCCGCCGGGCTTCTCGCTGCGCTGGTACGAGCAGTTCTTCTCCGACACCAACTGGATGCGGGCGTTCTGGACTTCGGCGATGATCGCCTCGGTCTCGGCCATCATCGCGGTCGGTCTCGGCACCTGTGCGGCGCTCGGCATCGTCCGCGGCGATGTCCGCGGCAAGTCCGCCATCATGCTGCTGCTGGTCAGCCCGATCATCGTGCCGCCGGTGGTGCTCGGCCTGTCGCTGTACAGCCTGTTCCTGAAGTTCGATCTGATCGGCTCGGTGTTCGGGCTCGCCGCCGCCCACGCCATCGGCGGTCTGCCGATCGTGGTGGTGATCCTGGCCGCCGCGCTGCAGGGCGTCGACAAGCGGCTCGAACAGGCGGCCGCGGTGCATGGCGCCTCATCGCTGACCGTGCTGCGGCTGGTGACGCTGCCGGCGATCGCGCCGGGCCTCGCGGCGGCGACGTTCTTCGCCTTCCTGCATTCGTTCGACGAGCTGGTGCTGACGCTGTTCCTGTCGAGCGCACAGCTCAAGACGCTGCCGCTGATGCTGTGGGGCGACATCAACTACCGGCTCAATCCGGTGTTGGCGGTGGTCTCCACGCTCGAAGTTCTGCTGGTCGTGGGAGGGCTGTTCCTCGCCCGGCCGGTGCTTGCGACCTCGCAAAAAGCGAGCTGACGACGAACAATCAAACCACGAGGAAGACGCACGATGTTGGGACTGAAACGCTTCAGACTGCCGGCCTTGGCTTCGGCGGCATTCATCGCCCTGGGAGCGGCAACCGCCTCCGCCCAGAGCAATGTCGTCATCATGCAGGATCCGGGCGGCGGCTATGGCGATGCGCTGCGCAAGGTGATGTACGACCCGTTCGAAAAAGAAACCGGCATCAAGGTCGTCACCGTGCAGGAGGCCCGCAGCGGCCCGCGCATCAAGGCCCAGGCCGAAGCCGGCAAGGCGCAGTGGGACCTCACCTTCATCTTCGATCAGGAAACCAAGCTGCTCGGCGACTGCTGCCTGGCCGACATCGATTATTCCAAGCTGTCGGAATCCGCGCACAAGACCCTCGCGGCGATGCCGGATAATCTGAAGCGCAAGAAGGGCGTCGCGTTGCAGGTGATCGGCGTCGGCCTCGTCTACAACAAGGACAAGTTCAAGGGCGACAAGGCTCCGCAGACCTGGGCCGACTTCTGGGACGTGAAGAAATTCCCCGGCCGCCGCTGCATGCCGGCGTGGCCGCGCTTCACCTTCGAAGCCGCGCTGATGGCCGACGGTGTCACCAAGGACAAGCTGTATCCGATCGACATGGATCGGGCACTGAACAAGCTGAAGGAGATCAAGCCCCACGTCGTGAAGTGGTGGACCACCGCCGCGCAGCCGCCGCAGCTGATCCTCGACGGTGAAGCCGATATGTGCCTCGCCTACACCGGCTCGATGAGCAAGCTGGCGCTGGAAGGCGCGCCGATCGACCTCACTTTCAACCAGGGCTTCGTCTATTACGACTTTTTTTCGATTCCAAAAGGCGCGCCGAACTACGACAATGCTCTGAAGCTGCTGTCGTGGCGTCTTGATCCGAAGCGCGCCGCCCAACTGACCTCCACCTTCCCGGTGGCATTGCCGTCGAAGGTCGTGTTCGACGCGGCGACGGATAAGAACATCGCGCGGTATTGGGCGAATAATCCCGACAACGTCGCCAAGGCGATCGAGTGGAGCCCGGACTTCTGGGGTGCCAAGTCGCCGGCGGGGAATTCCACCAATGAAGAATACGGACAAGAAAAGCTGAACGCGATGCTGGCGCAGTAAGCCGGCGTCTCGCAAACTCCGACCGGCAGTTACGACTGCCGGTCGTTATTTCCAACAAAGAGATATTGCCCGGCCGCCTGAATGGACAAAGCTTTCATCAAGGGACTTCGACTGCTCGAGACCCTTGCGCTCAGCGATCAGCCGCGCGGCGTCACGGATCTCGCCAACGAGCTCAAATTCACCAAAAGCAACGTGCACCGGCTGCTGGCGACCTTGCAGTCGCAAGGCTTTGTCCGCCAGATCCCGCCGCACAGCACTTATGAGCTGACCACCAAGCTGTGGGAGCTCGGCCATCACGTTATCCAGCGCATGGATCTGGTTCGGATCGCGCGGCCGGCGATGACCACGCTGGCAGAGGTTACCGGCGAGACGGTGCATCTGTCGGTGCTCGACGGCACCGAAGTGCTGTACGTCGACAAGATCGAGAGCGCCCATCACATCCGCGCCCACACCAGCGTCGGGATGCGCGCGCCGGCGTTCACGGTTGCGACCGGCAAGGCGATGCTGGCACAGATGCCGGACGACTATCTCGAAATCCTGCGCCCGCATCTGAAGCGCTACACGGATTCGACCCGCACCACGATCGAAGAGCTGCGCGAGGACATCCGCGCCATCCGGGCGCAGGGTTACGCATCGGTGCTGCACGGCGAGTGGCGCGAAGGCATCGCCGCCTGCGCCTGCGCCATCATCGGCCGCTCCGGCGAATTGATCGGCGCGATCGGGATGTCCGGCCCCGACATTCGCGTCAAGCGCAAGCAGATCAAGGAATACTCCGCCCACGTCATGGAAGCCGCCCGCACCATCGGCCTGGCGCTCGGCCATGGCGGGATGAAGTAAGGGCTTCGCCGCTCCGCTCCTCGCAAGGACGAGCGGAGCGACTGGTGTTCGGCGCGATCAGCGCCGAGATGCGCCGCTGCCGCTGTGGATCACAGGTTGCGCTTCACGAAGCTGTCGATCGCGGAAGCGATCAGGTCCTTGTCGTTGTCGATCGTCGCGACATGGTAGGAGTTGTCGAGCCACAGCGTCTCGATCCGGCTGGAGCCGACGTGGTTGGCGATCACGGTCGCGTTGGCTGGCGACAGCACGTGGTCGACACGCGAGTTGATCACCAAGGTCGGGCACTTGATCCTCGGCAGCAGCGCGCGGGCGGTGGCGGCCAGCCCCATCACCTGCTTGACGCAGGTCACCGGGACCTGGTCGTAGGCGAGCTCCTTGGTGGTGGTGTCGACCATGTCCGAGCCGATGCCCGGGACGAATTCCGGCAGGCCGCGCGCGTACGCCAGCCCGGCAAGGTCGGGCGAGTCGATCTGCACCGCGGCGTTGACCGGAACGACGCCGGCGACCTTGTCCGGATGTGATGCCGCCAGATACAGCGACAGCGTGCCGCCCATCGACAGTCCGGCCACGAAGGTCTTGTCGCATTTCGCGGACAGCTCGAGCAGCGCGTCCTCGGCACAGTTGACCCAGTCATTGGCGGTGGTTTTGGCCATCGCGGCCGGCGAGACGCCGTGTCCGGGCAGCCGCGGGCCGAGAATGGAATAGCCGCGCTCGCTGAGCCGCTCGCCGAGATAGCGCATGCTTTGCGGGCTGCCGGTAAAACCGTGCACCAGCAGGACGCCGGTCTTGCCGCCATCGAATGCGAACGCTTCCGCGCCGGCCATCACCGCTTCACTCATAGGAATCCCCCCTGCGACGATGGCGGTGCCGTCGCGGGCATCGCTCCGGTCGCTCAACCATCTGTTTTGGTTCAGCTTTCCTATGTCCCAAAAATGCGCCGGCAGCTCAAGAGAGGTTGCGCCGCAACGTCCGGATGCGGGCCGGCAGCGGCAAAGACCCGCAGGGTGTGGATACGCTGCGCTGCTAAAGTATAAGAGTGTCGACTCTCCGACCGATTGGGGCCAAATCACCCCGATCTTGGGCCGTCTCTTCTGATCTAAATCACGGCGGCCTTCGACTAATTGTGCAGAATGCGCGCCGCGCCGCCGTTTTCCGGTAAGCAAATACAGGGTGGCGGCGCTCCATATAAAAATTCCTTTGGTGGTACCAAGGAAAATGCAATTTCTCTTATGTGATCGATCGGCTCACAAGCTCCGCCCAACGGAGCCCGCGGAGCCAATTGGCCGCGCTGCGTTGTGGGGGAGTCATCATGGATCAGGGCCAAACGCTCTCAGTTCTTTTGGATTCATATGCGGTTGATCCGCAGCGGAAAGCCGTCGCCGCCGCGGTCGGCGCGATCGCCGCTGGGTCGATCGAAATTTCCGAACTGATCGGGCAGGGGGCTCTCGCCGGCATCACCGGCGCGGCGCATGGCGGCAGCAATGCCGACGGCGACGTGCAGAAGGATCTCGATGTCAAAGCCGAAGAGATCATCGTCAAGGCGCTGAAGGATGTGCCTTACGCGGCGCTGGCGTCGGAAGAGTCCGACACCCTGCTCGACGGCGATCCGAGCGCGCCGATCTCGATTGCCTACGATCCGCTCGACGGCTCGTCCAACATCGACACCAACATGACGGTGGGGACGATCTTCTCGATCATCCCCAACCAGCCGGGCGTGAAGCCGTTCACCGCCCCCGGCTCCTGCCAGATCGCGGCGGGCTTCGTGGTGTACGGGCCGCAGACCTCGCTGGTGCTGACGCTCGGCAAAGGCGTCGACATCTTCACGCTCGACCGCAAGGCCAAGGTGTACCGGCTGATCCGCCAGCGCGTCACCGTGCCGGCCGACACCGCCGAATACGCCATCAACGCTTCCAACCATCGCCATTGGGAGCAGCCGATCCGCGACTTCGTCGACGAGTGCATCGCCGGTGCCGACGGTCCGCGCGCCAAGGACTTCAACATGCGCTGGATCGGCTCGCTGGTGGCCGAGGTGTATCGGATCCTCACCCGCGGCGGCGTGTTCCTGTACCCGGGCGACAACCGTCCGGGCTACGGCAATGGCCGGCTGCGGCTGCTCTACGAAACCCATCCGATGTCGTTCGTGATGGAGCAGGCCGGTGGCGCCGCCTCGACCGGTCGCGAGCGGGTGCTCGATCTCACCGCCAAGACGATCCACCAGCGCTCGCCGCTGATCATGGGGTCGATCGACAAGGTCAAGCGCATCGAACTGCTGCACACCGATCCGAGTGCCGCGTCGCGCTCGGCGCCGCTGTTCGCCCGCCGCGGTCTGTTCCGCGTCTGACGTCGTCTCCCCCGGTTGGAATTGGAAGTACCTCCTCATGTCCCGTAAGCATCCGATCATCTCCATCACCGGCTCCTCCGGCGCCGGCACCACCTCCGTGAAGAAGACGTTCGAGCAGATCTTCCGCCGCGAGAACGTCAACGCCGCGTTCATCGAGGGCGACGCGTTCCACCGCTACAATCGCGTCGACATGCGTAACAAGATGGCGGAGGAAGCCGAGCGCGGGAACCGCCACTTCAGCCATTTCAGCCCCGAGACCAATCTGTTCGAGGAGCTGGAGCAGACCTTCAAGAGCTACGCCGAGACCGGCACCGGCCGTACCCGTCACTACGTTCACGACGACGAAGAAGCCGCGCTGCACGGCGTCCCGCCCGGCAACTTCACCCAGTGGCAGGACCTGCCGGCGAACTCCGACCTGTTGTTCTATGAAGGTCTGCACGGTGCGGTGATGACCGACAAGGTCAACGTCGCCCAGCACGCCGACCTCAAGATCGGCGTCGTGCCGGTGATCAACCTCGAATGGATTCAGAAACTGCACCGCGACCGTGCGGCGCGCGGCTATTCGACCGAGGCGGTGACCGACACCATCCTGCGCCGGATGCCGGACTACGTGCACTACATCGTGCCGCAGTTCGCCGAGACCGATATCAACTTCCAGCGGGTGCCGACCGTCGACACCTCGAACCCGTTCATCGCGCGTTGGATTCCCACCGCCGACGAATCGATGGTGGTGATCCGCTTCAAGAACCCGCGCGGCATCGACTTTGCGTATCTGCTGTCGATGATCCAAGGCAGCTTCATGTCGCGCGCCAACTCGATCGTGATCCACGGCGCCAAGCTCGACCTGGCGATGCAGCTGATCCTGACGCCGTTGATCATGCAGCTGATCGACCGCAAGCGAAGCATGAAGTAATGCCCAACATCTGGAATCTGGGGAGGCCGGTTTGAACGTTCCCGCGCGCGACATCCACGACAAGGTCACGCATCGCGACATGGCGAATGCGATCCGCTTTCTCGCCATCGACGGTGTCGAGAAGGCGAAGTCCGGCCACCCGGGCATGCCGATGGGCATGGCCGACGTCGCCACCGTGCTGTTCACCCGCTTCCTGAAGTTCGATCCGGCTGCGCCGGATTGGGCGGACCGCGACCGCTTTGTGCTGTCGGCCGGCCACGGCTCGATGCTGCTGTATGCGCTGCTGCATCTGACCGGCTATCCGGAAATGACGATCGATCAGCTGAAGTCGTTCCGGCAGTGGGGCTCGAAGACTCCGGGCCATCCGGAATACGGCCACACCCAGGGCGTCGAAACCACCACCGGCCCGCTCGGCCAGGGTCTGGCGACCTCGGTCGGCATGGCGCTCGCCGAGCGCATGATGAACGCCCGCTACGGCGACGCGCTGGTCGATCACTATACGTATGTGATCGCCGGCGACGGCTGCCTGATGGAAGGCGTCAGCCACGAGGCGATCTCGCTGGCCGGCCACCTCAAGCTGAGCAAGCTGATCGTGCTGTGGGACGACAACCACATCTCGATCGACGGCGACACCTCGCTGTCCTGCTCGGACGATCAGCTCGCGCGCTTCGCCGCGTCGGGCTGGGCCACCACTCGCGTCGACGGCCATGATCCGGAAGCCGTCGCGGCCGCTATCGAGCAGGCCAAGAAGAGCGACCGTCCGTCGCTGATCGCCTGCCGCACCACGATCGGTTTTGGCTCGCCGAAGGTCGCCGGCACCGAGAAGGCGCACGGCGCTCCGCTCGGCGCCGAGGAGGTCGAGAAGACCCGCGCTGCGCTGAACTGGCCGTATCCGCCGTTCGAGATTCCGGAAGGGATCCTGGCTCGCTGGCGCGAGGCTGGCGGTCGCGGCAAGGCCGCGCACGACGCCTGGGACCAGCGGCTGGCCGCGGCCGACGCTGCGACCCGCACCGGCCTCACCGATGCGCTCGCCGGCAAGCTGTCGGCGGATTACGAAGGCGCGCTGCAGGGCCTGATCGCCAAGTTCGATGCCGACAAGCCGACCATCGCCACTCGTCAGGCGTCGCAGCTCACCATCGACGCCATCGTGCCGGCGTCGCCGAACATTCTCGGCGGCTCGGCCGACCTGACGCACTCCAACCTGACGCACGCCAAGGGCACCGCGTCGGTCAAGCCGGGTGCGTTCGGCGGCTCCTACCTGCACTACGGCATCCGCGAATTCGGCATGGCGGCGGCGATGAACGGCATCGCGCTGCACGGCGGCTTCGTGCCGTTCGGCGGCACCTTCCTGGTGTTCGCCGACTACAGCCGTCCGGCGATCCGCCTCGCCGCGCTGATGGGCGTGCGCGTCATCCACGTGATGACCCACGACTCGATCGGCCTCGGCGAAGACGGCCCGACCCATCAGCCGGTCGAGCACGTCGCCTCGCTGCGGGCGATTCCGAACCTTCTGGTGTTCCGCCCGGCCGACGCGATCGAGACCGCGCAGGCGTGGGATTGCGCGCTGAAGCAGACCTCGCGTCCGTCGGTGCTGGCGCTGTCGCGCCAGGGTCTGCCGGCGTTGCCGCGCAGTGGGACCAATACCAACCCGGTGGCTCGTGGCGCTTATATGGTCATCGATCCACCCCAGCGGGATGTCACACTGATCGCGACCGGCTCGGAAGTCTCGCTGGCGCTCGAGGCAGCCAAGAAACTCGGCGAAACCGGCGTATCCGCCGCGGTGGTGTCGGCGCCGTGCTTCGAGCTGTTCGCCGAGCAGGACGACGCCTACCGCGCCAATGTGCTCGGCACCGCGCCGCGGGTCGGCATCGAGGCGGCGCGCGATGTCGATTGGCGCCGCTGGATCGGCGATACCGGCGCGTTCGTCGGCATGGCCGGGTTCGGCGCCTCGGCTCCGGCGCCGGTGCTGTACCAGAAGTTCGGCATCACCGCGGACGCGGTGGTGGACGCCGCCAAGGGCGCGATCGCCCGCGGCAAGCACTGAGCCCGATTTTTGAACATCAGGACGACGCTGTCGTCACACAGTTAGTTTGAGGAGACATCATGGCGCGTATCACTCTGAGGCAATTGCTGGATCACGCCGCCGAGCACGGCTACGGCGTGCCCGCGTTCAACATCAACAACATGGAGCAGGGACTCGCGATCATGGAAGCGGCGGCGATGGTCGACGCTCCGGTGATCATCCAGGCGTCGCGCGGCGCCCGCTCCTATGCCAACGACATCATGCTGGCGAAGATGATCGACGCGCTGGCCGAGATGTATCCGGACATCCCGCTGTGCATGCATCAGGACCACGGCAACGACGAAGCCACCTGCGCCACCGCGATCCGCTACGGCTTCACCTCGGTGATGATGGACGGCTCGCTCAAGGCCGACGCCAAGACCGCCGCCGACTATCAGTACAACGTCGACATCACCCGCCGCGTCGTCGACATGGCGCACTGGGTCGGCGCCTCGGTGGAAGGTGAGCTCGGCGTGCTCGGCTCGCTGGAGCACGGCGGCGGCGAGCAGGAAGACGGCCACGGCGTCGAAGGCAAGGTCAGCCGCGAACAGCTCCTGACCGATCCGGACCAGGCGGTCGAGTTCGTGCGCGCCACCAAGGTCGACGCGCTGGCGATCGCGATGGGCACTTCGCACGGCGCCTACAAATTCAGCCGCAAGCCGGACGGCGACGTGCTGGCCATGAAGGTGGTCGAAGAGATCCACCGCCGCCTGCCGAACACCCATTTGGTGATGCACGGTTCGTCGTCGGTGCCGCAGGACCTGCAGGACATCTTCAACGAGTTCGGCGGTGCGATGCCGCAGACCTTCGGCGTTCCGGTCGAGGAAATCGTCCGCGGCATCAAGCACGGCGTCCGCAAGGTCAACATCGATACCGACTGCCGTCTGGCGATGACGGGCGTGTTCCGCAAGGTCGCGACCCAGAACAAGGCGGAGTTCGATCCGCGCAAGTTCCTGAAGCCGGCGATGGATGCGATGCGCGACGTCTGCAAGCTGCGCTTCGAGCAGTTCGGCACCGCCGGCAACGCCGGCAAGATCAAGGTCGTGCCGATGTCGGAAATGGCCAAGCGCTACAAGGCCGGCGCGCTCGATCCGCAGATCGGTCAAGTCGCGCGTGCGGCCGAGTAATTGAAATAGATCCGCGGCGGCCAGCGGGCCGCCGCGCCTCGCATTGCAGGAGATCACCATGGACCAGTCGAACCGCTACGCCAATCTCAACCTCAAAGAGAGCGAACTGATCGCGGGCGGACGGCATGTGCTGTGCGCCTACATCATGAAGCCGAAGCCCGGCTTCGGCAATTTCATCCAGACCGCCGCGCACTTCGCCGCCGAATCCTCGACCGGCACCAACGTCGAAGTCTCGACCACCGATGACTTCACCCGCGGCGTCGACGCGCTGGTGTACGAGGTCGACGAGGCCAACAGCCTGATGAAGATCGCGTATCCGATCGAACTGTTCGATCGCAACGTGATCGACGGCCGCGCCATGATCGCTTCGTTCCTGACCCTGACGATCGGCAACAACCAGGGCATGGGCGACGTCGAATACGCCAAGATGTACGATTTCTACGTGCCGCCGGCTTACTTGAAGCTGTTCGACGGCCCGTCGACGACCATCAAGGATCTGTGGCGCGTGCTTGGCCGCCCCGTCGTCAACGGCGGCTTCATCGTCGGCACCATCATCAAGCCGAAGCTCGGCCTGCGCCCGCAGCCGTTCGCCAATGCCTGCTACGATTTCTGGCTGGGCGGCGACTTCATCAAGAACGACGAGCCGCAGGGCAACCAGGTGTTCGCGCCGTTCAAGGACACGGTGCGGGCCGTCGCCGACGCGATGCGCCGGGCGCAGGACAAGACCGGCGAGGCGAAGCTGTTCTCGTTCAACATCACCGCCGACGACCACTACGAGATGCTGGCGCGCGGTGAGTTCATCCTCGAGACCTTCGCCGACAACGCCGACCATATCGCGTTCCTGGTCGACGGCTACGTCGCCGGCCCGGCTGCGGTGACCACCGCCCGCCGCGCGTTCCCGAAGCAGTACCTGCACTACCACCGCGCCGGCCACGGTGCGGTGACCTCGCCGCAGTCCAAGCGCGGCTACACTGCCTTCGTGCTGTCGAAGATGGCACGCCTGCAGGGCGCGTCGGGTATCCACACCGGCACCATGGGCTTCGGAAAGATGGAAGGCGAAGCCGCCGATCGCGCGATCGCCTACATGATCACCGAGGATTCGGCCGATGGTCCGTACTTCCACCAGGAGTGGCTCGGCCTCAACCCGACGACCCCGATCATCTCCGGCGGCATGAACGCGCTGCGGATGCCGGGCTTCTTCGACAACCTGGGCCACTCCAACCTGATCATGACGGCGGGTGGCGGTGCGTTTGGTCATATCGACGGCGGTGCGGCGGGTGCCAAGTCGCTGAGGCAGGCCGAGCAGTGCTGGAAGCAGGGCGCTGATCCGGTCGAATTCGCCAAGGATCACCGCGAATTCGCCCGCGCGTTCGAGAGCTTCCCGCAGGATGCCGACAAGCTGTATCCGAACTGGCGCGCCAAGCTGAAGCCGCAGGCCGCGTAAGCTTCTCGCACCGCACACGACTGACGGCCCGCGCTTCGGCGCGGGCCGTTTGCTTTTGGCCTGGTAGTTGTTCGAGGACCATCTGACGGCCCTCCGCATTCTCCGATCAGTTGATCTCAACGCCGGCAAAAGCCGCAACGGAAAAGAAACGCTCCGCGCCGATTGGGGAGTGGCGGCTTGCGTTTCCTGGGCGTCGTGCAATGCTGGGGTGTGGTCACAGGTCAATTCGCGTTGGCGTCCGCTCGGGTTCGCGGAGGCCCTGACGTCGGAGAACTCAGATGACACACAGTCGTTCTGGTCCGTACCAGTTTCAGATCGCCGTCAACGGCGTGTACTACCCGAGCGTGTTCGTGATCATCGACAACCGGCTGATCACGGTGACGGCCGCCGGCCGCAAGCGGACCGAGGAACTCGGCATGATGCCGCCGCTGGCGCTCGCGGAATTCCTCGCCGGCGAGCTAGTGCGCGAGCAGCTCGCCCGCGCGGCCGCCGCAGCGGCGCATCCCCATCCAGAAGACGAGCCGGAGCCGCACTCCCACATGGCGGACGTCCCTGAAGCTGCCGTCAAGGCGGCGCCGACCTCGGAATCGTACGAGGTCCACCAGAGCTGGTTCGGAAAGCACCTGCTGCGCTGGGTCGGCGTTCAGCCGGCACATCATCCCCGCTCGTAGTTCTCGGCTTGTTAGTTCGATGCGCCGGCAATGTACGTAGTCGTACGCGGTGCTGAATTAAGGAACTCGCAAGCGGGTGGAACTCAGAGTGCTCGTGGTGCAGGGGCGCAGTCTCGGCTGAGTCGTTGATCGTGAGTCCGGCTCGACGCCGGGCTATCGTCGGGTGACGGCGCGCGCCATGGTCTTTCTCACAGGATGATGTCGATGTTCGCCAAGATCACCATACGTACCAAGATTACTGCGCTGGTCGCCGCGCTGCTGATCGCCCTGTCGGGTCTCGGCGCGCTGGCGGTGGTCGAGATGCGGTCGCTCAATGCTGCGTCGACCGACATTGCGACCAACTGGCTGCCGAGTGTGCGAAAGCTCGGCGAAATGCGCGCCTATGTGCTGAGCTATCGCGGCGCCCTGCGCGACCATATCCTGGATCTCACCGCAGAGGGCAAGGATGGAGCGGACAAGCGTCTGGCCGCTGCTGAGAAGGCGCTCGACAAGGCGAATGGCGACTACGAAAAGCTGATCTCATCGCCGGAGGAGCGGGCGCTCTTCAACGAGTTTGCGAAGGGGTGGACCGACTATAAGGCCTCCGTGTCCAAGGCTCTCGAAATGTCTCGGGGCAGCGTCGGCCAGTTTCCTGCGTCGGCCTGGGACTACGTGAAGAAGAACTTGGTCCCGATCGCGACTCGGATGGATGAAACGTTGCAGAAGGATATCGACCTCAACAACAAGGGAGCGCAGACCTCGACCGAGACGGCTGACACCACCTACAGCTTCGGCTTTGGCTTGGTGGTCACGATCCTCGCACTTGCCTTTGCGCTCGGCATCGCCATGAGCGTGCTGGTGATCCGCGATATTATCAACGCCATCGCCTCGATCATCACGCCGATGCAGGACCTCGGGAGGGGCAATCTGGCGGCGGAGGTGCCGCATCGCGGCGAGCCGACCGAAATCGGCCGGATGGCGGATGCGCTGCAGGTCTTCAAGGAGGCGCTGATCGCCAAGCGCGATGCCGACGCCGCGGCCGCCAAGGAGGCCGAGGAGAAGATCGCGCGCGCCCAGCGGGTCGACAGCGCGACCCGGCAGTTCGAACACGCCATCGGCGAGATCGTCGACACCGTGTCGTCGGCCTCGACCGAGCTCGAAGCCTCGGCCAGCACGCTGACCTCGACCGCCGAGCGTGCCCAGGAGCTGGCAACCTCTGTGGCGGCAGCCTCGGAAGAAGCCTCCACCAACGTGCAGTCGGTGGCGTCGGCGACCGAAGAGATGACCTCGTCGATCACCGAGATCAGCCGTCAGGTGCAGGAATCGGCACGCATTGCCAACGACGCGGTCGATCAGGCCCGCCGGACCAACGAGAGCGTCAGCGATCTGTCGCACGCCGCCGCGCGGATCGGTGACGTGGTCGAACTGATCAATACCATCGCCGGCCAAACCAACCTGCTGGCGCTGAACGCCACGATCGAAGCGGCGCGCGCCGGCGAGGCTGGGCGCGGCTTCGCGGTGGTGGCGGCCGAAGTGAAGGCGCTGGCGGAGCAAACCGCCAAAGCCACCGGCGAAATCAGCCAGCACATCACCGGCATCCAGACCGCGACCGGCCAGTCGGTCGATGCCATCAAGGAGATCGGTCAGACCATCGGGCGGATGTCGGAGATCGCCTCGACCATCGCTTCGGCGGTGGAAGAGCAGGGCGCCGCCACCCAGGAAATCTCCCGCAACGTGCAGCAGGCCGCGCACGGCACCCAGCAGGTGTCGTCGAACATCACCGACGTGCAGCGCGGCGCCACCGAGACCGGCTCCGCGTCGTCGCAGGTGCTCTCCGCCGCGCAGTCGCTGTCGCAGGACAGCAACCGGCTGAAGGTCGAGGTCACAAAATTCCTCGACACCGTAAGGGCGGCCTAACCGCCCGCGGTCCCGCGGATTGCAAGATCTGCGAAGATCGAAGGCGCTACGCTCAACGACCTCATGGCCGGGCTCTGTTCCGGCCATTTGCGTTTGGGGTGTTGCTGCCCGAGGAAGGTGCGGTATCTGACTGTTTGTTGGTGCGCCATCGATTAGTTCGGGCGGCATCCTGCCTTCCAGGAAAGTGAACCTGATACTCAGAATGCGCCGATCTCGGCTGAAAGGAGCGCATTCTGCAATGCGCGCTTTGATTGGACAGCCTTTCTGACCGAATCCATGGCGAGGAGACCGCCGTCCCGACAGCTAATCAGCTCCGGCGCTGCGCAATCCTCCAGTCGTCCTACTTGTCCAGTAGTTCTACGGGGGCGGGGTTTAACCCCCCCTCAATCTGCAAGCTGCACATTGGGTTCCAGAATTGGACCGGTTAACTGCGCTCCTATGCTCGCTGTGGCGTGCGGTGTCGTACCAATCCTGTGATTTGGTCTTCCATCAGACGAGTAGATGCCGATGTTGTCCAGACTTTCGATTCGTACCAAGATCATCGCGCTCGTGGCGCTGCTTCTCGTGGCCATGTCGGGGATCGGTGGGCTGGGCCTGCTCAAGATGCGGACCCTGAACGACTCGACGGTCGATATCGCCACCAATTGGCTGCCGAGCGTGCGCGTGCTTGGTGACATCCGCACGACCCTGGCGATGTACCGGGTGACGCTGCGAGCCCACGCGATGGAAACAACGGTGGACGGCAAGACGGCTGCGGCGAAGCGGATTGCCGGTGTCGAAGACGTCATCAACAAGCAGCTCGCCAGCTACCAAAAGATGATTACCACGCCTGAAGAAAAGGCGCTGTACGAGCAGTTCAGCAAGGAGCTGAACGTCTATCTCGACGGTGCCAAGAAGGCAGTGGAGATGTCGCAAAAGAGTGTCGGTCAGTCGACTGCCGAGCTGGGCGAGTACCTGACCAAGACGCTGGGGCCGATCGGAAGCCGGGTCGATGCCGTCCTGCAGAAGGATGTCGATCTGAACAAGAAGGGTGCTGATGAGTCGACCGCGTTGGCGGAAGCGACTTATAGCTCGGCGGTGATGATCGTCGTCAGCATTCTGGTGCTGACGATCGCGTTCAGCTTCATCGCCAGCTATCTGGTGATCCGCGACATCAGCCGCGGCATTGCGTCGATCATCGCGCCGATGCAGGCGCTGGGCCAGGGCAACCTCGCTGCCGAGGTGCCGCATCGCGGCGAGTCGACGGAAATCGGCGCGATGGCGGATTCGCTGCAGATCTTCAAGGAAGCGCTGATCGCCAAGCGCGAGGCCGATCAGGCTGCGGCGCGCGAAGCCGAGGAGAAGATCGCTCGCGGCCAGCGGGTCGACGCTGCCACAAGGCAGTTCGAGTCTGCGATCAGCGAAATCGTCGAGACGGTGTCGTCGGCCTCCACCGAGCTGGAGGCATCGGCCGGCACGCTGACCTCGACGGCCGATCGCTCTCAGGAACTGGCGACCTCTGTCGCCGCGGCGTCCGAAGAAGCTTCCACCAATGTCCAGTCGGTGGCGTCCGCGACCGAGGAAATGTCGTCGTCGATCACCGAGATCAGCCGTCAGGTCCAGGAGTCGTCGCGCATCGCCTCGGAGGCGGTGGATCAGGCTCGCAAGACCAACGCCAGCGTCGGTGATTTGTCGGAAGCGGCCAGCCGGATCGGCGACGTCGTCGAACTGATCAACACCATTGCGGGCCAGACCAACCTGTTGGCGCTCAACGCCACGATCGAGGCGGCGCGCGCCGGTGAGGCGGGCCGTGGCTTCGCCGTGGTGGCCGCCGAGGTCAAGGCGCTGGCGGAGCAGACCGCGAAAGCCACCGGCGAAATCGGCCAGCATATTTCGGGAATCCAGTCGGCGACCAACGAGTCGGTCAATGCGATCCGCGAGATCGGGCAGACCATCGGGCGGATGTCGGAGATTTCGTCGGCGATCGCCGCTGCGGTCGAGGAGCAGGGCGCCGCTACTCAGGAAATCTCCCGCAACGTGCAGCAGGCGGCGCACGGCACCCAGCAGGTGTCGTCGAACATCACCGACGTGCAGCGCGGCGCCACCGAGACCGGTTCGGCCTCGGCCCAGGTGCTGTCGGCAGCGCAGTCGCTGTCACAGGAATCCAGCCGGCTGAAGATCGAGGTCACCCGGTTCCTCGATACGGTCCGCGCCGCCTGATCGCCGTTTTTCCCCCTTCAACTCCGCGTCATGCCCGGCCTCGTGCCGGGCATCGACGTTCTAGGGGGAGGGTTCGAGACGGCGCTGCGCGCGTCCCCATCGTGAGGTTCTGTCTGTGGTGAGTCCGCCAAAGTGCGGCTCTGATTCCATCAGAAAGGAATCGCTCTCAGGCGAAACGCTTGGCGATCAGCAGGCAGAGCAGCACCGACCCCGACGATGCCGTCACGATCGCCATGTTGGTCAGGTTCTGAGCCAGCATTGTGAGCCACGCGCCGCCCGCCGCAGCGGCCGGCTTGCGTCGTTTCGCTTTGGAGGTCTTGGCGGCCATGGCGCTATCCGGTCAGAGGCGGTGATCGGGACATGTTCCCCTATCCTGCGCCCAGTATCCGCCGCAGCGTTGGCCGAAGCCTTAACGGGAGACGGTCTCCCGCCTCCGATCACGCTCCATGGTTTACGGATCGCGGCTGCGTGATGATCCGAGGTGTGGTCAGACGAGGCATGCGGCTTGCACGCTCGCTCTTAGATTGAATCTGGCCGATGCAGTCCGCAGTTTTGTGCCAAATCAAACCATTTGGCAGGGCTCTTTTGTTAGATTGAGAATTGATAGCGCCTGTTACAATCGTTCTAAACTCCCGATGGCGCCGGCTTGAATCTCTTGACCTTCGCGGCGCCGATTGGAAGAACGAGTAATGACCCAAATCCCCCATCACAACGGCCACAGCCATCACCAGCCGATCCTGCTGGGGAACGCGCGACGCGGCTATCGCGGCGTCGTGCAGGCGATCGATCCGCACCGCGGGGCGTCGTCGTTGCAGCCGATCGAATTGGAAAGCCGGCTGATCGAACTCGGCTTCGTCGAGGGGGCCAAGGTCGAAGTGTTGCACGAGGGTATCATCGGCCGGGATCCGATCGCGGTCCGGGTCGACAACATCACCATCGCGGTCCGCCGCCGCGAGGCGATGGCCGTCGTGTTGATGTGACGCGCAGATTGCAGCTTCTTGATTTGGCGATTGCGCGATGAGCTCGATCGATTCTCACCCGTTCAACCTTGCCCTGGTTGGAACACCCAATAGCGGCAAGACCTCCCTGTTCAACGCGCTGACGGGTAGTCGCCAGAAGGTGGCGAACTACCCGGGCGTGACCGTCGAGCGCAAGACCGGCCTGTTCACCACGCCGGCTGGCCGCGTCGTCAGCCTGGTCGATCTGCCGGGCACCTATTCGCTGCGCGGCCGCAGCCCCGACGAAGAGATCACCCGCGATGTGGTGCTCGGCCGCAAGTCGGGCGAGCCGGTGCCGGATCTGGTGCTGTGTGTCGCCGACTCGACAAACCTGCGGCTGACCTTCCGGCTGATGCTGGAATTGAAGGGGACCGGCCGTCCGCTGATGCTCGTGCTGAACATGTACGACATCGCGATGCGCCGTGGCGTCACGGTCGATGTCGAGAAGCTGTCGGCGCAGCTTGGATGGGGGGGTGAGACGTCGATCGCGGTCGGAATGGGGGGCACGGGGTTGTTGTTTAGGGGGAGGTTTTATTCGCGGGGGGGGGCGCCGGCGCCCGCGACCGACACCAATTGGCGGCCGCTGTCCACCAGCGAGCTGCGCGCGCTGCAGCGCGAGGCCGACCGCATCATCGCCGATTGCGTCAGCCTGCCGGCGCGGCCCCACACCCTGACGGCTCAGATCGACCGGGTGGTGCTGCATCCCGTCGCCGGCCTGCTGATCCTGATCCTGATCCTGTTCGTGATGTTCCAGGCGGTGTTCTCCTGGGCGCAGCCGATCATGGAGCTGATCTCCGGTGGCTTCGAAGCCCTCGGCGCTTTCGTCCAGGCCAACTTGCCCGAAGGGCTGCTGCAGAGTTTCCTGCAGAACGGCGTGATCTCCGGCGTCGGCAGCGTCCTCGTATTCCTGCCGCAGATCATCATCATCTTCCTGTTCATCCTGCTGTTGGAAGACCTCGGCTACATGGCGCGCGCCGCGTTCCTGATGGACCGCATCATGGGCGGCGCCGGGCTGCACGGCCGTGCCTTCATTCCGCTGCTGTCGAGCTTTGCCTGCGCGATCCCGGGAATCATGGCGACGCGCGTGATCGACAACCGCCGCGACCGCCTCACCACCATCCTGATCGCGCCGCTGATGACCTGCTCGGCGCGCATCCCCGTCTATACGTTGATCATCTCGGCGTTCGTGCCGGCCAAGGACGTGTTCGGCTGGATCAATCTGCAGGGGCTGGTGATGTTCGGCCTCTACACCGCGGGCATCGTCAGCGCCCTGACGGTGTCGGCCCTGGTCAAGTTCTTCATGTGGCGCGACTACGAGCCGGCGCCGTTCATGCTCGAACTGCCGGACTACAAGCTGCCGCGGCTGCAGAGCGTTGCCATCGGCATTTATATCCGCGCCAAGATGTTCCTGCAGCGCGCCGGTACCACCATCTTCTCGATGATGGTGCTGATCTGGTTCCTGGCCTCGTTCCCGCGCCCGCCGATCGGCGCGACCGAACCGGCGATCGACTACAGCCTGGCCTCGATCATCGGTCACGCGGTCGAGCCGGTGCTGGCGCCGCTCGGCTTCAACTGGCAGATCGCGGTGGCGCTGATCCCCGGCATGGCGGCGCGTGAGGTCGCGGTCGCGGCGCTCGGTACCGTCTATGCGATCGAGGGCGGCAAGGAAGCGGCCGAGCAGATCGGCCTGGTGCTGGCTTCGAAGTGGAGCCTGGCCACCGCGCTGTCGCTGCTGGCCTGGTTCGTGTTCGCGCCGCAATGCGCCTCGACGCTGGCGGTGATCAAGCGCGAGACCGGAAGCTGGCGCTGGATGGGCGTCACCTTCGTCTACATGTTCGCGCTCGCCTACATCGCCAGCCTGATCACCTACAACGTCGCCGTCGCGCTCGGCGCCGGCTAGCGTCGGCGTCAACGAGCGCAGTCCAGTGCTGCGCGCTGGATCGCTCGGCCTAGAGCGCTTCATCGATTGATTGAAGCGGATTTGGCCTTTGCCAAGCGTCCGAAGTCCTCATCCTTCGAGACGCCCGGCTTTGCCGGGCTCCTCGGGACGAGGCGTCAGTCAATGTGGGAAAGCCATCCTGGCGATGGCGAGCGGCAGGCCGTCGCTGGCCTAGAACACCGCGATCGGCTGCGCCGCGTAGCTCGGGCGGATTTCGGCCTGCGGCTGAACGGCGCGCAGCACCGCCTTGGCGATGCCCCGGCCGCGATCGTCGATCCCGGTCCACTGCGCATGGCGGCCGCGGGAATCCACCTCCAGCAGCTTGACGCCCTGCGGCACGTCCTGGCCGTCGCGGACGACGCCGCGCAGGATGCCGTCGCACGGCGCCCGCACCGGAACGCCGCCGAGGTGACCGATCGGATAGCCGTTGAAGACACGGCTGCCGATTTCGACCGCGGTCCGCCATCGGCCGCTGGCCTGAGAATACTGGAAGCGCTCGGCTCCGACGCCGCCGAGCGGGCTGGCGACGCCATCGGCCGCATCGGTCCAGCCGGAGCCGACGATCAGGCCGCTGCGGCCGGGACGGGTTTCGATCGCAACGTCGCAGTTCACCGCGGTCGAGAAGCCGGGCCCGAGGCCGACGCTGACGCGTGCGAGCCCGCGCAGATCCGGCGTGACCCGGTGCTTCTGCATCCGCGCATCGATCAGCACGTCGACGGCGCTGATCGGCAGCAGGTCCGGGAGCGCCAGCCAGGTCACCAGCACGTTGTCGTGGCGGCGCAGCGCCTTGAAAATCTGGGTGGCGTGATCGACGCGCTCACCCCGCACGCCTTCGACCGTGACTTCGTCGCCGTACAGCGCGTCGTGAAACGCCATCTTGCGGCGGATCACGGGCGGAAACGGATCGTGCGACATCACCACACAGCAGCCGGCGCGGTACAGATGCACAGCGACGGCGGAGGCGATCTCATTAGTCCCGAGCACGACCGCGAAGCCGCCGGCGCTGAGTTGGAGAGGCTGCGTCATCACCACCACGCTGTGTTCAGTGTCTGGAGCCTGTTTAAGCAAGAGCCGGACCAGACCGAGTAGGCGCTGTTAGTGGTAATGGGTGGCGGGTTTTGATGTCGGAAAGCCAACGTTGTGTCGGGTTGTGCGGCGCGAGCGGTGTCGCTGTAATGACACCGGCTGGCAACTAGGTGTGGTTTGTCGGCCTAAATCGAACGTCGTAGCGGTTGGCCCGGTTCATGCAAGTTCACTTGCAACGAAACCGATGGAGACCGTCCCGTGCACCCTGAACCACTGCACGCAGAGCGGCCCGAACCCGCGCCCTCTTCGCCCCCTGCCGGGCGCCCCGCAGAGATGCCTCCTGGTATGCCGGCCGGAATGCCGTCGGCCACAGGTGGCGCCTGTCCGTTTCACAATGATCAGCGCGAGGCGCGCGTCGGCAAGCAAAAGACGCTGGTCCTGACCGGCGCGTCGCGCGGTATCGGCCATGCCACCGGCAAGCTGTTCTCCGACGCTGGCTGGCGCATCATTACCTGCTCGCGGCAGCCGTTCGCCGATGACCGCTGTCCGTGGGCGACCGGCCTCGAGAATCACGTCGCGGTCGAACTCGCCGACCATCGCGCGGTACCCCGGGCGATCGACGAGCTGAAGGAGAAGCTCGGCGGCGGCCCATTGAACGCCCTGATCAACAATGCAGCGATCTCCCCCAAGAGCGCCGAAGGCGAGCGGCTGACGTCGCTGAATACGCCGGTCGGGACGTGGATGAGCGTGTTCCACGTCAACCTGCTGGCGCCGGTGATGCTGGCGCAGGGGCTGTTCGACGAGCTGCGCGCCGGGCAGGGCTCGATCGTCAACGTCACCTCGATCGTCGGCTCGCGCGTGCATCCGTTCGCCGGCAGCGCCTATGCCACCTCGAAAGCGGCGCTGACCTGCCTGACCCGTGAGATGGCGCATGACTACGCGCCCTACGGCATCCGGGTGAATGCGATCGCGCCGGGCGAGATCAAGACTGACATCCTGTCGCCCGAAACCGAGGCGATGCTGGCGCCGACGATTCCGATGCGGCGGATCGGGACGCCGGAGGAGGTCGCCAAGGTGATGTTCTTCCTGTGCTCGGATGCGGCCAGCTACGTCACCGGTGAAGAAATTCACATCAACGGCGGTCAGCACGTCTGAGTGTCGGCTTCAGGCGAATAGTTCGCAATTAGTTGCGGTTGACTAGCAATCACACACGGCGGCCGGCCGGCTGCCGCTCTTTTGGTCGGTCAGTTTTGCGCTGCGTCAATGCGGTAACGGCGGCGGACTGGTGCTAGAGTAGTAATCAGTTGATTATCAGCATTTTGATCAGTGGTAATGAACTAAGCAGAGCTAGCCATAACTTCCGCAGCGATGCAGCCAAGATGAGCACGACATCTGGTTGGAATTCATCCACAATCTCCCAATGCTCCGGATCTGACGGGGGAAGGCTCGGGAGCGATGGAGACGAGCTATGGCTCAGCGCGAAATCCGCCTTGTCGAAAACGAGTACCCGTCGCCGTCGATGACCCATCCTCCAATACCGCTGAGTGATATCGCGCTCACCGGCATTTTCGAGATCTCGAAAATCCTCACCTCACCGGCGCGGCTGGAGATCACGCTCGCCAACGTCGTCAACCTGCTGCAGTCGTTCCTGCAGATGCGCAACGGCGTGGTGTCGCTGCTGGCGGATGACGGCATCCCGGATATTACCGTCGGCGTCGGCTGGAACGAGGGCAGCGACAACCGCTATCGCGCCCGGCTGCCGCAGAAGGCGATCGACCAGATCGTCGCCACCGCGGTGCCGCTGGTCGCCGACAATGTCTCTGCCCATCCGATGTTTACCGCCGCCGATGCGATGGCGCTCGGCGCTACTGACGAGACCCGGGTGTCGTTCATCGGCGTGCCGATCCGGATCGATTCGCGGGTGGTGGGGACGCTGAGCATCGATCGCGTCCGTGACGGCCGTTCGCATTTCCGGATGGACGCCGATGTGCGCTTTCTCACCATGGTGGCCAATCTGATCGGCCAGACCGTGAAGCTGCACCGCGTCGTCACCCGCGACCGCGAGCGGCTGATGGCGGAAAGCCACCGGCTGCAGAAAGAACTGTCCGAGCTGAAGCCGGAGCGTGAGCGCAAGCGGGTCAAGGTCGACGGCATCGTCGGCGAGAGCCCGGCGATCCGCAAACTGCTGGCCAAGGTCAGCATCATCGCCAAGTCGCAGTCGCCCGTGCTGCTGCGCGGCGAGTCCGGCACCGGCAAGGAGCTGATCGCGAAGGCGATTCACGAGCTGTCGGCGCGCGCCAACGGCCCGTTCATCAAAATCAACTGCGCGGCGCTGCCGGAATCGGTGCTGGAGTCCGAGCTGTTCGGGCACGAGAAGGGCGCGTTCACAGGCGCGATCGCCTCGCGCAAGGGGCGGTTCGAGCTCGCCGACAAGGGCACGTTGTTCCTCGACGAGATCGGTGAGATCTCCGCGTCGTTCCAGGCCAAGCTGCTGCGCGTCTTGCAGGAGCAGGAGTTCGAGCGGGTCGGCGGCAACCAGACCATCAAGGTCAACGTCCGCATCGTCGCTGCGACCAACCGCAATCTCGAAGAGGCGGTGGCTCGCAAGGAGTTTCGCGCCGACTTGTATTACCGCATCAACGTGGTGCCGATGATCCTGCCGCCGCTGCGCGACAGGCCCAGCGACATCCCGCTGCTGGCGACTGAATTCCTGAAGAACTTCAACAAGGAGAACGGCCGCGAGCTGGCCTTCGAGTCGCACGCGCTGGATCTGCTGAAGGCCTGCTCGTTCCCCGGCAACGTCCGCGAGCTGGAGAACTGCGTGCGTCGCACCGCCACCCTGGCGATGGGGCCGGAAATCCGCGACAGCGATTTCGCCTGTCACCAGGACGAATGCTTGTCGGCGATCCTGTGGAAGGGCCACGCCGAACCTGCGCCCGAGCGTCCGCGCCCGGAAATTCCGCTGCAGGTCCTGCCACGCAAGGCGCCGGTGGAAATCGTGCATCCGCGCGAGCCGGTTGCATCAGCGGATGATTTTGCGTCGGCGCCGGTTCGTTCGGAGATGCCATCCGACGAATCGAACATGTCGGAGCGCGAGCGGCTGATCAACGCCATGGAGCGAGCCGGGTGGGTGCAGGCGAAGGCCGCGCGCATTCTCGGCCTCACGCCGCGCCAGATCGGCTACGCGCTGAAGAAGCACAACATCGAGCTCAAGCACTTCTGACGCGTCTTGCACGTGATCATCGGCCAGACGCGCGACGCTCTCCGGCGCCGCGCGTTTTGTCTGTCTGTGGGTGCTTCGAAGCAGACCATTGTGGTGTCTTGCGAAGTTCGATGACGGGTCAGGGCAGCTGTCAGACTTGCGACAAGTGTCGGGGGCCTTACACCGGCGTTGGCCCTCTGAGGCGTCAAATAGTTCTTTAAAATCAATCATCAGGCATCTGGCACGCGGCTTGAAAGACAACTGGTCAGCAGCACTCTGCGAACCAGGAGCCGACCATGGCCTACAAGATTGTTACCTCCCAGTGCACCGTCTGCGGTGCGTGTGAATTCGAATGCCCGAACGCCGCGATCAGCATGAAGCGCGGCACCTACGTGATCGACGCGACCAAGTGCACCGAGTGCGAAGGTCAGTTCGACAAGCCGCAGTGCGTCTCGGTCTGCCCGGTCGACAACACCTGCGTGCCGGCCTGACGCGTGATCTTGCAAGACGGCCGACGCCTTGACCGTCGGACGCCGTCTTCAACGGATCGCCGCGCCCGCGGATCGGAATTGATCTTCGCCGGCTCGGTTGCAGCACCATCACCCACCGTCAAGCCGCCTGTCGTGCGGCGATCGAACGAGGCCCGGATATGAGCAAGCTGCTGCAACTGCACGATTTCAGCGCGCTGGGAACGACGTCGTTCGACGAGATGCGCAAGAGTGCAGCGCAATCGGGCTGCAGCAGCAAGGGTGGCGCCGGCAAGACCAGCTGCGGCTCGGCCGCAGGTCCCAGCGATCTGCCGCCGGAAGTTTGGGAGAAGGTGAAGAACCATCCCTGCTACAGCGAGCAGGCGCACCATCACTTCGCGCGCATGCACGTCGCGGTCGCGCCCGCGTGCAACATCCAGTGTAATTACTGCAATCGCAAATACGATTGCGCCAACGAATCCCGCCCCGGCGTGGTCAGCGAAAAGCTGACCCCCGAGCAGGCCGCGCGCAAGGTCGTCGCAGTGGCCTCGACCATCCCGCAGATGACGGTGCTCGGCATCGCCGGCCCGGGCGATGCGCTCGCCAATCCGGCCAAGACCTTCAAGACCTTCGAGCTGGTCACTGAGACCGCACCCGACATCAAGCTGTGTCTGTCGACCAACGGCCTGATGCTGCCCGACTATGTCGAGCAGATCGCCGCCATGAAGGTCGATCACGTCACCATCACCATCAACATGGTCGATCCCGAAGTCGGCGCGAAGATCTATCCGTGGATCTTCTACAATCACCGCCGCTACACCGGCGTCGAGGCTTCGAAGATCCTCAGCGAACGGCAGTTACTCGGCCTGGAGATGCTGGTCGCGCGCGGCATCCTGGTGAAGGTCAACTCGGTGATGATCCCGGGGATCAACGACGAGCATCTGATCGAGGTCAACAAGGCGGTGAAGTCGCGCGGCGCCTTCCTGCACAACATCATGCCGCTGATCTCCGAAGCCGAGCACGGCACTGCGTTCGGCCTGTCCGGCCAGCGCGGCCCGACTGCGCAGGAGCTCAAGGCGCTGCAGGATGCCTGCGAAGGCGAGATGAACATGATGCGGCACTGCCGGCAGTGCCGTGCCGACGCCGTCGGCCTGCTCGGCGAAGACCGCAGCGCCGAATTCACCACCGAAAAGGTAATGGCGATGGACGTCGAATATGATCTCGCCGCGCGCCAAGCCTACCAGGCCAAGGTCGAGGCCGAGCGCGACGCGATCGCGGTCGCCAAGCAGCGCGAGCTGGACAAGCTCGCCGACGAGACCGCGACCATCAAGATCCAGGTGGCAATCGCCACCAAGGGCGGCGGCGTCATCAACGAGCACTTTGGCCACGCTCACGAATTCCAGATCTACGAAGTGTCGACTGGCGGTGCGAAGTTCGTCGGTCACCGCCGCGTCGATCTGTATTGCGAAGGCGGCTACGCCAGCGAAACCGGCATCGAGCCGATCCTCAAGGCGCTGAACGACTGCACCGCCGTCCTGGTTGCCAAGATCGGCATGTGCCCGAAGGATTCGCTCGCGGGTGCCGGCATCGAGGCGGTCGAGACTTACGCGTTCGAATACATCGAGCAGTCGGTGATCGCGTACTTCAAGCAGTACCTCGAGCGCGTCGGCAAGTCGGAGATCCGCCACGTCGCGCGCGGCGATGCCACGATCCGCCAGGGCGCTTTTACCGAGGCTTAGGGCGAGCGCAGCGAAGGGGAACGGCCATGGCCTACAAGATCGTCGCCTCGCAATGCACCGGCTGCTCGGCCTGCGAGCCGCAGTGCCCGAATGTGGCGATCTTCGAGAAGGCCGGCACCTTCGCGATCGATCCTTCGAAGTGCTCGGAGTGCATCGGCCACTACGACGAGCCGCAATGTGTCGCGGTGTGCCCGGTCGACGGCACCTGCGTGATCGACAATTCCGTCCCGCGCTACCAGGCAGCATGAGGCGATTCCGATGGACATGAGCTTCACCCCCTCGGCCGAAAAATTCATCCGTCGCATGCTGCGGTTCAGCGGTGGCACCGGCGGCTTCCGCCTGGTGGTCAGCGCCGGTGGCTGCTCCGGCCTGTCGGCGCAGTTCGACATTGCCGGCGCGCCGCACACCGGCGACGCGGTGGTCGATCGCGGCGACTACAAGCTGTTCCTGCCGGAATCGAGCCTGAAGCTGCTCGAAGGCGTGGTGATCGATTTCATGGAGACGCCGACCTCCAGCGGCTTCATGTTCCACGATCCGAAGGGATCGAACTGTCAGTGCGCCAGCGACAGCGGCTCCAAGCCGACCGCCGGTCTGCACCAGCTGCGGGAGCTGTGAGCCATGCCCGACCTGATGCACAGCGAACTGACGATGTCCGGTCCGGAGCAGTCGTTGCTGGCCGGGGCGTTGCTCGGCGCCGGTCTGCCGGCAGACGCGCATCGGCATCTCGAGCTGGCGGGCCGCGACTATCAGAGCGAGGCGCTGGCTGAGCAGCATCTGCGCGAAGCTCATCTGCTGGCGCCCGACCATGCCGCAGTGCTGATCGGGCTGTACCGGTTCTATTTCTATAAGGGCCGTCTCGGCGAGGCACTGGAAGTGGCGCAGGCTTGCCTGTGCAAGGCGGCGCGCGACAACGGCCTCGCCTCCGACTGGCGCAGGGTGCGCCGCGGCGACGCCGAGTTTTCCAGCTATTCGGCGGTGCTGCCGCGGTTCTATCTGTTTGCGCTGAAGGCCTACGCCTATTTGCAGATGCGGCTCGGCCAGCTCGACGAAGGTCACGCGGCTGTCGAGAAGCTGCTCGAACTCGATCCGACCGACAAGGTCGGCGCTGCCGTGCTGCTCGATGTGTGGCGGCGGATAGGGCAGGACGATGACGACTGACATCGACGAAGCCCGTGATTGGCAGGGCAATGAGGTTGATTGTGCGTCGTGCCCGCATCACGAGCTGCTGTCCGCCGGGCTGTGCGAATTGAAGAAGGCGTGTGTCCAGGATCGCTATGCGCGGCGGCTGGAGCGGTTCTTCCAGCAGAACCGGGCGCTCGCCGATTCCTATCTCGACCATCCGTATTTCGAGACGCGCGCGGTTGCGGCGGGCTATGCCACGGTGTTCCTGCTGCCGAAGCTGCTGCAGGATCCGGACGAGACGGTGCGGTGGAGCGCGGCACGCCGGCTGCCGAAGCGCTATCTGCTCGGCCTGCGCAGCGACCCGCATCGCGAAGTGCGGATCCGCGTCGCCTCGGTCCTCAGTGACGACGAACTGCGCCCGATGGCGAGCGACGAGGATTATTATGTCCGCCAGATCGTGGCGCGGCGGGCATCGCCCGGTCTGCTGCCGCTGTTGGTGCTCGATCCCGATCCCGGCGTGCGCCGCGAAGTGGCTCGGCGGATCGGCCCGGAATGGCTGGCCCAGATCGCGATGGATAAGGACGGCGAAGTCCGTCTTGAAGCCGCAAAGCGAATGACGCCGGGCCGGCTGCTGGCGATGCTCGGCGATGCCGATTGGCGGGTCCGCTACGAAGTCGCCAGCCGTGTCGACGCCTACGAACTGGCGCCGCTGCTCGACGATCCCGATCCGCTGGTGCGCGAGCTTGCGCGCAGCCGCAGCGGCTTCACCGAACCTGCACAGCTCAAACCCGCAACGGAGCCCTCGCCATGAACATCGCGCGTGACAGCGACATCGTCGAGCTCGACGGCCCGCCGGAGTTTGAATACGGCCAGAAGGTCCGGGCGCGGCTCAACATTCGCAACGACGGCACCTTTCCCGGCAAAGAGATCGGCGAGGTCCTGGTGAAGAAGGGCGACGAGGGCTACGTCGTCTCGATCGGCACCTTCCTGCAGCAGTTCTACATCTACGGCGTCGACTTCGTGGCGCAGGGCCGCATCGTCGGGATGAAGCGGCGGGAGTTGGTTGCGGTCGAAGCCTTCCAGGCCGAAGCGCAGGAGGCGATGTGATGACGCCGGAACCGCGATACCAATGGGGCCAGCGCGTCCGCGCCGAGATCGACCTGTTCAATGACGGCAGCTTTCCGGACCAGCCGGAGGACGCGCTCCTGGTGAAGAGCGGCGACCCTGGTGAGATCGTCCGGATCGGCCTGCACACCGAAACTAATCGGCCGGTCTATCTGGTCGAATTCGCCGAACACCGGGTGATCGGCTGCCTCGAAGACGAAATCACCCCACTCTGACCTGTCGCCGCGGCGGCCAAGCAAAGGACCACCCTCGATGAAAGTGATGATCCGCAAGACCGCGACCGGTCACTCCGCCTATGTCGCCAAGAAGGACCTCGAGGAGCCGATCGTCGAGATGGAGAATCCCGCGCTTTGGGGCGGCAAGGTTACGCTTGCCAATGGCTGGCAGCTCGAACTGCCGGTGATGGCGGCGGACACGCCACTGCCGATCACCGTCGAAGCCCGCAAGCTCTGACCATGGCGCTGTCGTCCGACGATCTCGCTCGGCTCGACGCGCTGCTCGGAGGCGACGCTGCTGATGCCGGTGCGCTGAAGACGGTGCGGCAGGAGCTTTCCAGCCTGTCGCTGACGCAGTGTGACGCGTCCGACATCTATGCAGAGCAGCCGTTCCGCGATTATCCACGCTTCAGCGTCTATCTGGTCGACGGATCGAACCATTGCTGGACCATCACGACCGATGCGGCGCGCGCGACCGGCCTGGTGGTGGTCCATCACAAGGCTGCAAGAGCGATCTGACAGGGAGCAGGATCATGCCGGTACAAGCACTCGACGACATCGCCGCAGGCTTGTTGCGAGGCCAGGTGATCCCGTATCTCGGCTCGGCCTGCGTGGCGCTCGGCGAATCGAGCAGCGTGCCGACCTCGCCGGCCGAGCTGGTGGCGCGGCTGACCGCGAAGACCACGGTGCCGCACAAGGTCCGCACCAATCTCACCGGCGCCGCGCAGTACATCGAGAACTTCAAGCACCGCAAAACGCTGACGACGATGATGGCCGAGGCGTTCCGGTCCTCGCCGCAGCCGAACGAGCTGCATCGGATGCTGGCGTCGCTGCCCGAGCTGCCGCTGCTGGTCCACGCCTGGTATGACGACCTGCCACAGAAGGCGTTCGCCATTCGCCAGAATTGGGGCATGGCACAGGGCGTCAGCCAGAGCGAACATCACGGCCATTGGGTGAATTACTACAAGCCAGACGGCAGCGAGATTGCCGAGCCCGCACCCGGCATCGTGACCGAAGACGAGATGCCGCTGTATGCGCCGGTCCCGGACGAGGCGCTCGGCTGGGCGACGATGCTGTATCAGCCGATCGGCTCGGTCGCGCCGGCGGCCAATTTTCTGGTGTCCGACAGCGACTATGTCGAAGTCCTGACCGAGATCGACATTCAGACGCCGATCCCGCTGACGGTGCAGCAGCTGCGCAAGGACAGGAACTTCCTATTCCTCGGCTGCCGGTTCGATACCCAGCTCGACCGCGCCTTCGCCCGCCAGATCATGAAGCGCTCCTCGGCCCAGCATTGGGCCGTGTTGCCGGACACGCCGACCCGCAACGAGGAGCGCTTCCTCGAGGAACAGTCCATCACCCGGATTGATTGGCCGCTGACGAAGTTCGTCGCCATGCTCGGCGAACTGCTGCAGAGCCAGGCGCTGACCGCGTAGGCACTTCTTCGTCTCTTCCCACTCTCAATGAACGTCCTGGCCGGCTCGTCCCGCCTGCGCCGAAGCTGCTTCGGCGCGGCGGAAGCCGGCCATCTCCGTTCTTGCTCCAGATCCTGCCGTATCCGTGAATGCCCGGCACAAGGCAGGGCACGACGATACGTGCACTCGCCCTCGTCATGGTGAGGAGCTTGGTCCTGCTTCCGTACAACGGGCCCTGGATCGCCTCGCTTCGCTCGCGATGACGCAGCGAAGCCGTTCTCGAGTTGCGACAGAGTCTCGCTTAGCACGCCCGGCCGGTATCAGTTTGTTTCGTTTCTAACAGCCGTCCCCTGGGATGTCGTCCGCTCGGCAGCGATGTCGGATTCTAAACATCTACGTACATTCTGCCCGGACATTCTACATCTCCGCGAAAACACACACTTTTTCGTCTCCGGCGAAGCTTGGCACGCTCGTTGCAAAACAGGGATCAGCAAGGCGAGGGATGGTTGGCCGAGCAGTTACTGCAAAGGGCAACGTCCGCATCTGAGCCGTGCGACGGTTTTGAACGGAAGAAGGCTGCGCCTCGGCGCAAATCGATCAAGCGGCATTAGGTCAACGGAGAGAAAACATGGCACTTCGGCAAATCGCATTCTACGGCAAGGGCGGCATCGGCAAGTCGACCACCTCGCAGAACACCCTCGCGGCGCTGGTCGAGATGGGTCAGAAGATCCTGATCGTCGGCTGCGACCCCAAGGCGGACTCCACCCGTCTGATCCTCAACACCAAGATGCAGGACACGGTGCTGAGCCTCGCCGCGGAAGCGGGTTCGGTGGAAGACCTCGAACTCGAAGACGTGATGAAGATCGGCTACAAGGGCATCAAGTGCACCGAGGCCGGTGGCCCGGAGCCGGGCGTCGGCTGCGCCGGCCGCGGCGTTATCACCGCGATCAACTTCCTCGAAGAAAACGGCGCCTATGAAGACGTCGACTACGTCTCCTACGACGTGCTCGGCGACGTGGTGTGCGGCGGCTTCGCGATGCCGATCCGTGAAAACAAGGCGCAGGAAATCTACATCGTCATGTCCGGCGAGATGATGGCGCTGTATGCCGCCAACAACATCTCCAAGGGCATTCTGAAGTACGCTTCGTCGGGCGGCGTCCGCCTCGGCGGCCTGATCTGCAACGAGCGCCAGACCGACCGCGAGCTCGACCTCGCCGAAGCGCTGGCCAAGAAGCTGAACTCGAAGCTGATCCACTTCGTGCCGCGCGACAACATCGTGCAGCACGCCGAGCTGCGCCGCCAGACCGTGATCCAGTACGCGCCCGACAGCCAGCAGGCTAAGGAATATCGCGCCCTGGCCAACAAGGTCCACGCCAACTGCGGCAACGGCACCATCCCGACCCCGATCACCATGGAAGAGCTGGAAGAGATGCTGCTCGACTTCGGCATCATGAAGACCGAGGAGCAGCAGCTCGCCGAGCTCGCCGCCAAGGAAGCCGCCAAGGCGGCCGCGTCCGCCTGATCGCATCAGCCAGGCCGGTCGCCTAGCGCGACCGGCCGCCATCCCGGCGGCCCCAGACACGAGGAACAACGATGAGCACCGCAGTCGCAGAATCCCCCGCGGACATCAAGGAACGTAACAAGGCGCTGATCGCCGAAGTCCTGGAGGCCTATCCGGACAAGTCGGCTAAGCGTCGCGCCAAGCATCTGAACACGTACGACGCCGAAAAGGCGGAGTGCTCGGTCAAGTCCAACATCAAGTCGATCCCGGGCGTGATGACGATCCGCGGTTGCGCCTACGCCGGCTCGAAGGGCGTGGTGTGGGGCCCGATCAAGGACATGGTCCACATCAGCCACGGCCCGGTCGGCTGCGGCCAGTATTCGTGGGGCTCGCGCCGCAACTATTACAAGGGAACCACCGGCGTCGACACTTTCGGCACGATGCAGTTCACCTCCGACTTCCAGGAGAAGGACATCGTTTTCGGCGGTGACAAGAAGCTCGGCAAGATCATCGACGAGATCCAGGAGCTGTTCCCGCTCTCCAAGGGCATCTCGGTGCAGTCGGAATGCCCGATCGGTCTGATCGGCGACGACATCGAGGCGGTCTCCAAGGCCAAGTCGAAGCAGTATGACGGCAAGCCGATCATCCCGGTGCGTTGCGAAGGCTTCCGCGGCGTGTCGCAGTCGCTTGGCCACCACATCGCCAACGACGTGATCCGTGACTGGGTGTTCGACAAGGCCGCCGAGAAGAACGCCGGCTTCCAGTCGACCCCCTACGACGTCGCGATCATCGGCGACTACAACATCGGCGGCGACGCCTGGGCCTCGCGCATCCTGCTCGAGGAAATGGGCCTCCGCGTGATCGCGCAGTGGTCCGGCGACGGCACCATCGCCGAGCTGGAGAATACCCCGAAGGCGAAGCTGAACATCCTGCATTGCTACCGCTCGATGAACTACATCACGCGGCACATGGAAGAGAAGTTCGGTATTCCGTGGGTTGAATACAACTTCTTCGGCCCGTCCAAGATCGAAGCGAGCTTGCGCGAGATCGCCGCGAAGTTCGACGACAAGATCAAGGAAGGCGCCGAGCGCGTCATTGCCAAGTACAAGCCGAAGATGGATGCGGTGATCGCCAAGTATCGCCCCCGCCTCGAAGGCAAGAAGGTGATGCTCTATGTCGGCGGTCTGCGCCCGCGCCACGTCATCGGCGCCTACGAAGACCTCGGCATGGAAGTGGTCGGTACCGGCTACGAGTTCGCCCATAACGACGACTATCAGCGCACCACCCATTACGTGAAGGACGGCACGCTGATCTACGACGACGTCACCGGCTACGAATTCGAGAAGTTCGTCGAGAAGGTGCAGCCCGACCTGGTCGGCTCCGGCGTCAAGGAAAAGTACATCTTCCAAAAGATGGGCGTTCCGTTCCGCCAGATGCATTCCTGGGACTATTCGGGCCCGTATCACGGCTACGACGGGTTCGGCATCTTCGCCCGCGATATGGACATCGCCATCAATGCCCCGGTCTGGAAACTGACCAAGGCGCCTTGGAGCTGATCTGAACCTTCACACCGGGCTTCCGGCGCCAGCCGCCGGAAGCGCCGCGACACCGAATTCTTGGGAAAGACATCACCATGACCGAGACCGCAGAGAAGATCCGCGATCACTTCGACCTCTTCCGTGAGCCCCAGTACGAAGAGTTGATGGAGAACAAGCGGAAGAATTTCGAGAACTATGTTGGCGAAGCCGAGGTCGCGCGCGTCTCGGACTGGACCAAGACCAAGGAATATCAGGACAAGAATTTCGCCCGCGAAGCGCTTGTCATCAACCCGGCCAAGGCCTGCCAGCCGCTCGGCGCGGTGTTCGCGGCGGTCGGCTTCGAAAAGACGCTGCCGTTCGTGCATGGCTCGCAGGGCTGTGTCGCTTACTATCGCAGCCACTTCACCCGGCACTTCAAGGAGCCGACCTCCTGCGTGTCGTCGTCGATGACTGAAGACGCCGCGGTGTTCGGCGGCCTCAACAACATGATCGACGGCCTGGCCAACGCCTATGCGCTGTACAAGCCGAAGATGATCGCGGTCTCGACCACCTGCATGGCGGAAGTCATCGGTGACGACCTCAACGCGTTCATCAAGAACGCCAAGGAGAAGGGCTCGGTCCCGACGGACTTCGACGTCACCTACGCTCACACCCCGGCGTTCGTTGGCAGCCACATCACCGGCTACGACAACACCATGAAGGGCGTGGTCGAGCACTTCTGGGACGGCAAGTCCGGCACCGCGCCGAAGCTCGAGCGCAAGCCGAACGAGTCGATCAACTTCCTCGGCGGCTTCGACGGCTACACCGTCGGTAACCTCCGCGAAATCAAGCGCATCTTCGACACGATGGGCGTCGAATACACCATCTTCGGCGACAACAGCGACGTCTGGGACACCCCGGCCGACGGCGAGTTCCGGATGTATGACGGCGGCACCACGCTGGAGCAGGCCGCCAACGCCGTCCACGCCAAGGCGACGATTTCGATGCAGGAGTTCTGCACCGAAAAGACGCTGGCGACGATCGCCGAGCACGGCCAGGAGGTCGTGGCGTTCAATCACCCGGTCGGCGTCAGCGGCACCGATCGCTTCCTGCAGGCGGTGTCGCGGATCACCGGCAAGGCGATCCCCGAAGCGCTGACCAAGGAGCGCGGCCGGCTGGTCGACGCCATCGCCGACTCGGCCGCCCACATCCACGGCAAGAAGTTCGCCATCTATGGCGATCCGGACCTGTGCTACGGCCTCGCCGAATTCATCCTCGAACTCGGCGGCGAACCCACCCACATCCTCGCCACCAACGGCAACAAGACGTGGGAAGCCAAGGTGCAGGCGCTGCTTGACTCATCGCCGTTCGGCGCTGGTTGCAAGGTCTACGCCGGCAAGGATCTCTGGCACCTGCGCTCGCTGCTGTTCACGGAACCGGTCGACTTCATGATCGGCAACACCTACGGCAAGTATCTCGAGCGCGACACCGGCACGCCGCTGATCCGCATCGGCTTCCCGATCTTCGATCGCCATCACCATCACCGCGCGCCGGTGTGGGGCTATCAGGGTTCGATGAACGTCCTGGTCAAGATCCTCGACAAGATCTTCGACGAAATGGACAAGTCGACCAACGCCGCCGGCAAGACCGACATCAGCTTCGACATCATCCGGTGATGCCGCAGCTTCGGAGAACCTGATTACAGGAGTGCCGCATGAGCCGCCTCGCAGACAAGATTCAAGACGTCTTCAACGAGCCCGGCTGTGCGGCCAATCAGGCCAAGTCCGACAAGCAACGCAAGAAGGGTTGCAGCAAACCGCTGCAGCCGGGAGGCGCAGCCGGCGGCTGCGCCTTCGACGGCGCCAAGATCGCGCTGCAGCCGATCGTCGACGTCGCGCACCTGGTGCACGGCCCGATCGCCTGTGAAGGCTCGTCCTGGGATAACCGCGGCACCAAGTCGTCCGGCTCGAAGCTGTATCGCACCGGCTTCACCACCGACATGGGTGAGAACGACGTCATTTTCGGCGGCGAGAAGCGGCTGTTCCGGTCGATCAAGGAAATCATCGAGAAGTACGATCCGCCCGCAGTGTTCGTGTATCAGACCTGCGTGCCGGCGATGATGGGCGACGATATCGTCGCTGTCTGCAAGGTGGCGGCCGAGAAGTTCGGCAAGCCCTGCATTCCGATCATCTCGCCCGGCTTTGTCGGGCCGAAGAATCTCGGCAACAAGCTCGCCGGCGAGGCGATGCTGGACTACGTGATCGGCACCCAGGAGCCGGAGTTCACGACTCCCTACGACATCAACATCATCGGCGAATACAACGTCGCGGGCGAGCTGTGGCAGGTGAAGCCGCTGCTCGACGAGCTCGGCATCCGCATCCTGTCGTGCCTGTCGGGCGACGCGCGCTATCACGAGGTGGCGCAGTCGCACCGCGCCCGTGCCGCCATGATGGTGTGCTCCACCGCGATGATCAACGTCGCGCGCAAGATGGAAGAGCGCTACGGCATCCCGTATTTCGAAGGATCGTTCTACGGCATCAGCGACACCTCCGAGTCGCTGCGCCAGATCGCCCGCCTGCTGATTCAGCGCGGCGCCGACGCCGAGCTGATGGACCGTGTCGAAGCGCTGATCGCGCGCGAAGAGGCCAAGGCCTGGGCGGCAATCAGGGCCTACACCCCGCGCCTCGAAGGCAAGAAGGTGCTGCTGATCACCGGCGGTGTGAAGTCGTGGTCTGTGGTGGCGGCGTTGCAGGAAGCGGGGCTGACGATCGTCGGCACCAGTGTCAAGAAGTCGACCAAGGAAGACAAGCTGCGGCTCAAGGAGATGAGCCCGGACGTCCACCAGATCGACGACCTGCGCCCGCGCGAAATGTACAAGATGCTGAAAGAGGCGCAGGCCGATATCATGCTGTCGGGGGGGCGTTCGCAGTTCGTCGCGCTGAAGGCGCGGATGCCCTGGATGGATATCAACCAGGAGCGCACCTACGCGTATTGCGGCTATGTCGGCATCGTCGAGATGGTCCGGCAGATCGACAAGTCGCTGTCCAATCCGATCTGGGCTCAGGTGCGCAGCGCGCCGCCGTGGGACGAGGTGACCTGGGAAGAGCGCGCCGATGCCGCCAACGCCGCCGACGATCGCCAGCGCGCGATCTTCGGACGTTCGGCTCGGGTAGCGTAAGGAGGCTGCGATGGCACAGATCGTCACCTCGACCAAGTCTTGCACCGTCAATCCGCTGCGGATGAGTCAGCCGCTTGGCGCCGCGCTGGCCTTCATGGGGCTGCGCAACTGCATGCCGCTGCTGCACGGCTCCCAGGGCTGCACCTCGTTCGGTCTGGTGTTGTTCGTTCGCCACTTCCGCGAGTCGATTCCGCTGCAGACCACGGCGATGAGCGAAGTTGCCACCGTGCTTGGCGGCTTCGAGAATGTGGAGCAGGCGATCGTCAACATCGTCGGCCGCACCAAGCCCGACGTGATCGGGATCTGCACCACCGGCGTCACCGAGATCAAAGGCGACGATCTCGACGGCTACATCAAGATGGTGCGAGCCAATCATCCGGAATTGGCAAACGTCGCGCTGGTGCCGGTGTCGACGCCGGACTTCAAGGGCGCGTTCGAAGACGGCTTCGCCGCCACCGTGACGCGGATCGTCGAGACCCTGGTCGAGGCGCCGGCTGTCGGCATCGCGCCGGATGCCGACAGGATCAACGTGTTGGCCGGAAGTCATCTAACGCCGGGCGACATCGACGAGCTGCGCGACATCATCGAAGCTTTCGGCCTAACACCGACCTTCCTGCCGGACATCTCCGGCTCGCTCGACGGCCATCTGCCGGACGACTTCACACCGACCACGCATGGCGGCGTCTCGGTCGCCGAAGTCGCCGCGATGGGCGGCGCCGCCTATACGCTGGCGTTCGGCGAGCAGATGCGCAAAGCCGCGGTGGCGCTCGAAACCAAGGCCGGCGTGCCGTTCACGCTGCTGGCGCGGGTTACCGGGCTTGCCGCCGCCGATGAGCTGATGGCGACGCTGGCCAAGATCAGCGGCCGCCCGGTGCCGCCGAAATATCGCCGCCAGCGCAGCCAGCTGGTCGATGCCATGCTCGACGGTCACTTCTATTTCGGCGGAAAGAGCGTCGCGATCGGCGCCGAGCCGGACATGCTGCTGAATATCGGCGGCTGGCTCGCCGACATGGGCTGCACCGTCAGTGCTGCGGTCACGACCACGACCTCGCCGATCCTGGCCCAGGTGCCGAGCGACGAGGTGTTGATCGGCGATCTCGAAGATCTCGAACGCCGTGCTGAAGATTGCGATCTGTTGGTGACGCACTCGCACGGCCGCCAGGCCGCCGAGCGACTGGGCGTGCCGCTGTTCCGGATGGGGCTGCCGATGTTCGATCGGCTCGGTGCCGCGCATCAGGTCGCGGTCGGCTATCGCGGCACCCGCGATCTGATCTTCGCGATCGGCAACGTTTTCATCGCCAACATCAAGGAGCCGGATGTGAACAGCTGGCGGAGTGCCTCTGTTCGTCCGGATCAGACCGATGCGCCGGCTACGGCTCATTAGCAACGACGGCAGTCGAGCGGAGCACAGCGCCGATGCACAACTCAGGAGAACCGGCATGAAAGTCGCCTTTGCCACCCAGGACCTTGCGCGCGTCGATGCGCATTTCGGCTGGGCCCGGAATATCGCGATCTACGAAGTCACCGCCGACGATTATCGCTTCATCGAAGCGGTGCAGTTCGCCGAGGAAAAGGAAGACGGCAACGAGGACAAGCTGGTCGCCAAGATCGACGCGATCCGGGATTGCGCCATCATGTACTGCACGGCGATCGGCGGCTCCGGCGCGGCGCGCGTTGTCGCTGCTCAGGTCCACCCGCTGAAGCTGGCGCAGCCGGAGCTGATCACCGACCTGATCACCAAGCTGCAGGGCGTGCTGCGCGGCGTGCCGCCGCCGTGGCTGCGCAAGGCGCTGATGAAGGGTGAAGAGCGCACGTTCGATTTTGCCGACGAGGCCTGACATGACCGAAGCCACCACTGCTCCCGACGCCGCGCTCGACTCGCTGTTCGTCAAGGAACTGGTCAAGCAGCTCCGCGCTCAGGACACCCACGGTGTCTGGGAGGGCAAATCCGATCTGAAGCTGCTGGAGCCGTTCATCGTCGACAAGGCCAAGCGTCGCGAGATTCCGATCATGGGCGATCCGGATCCGGAGACGCTGTGGCGGCTCGAGCTGTTCTACAACGCGGTCGCCCTGTCGATCGAACGCGAGACCAGAATCATGGTGTCGCCGATGATGAAGATGCACCACGAGGGCTTCGGCCGGCTGATCCTCAGCGCCGGGCGGTTGATCGTCATCAACAAGCACATGCGCGACGTTCATCGCTTCGGCTTCGATAACCTCGGCAAGCTGGCCGAGGAGGGCGACAAGCTGGTCGCCGCCGGCAGCGAGATGATCCGCAAATATCCCGACGTCGCCAACCTCTAACGCGAGAGCGAGAACGCATGTCCGACATCGACACGCTGAAGGCCGAGATCAAGAAACTGTCCGCTCGCGCGACGACGATGAAGATGAATCTGCACGACCTGTCGGAAGAGCTGCCGATCAATTGGCAGACCATCATGACAGTGGCGCAGGAAACCCAGGATGCCTACGCGGCCCTTGAAGCTGCGCGGAAGGCTTTGAAGGAGCTGGAGGCGAAAGCCGCCTGATCGCGGCCGAACGCCTCAGCCCAAACGGCGCGGCCGCGAGCCGCGCGCAGGAGCGAACAATGGCGATCTTTTCCACCCGCGACGGCCAGCCGTGGGAACCGACTTACCTCACTGCGATCGACGACAAGAAGTGCATCGGTTGCGGCCGCTGTCACAAGGTGTGCTCGCGCGACGTGATGCATCTGATGGGCGTCAACGAGGAGGGCGAACTGGTCGCCTGTTCGCTCGATGATGATGACGATGACGAGGAGTTCGTCCGCAAGGTGATGGTCCTCGACGCGGCCGGCAATTGCATCGGCTGCTCGGCCTGCGTCCGGGTCTGCCCGAAGGCATGCCAGACCCACGTCAAGGCTAGCGAACTCGGGCTCTAAGCAAGGGAGCGACGGACATGCTCGGCGCAGCGGGAATCCAGGCGGCAGGCGCGACGGCAGCGGCGCTGCCGCTGCGCGTGACGGCGTCGAGCTTCGCGTCCTCTCCGGCGGTGGTGTACCGGGCCTTGACCGGCTGCACTCCGGCGGAAGCCCAGATCGATGACGATCGAGCATTCGATCGTCACGTGCTGGCGTCGATCCTGTCGGTTGCGGTCACCGAACCCGGCTCGATCACGGAGTCCAGCGGTCTGACGGCCGACGATTTCGCGGCGCTGATCGTCGGCTGGTTCCCGCATGTTTCGGTCCTGTTGTCGGTGCTGGCGGTCGGCGAGCACGACGAGGACGAGGAAGCAGGCATGGTTCGCGACCTGCTGCTCAAGCATCGCTCGACCTCGGGCGACGTCGGTCGCTGGCTCGCCGCGATGGTGGCGCGCCGGGCAATGCAGCCGGAGCATCTGTGGGAAGATCTCGGCCTGCGCAGCCGCGCGGAGCTGAGCCGGCTGTTGATGCGGCATTTCGAGCCGCTGGCCCGCGACAACACCCGCAACATGCGCTGGAAGCGGTTCTTCTACCGCAAGCTCTGCGAAGACGACGGTATGGTGATGTGTAGCACCCCGGTCTGCTCGCAGTGCGGCGACTTCGCCGAGTGCTTCGGTGAAGAAAGCGGCGAAAGCCGGATGGCGATCCGCCGCCGCGAGGTGGAGCTTCGGGCGGCGGGCGTGGCTTAAGTCAGATTCAGAAAGCATCGCCGCATGCACAGCGGGCTCCTTCTCCCTGCGCGCGGGGAGAAGGGCGGGATGAGGGGCCTCACCACACGGCCGAGTGCTAATAGTGACGTTGGTAGTCCGGCGAATACAGCTCGCATGCTCAGACCTCTGGAGGCGCCCCCTCACCCGGCCCGGCTTTGCCGGGCCGACCTCTCCCCGCGCGCGGGGAGAGGTTAGCGCCGCGTAGCGGGGTAGCTCGCCTCTAAGCTGCGAGCGATTGTCGGAAACCGTCGGCTTCGCGACCATGTCGGACGTCCGACATTGTCGGGTGCTGATAATTTTGCACGAAATCAGTGGCTTGCCGTCTGTGCCCGCGCTGGCACAGCGGTTGCACTTGTTGATGTCGGACCCAACAAATGGAGGCCGACCATGATCATTCTCACCGAACAAGCCGGGACCGCTGTGAAGGCTGCGATGTCGCGCGCCGGCAAGCTTGAAGCCGGGCTGCGCGTTATGGTCGAGGCGGGGGGCTGCGCCGGCTACAAATATCTGATCGGTCTCGATGCGGAGCCGCGGGTTGATGACGCGGTGGTCGAAGCCGGCGGCGTCAAGGTGTTCATCGATCCGGACTCGCAGCCGCTGCTGTCCGGCATGACCATCGACTTCGTCGAGAGCCTGGAAGGCTCCGGCTTCACGTTCGACAACCCCAACGCCGGCACTAAGTGCGGTTGCGGTAAGTCGTTCGGTTAAGCGCAGCGCCAGCCACGGGAGCGGGCCATGCTCAGCCTCGGCAAGTTCGATCATCACTTCTCCACTTCCCCGAATGCCGGTCCGCTGCCGCAGGCTGATGCAGTCGGGCGGTTCGGCAGTATCGGCTGGGGCGACGCCGTCAAGTTGATGCTGAAGGTCGAGCCCGACGACGGGCGGATCGCGCAGGCCCGCTTTCAGGCGTTCGGCTGCAGCTCGGCGATCGCCGCTTCGGCGGCCCTCACCGACATGATCACCGGCAAGACCATCGATGAAGCCAGCGGCATCAGCGCCGCGGCGATCGCCGACTACCTGGGCGATCTGCCGCGCGAGCGGATGTACTGCGCGGTGATGACTTTTGAGGCCCTGCAGCAGGCGATCGGCTCGTATCGCGGCAAGGCCGCAGTGGCCGAGGCCGATGCGCCGCCGGCCTGCAAGTGCCTCGGCGTCGGCCAGATGATGATCGAGCGCACCATTCGCTTCAATCGGCTGACCAGCCTCGACGACGTCACCGCCTACACCAAGGCTGCCGGCAGCTGCAGCACCTGCTTCAAGCAGATCGAATCCCTGCTCGCGCGCGTCAATGCCGAGATGGTCGAGGACGGCCTGATTGCGGCCGAAGACGCCTACCGGATCGGCTCCGCGACGCCGCGCACCGCCGAGTTGAAGCCGCACGGCGCACCGCCGCCGGCCGCCAACATCTTTGCCGCCAAGGCGACGCCCGCGCATCTGCGCCCGATCGCCAAAGCCACGCCGTCACGTCCGGCGCCTCCGCCGTCCGGACTCGTCGATGCGCCGCCGCAAGAGGCGCTGATCGCCGAGGCGGTCGAAGAATTGCGGCCGCATCTGCAGCGCGATGGTGGTGACTGCGAGTTCGTCAGCCTCGACGGCAACATCGTCTATGTCCGGTTGTCCGGCAATTGCGTCGGCTGCCAGCTTTCGTCGGTGACGCTCTCGGGTGTCCAGGCCAAGCTGGCCGAGAAGTTCGGCCGGCCGCTACGCGTGGTGCCGGTGTCATGAACGAGCCGGCAGACATCGTCTATCTCGACGCCAATGCAACGACGCGGACCGATCCGCGCGTCGTCGAAGCGATGCTGCCGTACTTCTCGCTGTACTACGGCAACCCGTCATCGAAATACGGGCTCGGCGGTCACGCCGCGCTTGCGGTCAAGCGGGCGCGCGAACGCGTCCAGGCGCTGGTCGGCGCCGCGCAGCCGCACGAGCTGATCTTCACCTCGGGCGGCACTGAGAGCAACAACGCCGCGATCCTGTCCGCGCTGGAAGCGGCGCCGCGCCGGCGTGAAGTGATCATCTCGGCGGTCGAACATCCGGCAGTGCTGTCGCTGTGCGCTTGGCTGGAGAAGAACAAGGGCATCCGCGTTCACCTGATCCCGGTCGATCGTCAGGGCCGGCTCGACATTCTGGCCTATCGCGAAGCGATGTCCGACCGTGTCGCGATCGCGTCGATCATGTGGGCCAATAACGAAACCGGCGTGATCCAGCCGGTGGCGGATCTGGCTGAGCTTGCCAAGGAAGTCGGCGCGCTATTTCACACCGACGCGGTGCAGGCGGTGGGCAAGTGCCCGATCGATCTGCAGTCGACCATGATCGACATGCTGTCGTTGTCCGGACACAAGCTGCATGGCCCGAAGGGCGTCGGCGCGCTGTATGTCCGGAACGGCATCCGCTTCAAGCCGCAGATCAAGGGCGGTCAGCAGGAGCGCGGCCGCCGCGCCGGGACCGAGAATGTGCCGGGCATCGTTGGTCTTGGTATCGCGGCTGAGCTTGCCGCTGGCGCGATGGCCGACGAGGACATTCGCGTGCGCGGTCTGCGTGACCGGCTCGAACGCGAGATCCTGGCGCGGGTTGATCACTGCGTCGCCGTCGGTGCTCGCGCCGAGCGCCTCCCCAACACCTCGAACCTCGCATTCTCGTTTATCGACAGCGAGGCGATCATCACCTTGCTCGACCGGGCCGGCATTGCGGCTTCCATGGGGTCGGCGTGCGCGACCGGTTCGTTCGAGCCGTCGCATGTGCTGCTGGCCATGAAAGTCGCCGAAGACGCGGTCCGGGGCGGCGTGCGGTTCTCGCTGTCGCGCGACAACACCGATGCCGACATCGACCGCGCGTTGGAAGTCGTTCCGGCCGTGGTCGCCAAGCTGCGGGCAATCTCGCCGTTCGGGGCCGATGATGCTCCGCAAGCGGTCGGGCGTTCGTCTGGAAGTGCGCAAGGAACAACCCATGTCTGAGATCAAGTCTGAGATCGCCCGGCCGGATCAGTCCTGCGGTTTTCAGTCCACTCCGATCGTGCTCAACGACACCACGTTGCGCGATGGTGAGCAGGCTCCGGGTGTTGCGTTCTCCACCGCCGAAAAGGTCGCGATCGCCCGCGCATTGGCGCGCGCCGGCGTGCCCGAAATCGAGGCTGGGACGCCGGCGATGGGCGCCGACGAGATCGCGGCGATCCGCGCCATCGTTGAGGCCGGACTGCCGCTGACGACGATTGCCTGGTGCCGGATGCGCACCGAGGACGTCGATGCCGCGCTGAAGGCCGGCGTTTCGATGGTCAATGTTTCGGTGCCGGTGTCGGACGTGCAGATCGCTGCGAAGCTCGGCGGCCTACGTTCGAATGCGATCGAAACCGTCAAGCGCGTGGTCGGCTATGCCCGCGACCGCGGCCTCGATGTCGCCGTCGGCGGCGAGGATTCGTCGCGTGCCGATCCCGAATTCCTCGCCGAGGTGATTGCCACCGCGAAGGCATCCGGCGCGCGCCGGTTTCGGATTGCCGACACACTGAGCGTGCTCGACCCGTTCTCCAGCCACGCGCTGCTCGCGGCGCTCCGTGCCTCGACCGACCTTGAGCTTGAATTTCACGGCCACGACGACCTCGGCCTCGCCACCGCTAACACGCTGGCCGCGCTGCGTGCCGGCGCCACCCATGCTTCGGTGACGGTGATCGGCCTTGGTGAGCGTGCCGGCAACGCGCCGCTCGAAGAGGTCGCGGTGG
Source organism: Rhodopseudomonas sp. G2_2311 (assembly GCF_047501505.1). NCBI lineage: Bacteria > Pseudomonadati > Pseudomonadota > Alphaproteobacteria > Hyphomicrobiales > Nitrobacteraceae > Rhodopseudomonas > Rhodopseudomonas sp. G2_2311. The sequence continues at coordinate 53,548 of NZ_JAZDRK010000011.1, forward strand.
CGCTGAAGCAACTCTATGGCCGCGACACCGGCATCGTGCTGTCGGAGCTCGGCAACGTCGCCGATCTGGTCGCGACCGCGGCGGCCCGCACCATTCCGCTCAACAAGGCGATCGTCGGCGAGCACGTCTTCACCCATGAATCGGGAATACATGTCGACGGACTGCTCAAGGATCAGCGCACTTATCAGTCGCTCGATCCAAATTTGTTCGGCCGCTCCAACCGCATCGTCATCGGCAAGCATTCCGGCCTGTCGGCGATCACCTCATCGCTCGCCAAGCTCGATCTACCCGCGACCGCGGACGAGGCGCAGGGCATCCTGGCCAGGGTTCGCCGTTATGCGGTCACCCACAAGGGCCCGGTCGGCAACGAGACATTGATCGCGATCTGGCGCGAAGTTCGCGAGCGGACGCTCACCACCTGCGCCTGAGCGGCGACAACAGATCAAGGAGACCGAGATGAGCACATCCGCCGTCACCGAACCCGCCGATATCGTGGCCCGGCTGCAGCGCGCCGGCTCCGCCGAGGAGTTCTTCGAACTGCTCGGCGTCGATTACGATCCCAAGCTGCTCAACGTCGCGCGGCTGCACATCCTCCGGCGCATGGGTCAGTATCTCGCCGGTGAAGATCTCGAGCACCTGCCGGGCGGCGAAGCCGCTGCCCGCTGCAAGGCGGTGCTGGAGCGGGCTTATGCCGATTTCGTCGCGTCCTCGCCGCTCGACCAGCGGGTGTTCAAGGTGCTGAAGGACGCGGTGGCGCCGAAGACGCCGAAGCGCCCGGCCTTCGTCCCGCTCGACGCGTTGAAGTAACCGCCGCCTCTTGGTTTTGCTATCGACGGCCTGTCGCGTTCGCGGCGGGCCGTTTTGCTGTGCCTGCCATCCGCATTTTCTCACATCCATGTCGTGTTTGACGGGCGATCTCACAGCGGCGTGAAATGTCTGGTCGGTCACGCCGCTGTCGCCTTCCCGACAAGTGTCGGAGTTGTCGGATTGCAACCCTCGGAAGCGCCGGCAACAATCCCGGCTGCCCGTCGCAAATGATTGGTTTGGCGCGATATTTTCCTCGGCGGAAAAGTTGGTACGAGGCTTGCTCATAAGTCTCCGTCGTCAAGCTTCTGTCAGCAAGCGCGGAGCCACTCCATGCATATCGTCGTCTGTATCAAGCAGGTTCCGGACTCGGCCCAGATCCGCGTGCATCCGGTCACCAACACGATCATGCGCCAGGGTGTGCCGACGATCATCAATCCCTACGATCTGTTCGCGCTCGAAGAGGCGCTGCGGCTGCGCGACAAGTTCGGCGGCGAAGTCACGGTGCTGACGATGGGCCCGCCGACCGCCGAAGACTCTTTGCGCAAGGCGCTCACCATCGGCGCCAACCGCGCCGTGCTGCTCACGGACCGCTTCTTCGCCGGCTCCGACACGCTGGCGACCAGCTACGCGCTCGCCGCGGCGATCCGCAAGATCGGCTCGACCTTCGGTGCCGTCGATGTGGTGTTCACCGGCAAGCAGACCATCGACGGTGACACCGCCCAGGTCGGCCCCGGCATCTGCAAGCGGCTCGACTTCCTGCAGCTCACCTACGTCTCGAAGGTCTCATCCCTCGACCTCGAAGCCCGCACCATCGAAGTCGAACGCCGCTCCGAAGGCGGCGTGCAGGTGCTGCGCAGCAATCTGCCATGCCTGATCACCATGCTGGAAGGCACCAATCAGGTGCGCCGCGGCTCGATGGTCAATGCGCTGAACGCGGCCCGCGCCGAAGTGGTGAAGTGGAGCGCGCAGGACGCCGGCGTCGAGGACATCCAGAAGTGCGGCCTGCGCGGCTCGCCGACGGTGGTGAAGCGCGTGTTCGCGCCGACCCCGCGGGCCGAGAAGGCCAAGGTCGTTGAGGCCGCCGGCCAGCCGCCGGCGGAAGCTCTGATCGACGAAATCTTCAAGCTCCGGCCCAAGCTCGAGAACGAAATGTTCGAGCTGGCGCGCGGATTCTGACAACCCGAACAGAGAGCCGCTTCGATGAGCCAGCCCGCCAAGCCTGCCCCGCAGCCCGCCGGACGCGCCGCCGCCAAGAAGGAGCTGCCCGAGCATTTCAAAGCCTATAAGCACGTCTGGGTGTTTATCGAGCAGGAGCGTGGTCACGTTCACCCCGTCTCCTGGGAGCTGATGGGCTCCGGCCGCCGCCTCGCCGATAAGCTCGGCGTCGAGCTCGCCGCGGTGGTGATCGGCCCGACCGGTGACGCCACCAAGGCCGCGGTCGCCGAGTCGTTCTGCTACGGCGCCGACCTCGCTTATGTCGTCGCCGACGACGTGCTGACCGACTATCGCAACGAGTCCTACACCAAGGCGCTGACAGATCTGGTCAATACCCACAAGCCGGAGATCCTGCTGCTCGGCGCCACGACGCTCGGCCGCGACCTCGCCGGTGCGGTGGCGACCACGCTGCTCACCGGCCTGACCGCGGACTGCACCGAGCTCGAAGTCGACTCCGACAATTCGCTCGCCGCGACCCGTCCGACCTTCGGCGGCTCGCTGCTCTGCACGATCTACACGCTCAACTTCCGCCCGCAGATGGCGACCGTGCGTCCGCGCGTGATGTCGATGCCCGAACGGGTCGAGAAGCCGGTCGGCCGCGTCATCGAATTCCCGCTCGGTCTGGTCGAAGCCGATATCGTCACCAAGATCCTGGCTTTCGTGCCGGATCGCGACAAGGCGACCTCGAACCTCGCTTATGCCGATATCGTCGTGGCCGGCGGTCTCGGGCTGGCTTCGCCGGAGAATTTCCAGCTGGTGCGCCAGCTCGCCGGCGTGCTCGGCGCCGAATACGGCTGTTCGCGGCCGCTGGTACAGAAGGGCTGGGTGTCGGCCGACCGCCAGATCGGCCAGACCGGCAAGACCATTCGGCCGAAGCTGTACATCGCCGCCGGCATCTCCGGCGCGATTCAGCACCGCGTCGGCGTCGACGGCTCCGATCTGATCGTCGCGATCAACACCGACAAGAACGCGCCGATCTTCGACTTCGCCCATCTCGCCCTCGTCACCGATGCGATCCGCTTGCTGCCGGCGCTCACCGAAGCGTTCCGCAAGCGGCTGTCGCCGCACACCCGCGATCGTATCGCGAGCTAACAGGAGGCTGCCATGATCGAAGAACGTTTCGACGCCATCGTCGTCGGAGCCGGCATGGCCGGCAACGCCGCGGCGCTGACCCTGGCCAAGCGCGGCCTGAAGGTGCTGCAGATCGAGCGCGGCGAATATCCGGGTTCGAAGAACGTGCAGGGCGCCATTCTCTATGCCGACATGCTCGAGAAGCTGGTGCCCGAATTCCGTGAGGATGCGCCGCTGGAGCGTCACCTCGTCGAGCAGCGATTCTGGATGATGGACGCCAAGTCGCACACCGGCCTGCATCACCGATCGGAAGACTTCAACGAAGAGAAGCCGAACCGCTACACCATCATCCGCGCTCAGTTCGACAAGTGGCTGTCGAGCAAGGCCCAGGAAGCCGGCGCGATCGTGCTGTGCGAAACCACCGTCAAGGAATTGGTGCAGGACGCCTACGGCAAGGTGATCGGCGTGATCACCGATCGTGAAGGCGGCCAGGTGCATGCCGACGTCGTGGTGCTGGCCGAAGGCGTCAACGGCCTGCTCGGCACCAAGGCCGAGCTGCGCGAGCGTCCGTCGCCGGAGAACGTCGCGCTCGCCGTGAAGGAAATGCACTTCCTGCCGCGCGAGACCATCGAAGCCCGCTTCAACCTGAAGGGCGACGAGGGCGTGGTGATCGAGGCTGCCGGCACGATCTCGGCGGGCATGACCGGCATGGGCTTCATCTACACCAACAAGGAGTCGATCTCGATCGGCATCGGCTGTCTGGTGTCGGACTTCCAGAAGACCGGCGAGACCCCGTACGGCCTGCTTGAACGCTTCAAGAAGCATCCATCGGTAGCGACACTGATCGAAGGCTCCGAAGTGAAGGAATACGCCGGCCACCTGATCCCGGAGGGCGGCTATAAGGCGATCCCGCAGCTCTATGGCGACGGCTGGGTCGTGGTCGGCGACGCCGCGCAGCTCAACAACGCGATGCATCGCGAGGGCTCGAACCTGGCGATGACCTCGGGCCGGATCGCCGCCGAAGCGATCTTCCAGGTGAAGTCGCGCAAGGATCCGATGACCAAGGAGAATCTCGCGCTCTACAAGAAGATGCTGGATGACTCCTTCGTCATGAAAGATCTGAAGAAGTACAAGGATATGCCGGATCTGCTGCATATCCGCTCGCAAAACTTCTTCCTGACCTATCCGCAGCTCGTCAACAAGGCGCTGCAGAACTTCGTGCGGGTCGACGGCACGCCGAAGATCGAGAAGGAAAAAACCACGATCAAGTCGTTCGTTTCGGCGCGGTCGTGGGGCGGATTGTTCGGCGACGCGTTCCGCTTCGCGCGGGCGTGGCGATAACTCAGCGGGATTCGAGAAAGCGGAGAACGGACGATGACAACGGAAGCCCCGGTTCGCGTCGAAGACAAGCTGTATCAGAACCGCTATCTGGTCGACGTCGGCAACGCCCACATCAAGGTCAAGCCTCACACCAAGCCGTCGCCGCAACTGCTGGCGCTGCTGAAAATCTGCCCGGCGCATTGCTACGAGCTCAACAGCAACGGCCAGGTTGAAGTGACGCCGGACGGCTGCGTCGAATGCGGCACCTGCCGCGTGCTGGCCGAAGGCGGCGGCGACATCGAGTGGAGCTATCCGCGCGGCGGCTACGGCGTGCTGTTCAAGTTCGGCTGAGAGCGCTGCGCCAAGGGCGACGGCCCGCCCGGGCAGAAGACGCCGCCCGCGCCTCCGGGGCTGCTCGCTTCGGCCCTGGTTGCTTCATCGCGCAAGACATCATGCCCGGGCTGGTCCCGGGCATTGGTGTTTCTAGATCGGTCCTGCTGTTGTGGCTGTGTATGCTCGCGGCGGGCACATCCGCATAGCAAGGAGACGCGGGGCGCCGTCTCGAACCATGCGCCGCAAATGTCAGTCTCCGGGTCCTTCGCGACGCGCGCTGCCCTCGCTCCTCAGGATGGAGCGCATTGCGTGCGACGAGGAAACCGCGTCGATTGGTCGATGAAGCGCGACAGATGGAGAGCGGGAAGGGCCAAGCGACCGAGCAGCTCAGTCGTGAGGCCGCCAGGGCCCGCCGTCTCTTATCGCCTCACGCGGCCGAGTTGAGCACGTGCTGCGGGCCGACGGTGCCGCGTCGCAGGCCGAAGCCGCGGCGCGCCAGCCATTGCTGAATACGGGGCGAGTCCAGCGTCGCTTCTTCGGCGAGGCCACTGGTGAAGCAGCGCCACGGCGCCAGATGCCGCTCGGGAACGCCGACGATGACCGGAATCCCCTGATCCACGGCGTCGCTGATGACGTCGCTGAGGCCGCCGCCATCGGCTTCGAGCTTGCCGAATTTGTTGACGATCAGCAGTTCGGGCGCGTTGCGGAACGAGGCTGCGATCAGTGCGGCTGCTTCCTGCACGGCTTCCGGATCGACGCGGCAGCCGTGGGGCTGCTTGTCACGTTCCTCAGCGAGCTGAAGGATGAAGTGGGAGGACAGCTCCTCGACTTCCATGTCACAGCGCGGGCCGCCGTCATCGACGACCGCCTGATACGGCACTAGACCGGCGACAACGACGCCCGCGTCGCGCAGCCGTCGGCCGAGATCCGACATCAGCCTGCAAGCGGCTGCGCCGTCGGTGTACACGATCGCGAGAATCGAAGGCCGTCCCGACCTGCCGTGAGAAAAGTCCATCGCGTCTGCTTTGCCCCAAATGCGACTTTCGCCTTAGGACATGCCAGAACCCGCAAACTGCTTCTTTGCGTCAAATCAATCCGACTTCAGTAGGGCTGTCGAACGAAAAACGGCGGATCGCCGTGCGATCCGCCGTTTGATTTGTGCGGCCTTGCGCCGCAGCGATGGCGATCGGCTCAGTTGGCGCCGAGCAGCGACTGTGCGGGCCGATTGGCGGATGGCAGCAGCAACGAACGCAGCTTGGCGTACACCCGCACGCCAAGCCCGACCAGCCGCGGCTGGGTGCGGCGGCAGAACGCAATCTTGCGGATGTGGCCTTCGACATGCCAGCGCGCGCTGGCGCCGTCCTTGAAGAAGATCACGTCACCCGGGCCGTAGCGCTTCGCCGGCATGCCGGCGCTTTCGATCACCACCGAGCCTTCGAGAATGCAGATGGTCTCATCGATGTCGTAGTGCCAGTTGAACTTGCCTTCGGTGCACTGCCAGATGATCGTCGACGCCATGCCATCGGCGCTGCGCGACAGCGTGCAGTTCGTTGCGACCGGATTGCCTTCGATGATCCACGACGGCTCGATCGGCGCCGGCTTCAGCTCGACGTCGGTGCGGGAGGTGAGGATCAGGTCGTTGGGCATCAGGCGTCTCCTGCTGATCGTTGTTCGGTTGTGATGCTGGTCGTTTCCGGAAAGAAGCTCGCGTAACTAAGCGGCCTGGGCGTGCTGACGTCGCAGCACGAGCTGCGCGACTGTCGCGGCCGAGGTGAAATTCTCCGGCGTGATGTCGGACTGCGGCAGCGTCATGTCGAATTCGGCTTCCACGGCGAGCATCAGGTTGACCATCTCCATCGAGGTCAGTCCCGCATCGGCAAACGTCGTGTCGCGCTTGATGTCGCCGGAGAGCCCGTTCTGCGTCAGGATCGACTCCACCAGAGCGAGGATCTTGCTCTCCACCGCAGCCGCCGAGCCTGCCTGCATGACGCGATCTCCTTGATGTGTTCGAAGTCTTCAGCGCGCCTCTCGGACGGTTTGGTCCGTACGCGCAGCTCGCTATCGTTGCGGCGATGTAATCGCAACTGCCTGTCGGGGACAATGCTCTGCCGAGTGCCGACATATTCATTCGAATTTTAACGCTAACGAGGATTCCGAAAATTCTCACGATCGACGCAAAGTCCGATTAACCCTCAATTCGAATCCAAATTGATTCACTTTGAATTCGCCTCGACGTGTTCCTGACCAATCCATAGCTTGCTACCAGCAGCGATCGACGGTTCGGCGCAGCCGATGTGATCCCGATCGCGAATGACACAAGCAGCGCACGTCCGCATCAGGGAGCTCACGACGCCATGGCGATCATCACCGATAACGCGGTTCGCGACTTCACGGCTCAGCCGGCCAATGACAAGTTCGGTACCGAGCCGATGCCGTTGATGCAGCGTGTGGTTCACGTCGCGGCGATCGCCGCCGCTCATGCGGAGGCGGTCGATCGCGAAGCCCGTTTCCCCAAGGCTGCGCTCGATGCAGCGCGCGAGTACGGTCTGCTCGGCGCGCAGATTCCGATCGAGTTCGGTGGCGAGAGCGCCTCGGTCCATGACATCGCCGAGATGTGCTACGCGCTCGGACGCGCCTGCGCCTCCACCGCGATGATCGTCGCGATGCATCAAACCAAGGTGGCGTGCCTGGTGCGCCACGGCCGCGGCAACGCCTGGCACGAGCAGCTGATGCGGCGGATCGCTGCCGAGCAGATGCTGCTGGCGTCGTCGACCACCGAAGGCAACAATGGTGGCAACATCCGCTCCAGCGCGGCGGCGATCGAGCGCACCGAGACCGGCATCGCGCTGGTGCGCGACGCCACTGTGATCTCCTATGGCGCCGAAGCTGATGGCGTGATGACCATCGCGCGCCGCGCGGGCGATGCTGCCGCCTCGGATCAGGTGCTGGTGGTGTTCACCAAGGACGACTACACGCTGACGCCGACGCTGGGTTGGGAAACGCTCGGCATGCGCGGCACCTGCAGCACCGGCTTTGAGCTGCGTGCGACTGGTCGTACCGATCAGGTGTTCACTGAAGCCTACGATCGCATTCATGCGCAGACGATGACGCCGGTGGCGCATCTGAGCTGGTCGTCGGCTTGGGCCGGAGTCGCCGCTGCCGCAGTGGAGCGGGCACAGGCGTTCGTTCGCAAGGCGGCGCGCGGCGCCGGCGGGCAGATGCCGCCCGGCGCGGCGCACTTCACCAGCGCCAAGCGCTCGCTGACGAAGCTGCGGGCGATGATCGCCACGCATCTCGACGCCTACACCGCGCATGAGTTCGACGAACGCGCGCTGAGCTCGCTGGAGTTCCAGTCCTCGATCAACCTGCTCAAGGTCGAAGCTTCTGAGCTTGCTGTCGAGACGGTGATGAGCGCGATGCGCGCCTGCGGCCTGTCGGGCTATCGCAACGATGGCGACTTTACCCTCGGCCGTCATTTGCGCGACGTGCTCTCCGCGCCGCTAATGATCAACAACGACCGGATCCTCGCCAATATCGGCACCGCTAATCTGATGAGCCCGGTGCCGGCGAGCCTGCGCGACTAAATCGACCGTCAATCGTCAACGAGGAGGCCGCTTCATGAATATGGCGATTCGCACCACGCCGGCCGAAGCCAAGCTGCAGTCGGTCGATCCGCTAGATCACCTGGCCGAACATCTGTTCCACAAGCTCGGCGCCGACGGCGTCTATGCGCGCACCGCGCTGTATGAGGGCATGGTCGAGAAGCTGGCGGCGCTGATCTCGCGGCATCGCGAGGACGGCACCGAAGTGATGCGGTTTCCGCCGGTGATGAGCCGCCGTCAGCTCGAGAGGTCGGGCTATCTCAAGAGCTTCCCCAATCTGCTCGGTTGCGTCTGCGGCCTGCATGGCACGGAGCAGGAGATCAACGCGGCGGTCAGCCGGTTCGATTCCGGGGGCGATTGGACCACGTCGCTGTCTCCCGCCGATCTCGTGCTGTCACCCGCGGCCTGCTATCCGGTGTATCCGATCGCGGCGAGCCGCGGTCCGCTTCCGGCGGGCGGTGCCCGTTTCGATGTCGCTGCCGATTGCTTCCGCCGCGAGCCGTCGAAGCACCTGGACCGGCTGCAATCGTTCCGGATGCGGGAATATGTCTGCATCGGTGCGCCGCAGGATGTCGCCGACTTCCGCGAGCGCTGGATGGTGAAGGCGCAGGCGATCGCCCGCGATCTTGGTCTGGCCTTCCGCGTCGAGACTGCATCCGATCCGTTCTTCGGCCGCGTCGGCCAGATGAAGGCGATCAGCCAGCAACAGCAGGCGCTGAAATTCGAACTGCTGGTGCCGCTGCGGTCGGAAGAGCAGCCGACCGCCTGCATGAGCTTCAACTATCACCGCGAGCATTTCGGCGTCACCTGGGGCATCGAGGATGCGGCTGGCAACCCGGCCCACACCGGCTGCGTCGCCTTCGGCATGGATCGCCTCGCGGTAGCGCTGTTCGCGACCCACGGCATCGATACGAGTGCTTGGCCGGCCAGCGTGCGCGATGTGCTGTCGCTCGACTGACGGCCTTGCATTGTCATTCCGGGCTTGCATATCGCGTGACCCGGAATGACGAGAGGTCGGTAACTTCGCGACCTACGCCGTATTCCCGGCGTCAATGGTTTGCACCGAGCCGGTGATATTGCGGCCGCCGTCGCCGAGCAGGTACTCGACCATTCGGGCCACGTCATCGGCTTCGGCGAGGCGGCGCAGAGCGCTCCGGTTCGCTATCTTGTCGCGACCTTCGCCGGCAAGTCCCGCGGTCAGTTCTGTGTCGATGAATCCGGGCGCGATCGCGTTGACGGTGATGCCGAGCCGGCCGACCTCGCGCGCGAGCGAGCGGGTGAAGCCGATCGCCGCCGCCTTGGTGGCGCCGTACACCGATAGGCCATTGTAGCCGGTCGAGCCGATGATCGACGACATGTTGATCACGCGGCCGGCACCATCGGCCATCATGTGGCGGACTATGTATTTGGTCAGTACGATCGGAGAGGTCACGTTGATGCGCAGCAGCGTCTCGATCTGGCTGTTGTGCATGGTGGCGAGCACGCCCTCGGCGCCGATGCCGGCGTTGTTGACGAGGCCGTAGATCTTGCCGAATTCCTGGCGCAGCGACTTGGCGAAGCCGGCGAGGCCGTCGATGTCTCCGAGGTCGTAAGCCTTGAACGCGATCGACCCAGGTCCTTTCGCAGCCTCATCGATCGCAGCCTTCAGCTCGTCGCTCTCCCGCCGCGCCACAGCGATCACGCCGTAGCCGGCCGCGGCGAGGCGCCGTGCGATCGCGAGCCCAATCCCCCGGCTGCCGCCGGTCACCACCACCTTATGCATGGCGGGCCAGCTTTCCTGAGGCGGTGACGTCGAGTTGCTGCACGAAACGGATCGACGCCGGGACTTTGTGCGGCGGCAGAGCGGCGCGGCAATTGGCGAGGATCGCCTCGCGGATCGCGCCTGTGCGCCCGGCGTCCGCCACACTGGCGAGCACCGCCTCCGCGACGACCAGCGCGCCGGTGATTGGGCTGCGCCGCGCTCGCACCCGCGACATCCGCACCGAGGGATGCTGGTTGATCACGGCTTCGACTTCCTCGGGATGAACCTTGAGGCCCCCGACATTGATCACGCCGTCGCGGCGGCCGACGAAGTAATAGCGATCGCCGCGCAGCTCGACCATGTCGCCGGTGTCGACGAAGCCGTCGGCGTCGGTCAGCGGCGGAGCGCTGCGGCCGACATAGGTGTGTGCGGTGCGGGTCGATTTGATCCGCAGTGAGCCGTCGACCACTTTCATGGTGATGCCGGGCGCGTTGCCGATCAGCGCCGCCGGAAAGCCCTCATGGCCGTCATTCACTGCGAACCCGACGCCGGCCTCAGTCGAGGCGTAGGCGTGGCCAATGGAGGCATCGGGGAAGGCGTTGCGGAGCCCGTCGAGCACGGCTTGGTCGGCGATCTCGCCGGACAATCGGACATAGCCTGGGCGGAAACAGCCGATCGCCGGATTCATCAGCGCCTTGCGCCAATGCGACGGCGTGCCGGAGATGTGGGTCACACCGCGCGCGGCGAGCCGCGCCAGATGATCGCCAATTGCTTCACCGGGTGCGGACAGCACCATAGAGCCGCCGCCGAGCACGGCGCGGAGGAAAATCTGCAGGCCGCCGTAGCGGCGGATGTCGTAGAACGTCGCCCAGGTCGGCGCATCTTTCGCGACGTTGTCGCCGACGATCGCGCCGGTCAGCGCTGCCAGCGTGTGTGCGACGATCTTCGGCCGGCCGGTGGTGCCGGAGGTCAGCATCAACCACGACGTGGCATGCGTGGCTGCGATGGGCGCAGCGGGCTGCGGCGGCAGGCCTGCGGTGATGATGGTGCCGACGCCGAGGCCTTGCCAGCGCTCCGGCGCATCTGTGACGATGGCGTCGATCTCCGCATCCGCGATCAGATCGGCGGCGTAGGTCATGTCGACGTCCGGCGGGCACAGCAGCATTCGCCGCGCCACGCCGTCGAGTTCGATCATTGCTAGTCCGGTGACGAGCTGCGTCGAGAGCGATAGCAGAACCGAACGGCCGGCGAGCTCAGGCAGCTTGCCGGCAAGACAAGTCCCCCGCGCGATGTCGGCGAACGCGATCTCATGAGTCGCGTCCGACAGCGTGCGGCTGGTCAGATCAGTTGTGAGATAGTGGCGGAGCGCGACGATCTCACGCGGGGACATTCTCATAGGCTCCAATGAAGTCGCCGAGCGTCTCCGGGAAGATGGCGTCGTCTGCCGTGCTGAACGGATCGATGCCGAGTTCGTCTTCGAGGCGCGCGACAAGCACGGCAAAGCCGAGTGAGTCGAAGCCGGATTCGTGTAGCACCAGGTCATCCGTCAGCGCAGGAACCTTGAAGCCTTGTTCGTCAGCGATCTGCTGCATCGCCGAGACGATTGTTAACCGTACAGACATCGACACTTCGCCTTTCTGATCGATCCGTGAGACAAAGAGCATATGGCGCAAAATCGAAACAAATCCATGCGCTTCACTTGCAATTCGGGCCGATTGGTAAATGGCTTTGGAAGCCCGCAAAGTACGTTGCCGTGAGATCGGCGACGCCGACATCGACGCTGTCTCCGATCTGCTGACGCGCGGCTTTCCGGGCCGCCGCCGCGACTATTGGTTGCGCGGACTGCATCGCCTCGGCGCGCGTGAATTGCCGGAAGGCTGCGCGCGATACGGTTATCTGCTGGAGAGTGGTGGCCGTCCCGTCGGCGCATTGTTGTTGCTGTACGCGGCGCGTCGTCCCGGAGCGGAACAGGTTCTGCGCTGCAACGTCTCGAGCTGGTACGTCGAGCCCGATTTTCGCAATTATGCGACGCTGCTGACGTCGATGGCGCAGAAGAACAAGCAGGTCACCTACGTCAATATTTCGCCGGCGGTGAACACTTGGCCAATTGTCGAGGCGCTGGGGTTCAAACGTTACTGCAACGGCATGTTCTTCGCGTTGCCGTGGCTGTCGCGCGCCGAAAAGGGCGCGCGTGTCGAGGTGGTGACTGAAGCAACCGGCGTGGTCGCCGGGTTGAGTGAGACGGAGTGTGAGCTGCTCCGCAGCCATGCGTCTTATGGATGTCTGGCTCTCGCGGTGCATCTGCCAGATGGCCGCACGATGCCGTTTCTGTTTTTGCCGAAGCGGGTGAAGCATGGCCGCTTCCCATTCCCCGCGATGCAGCTGGTGTATTGCCGCGACGTCGCCGAATTCGTGCAATGCGCAGGCGTGCTTGGCCGAGCGCTGCTCTGGCGCGGCCGGCCGCTCGTGATTCTCGACGCGCTCGGTCCGATGGATGAACTGACCGGCCTCTATGTCGAGTCCCGTGGCCGCAAGTACTACAAGGGCCCGAACCCGCCGCGGCTCGCCGATCTCAGCGAGACCGAGCTGGTGCTGTTCGGTCCCTGATCGCGGACGGGTATCGGCCGCGCCGCTCAGCCGTGAGCGAATTCCCAATATAGCTTGCGCGCCTTGGCGTAGAACGGGCCCGGCTGCAGCGAGCGGTCGTCGATCCGAATGATTGGTTGTACCTTGGCAAAATTGCCGCTGGCGAAGATCTCGTCGGCAGTTTCGAAATCCCGATAGCTCAGCGAACGCTCGATCACGGTCACGCCGTCGCCGCGCAGCAGTTCGATCACGCGCTGTCGGGTGATGCCGCTCAGGAAGGTGCCATTGGCGGCCGGCGTGTAGACCACCCCATCCTTCGCCATGAAGATGTTGGAGTTGCCGAGCTCGGCGATGTGGCCGAGCATGTCGCGCAGCAGGCAATTGTCGAAGCCGCGGCTCTTGGCTTCCATCATCGCGCGTGAGTTGTTTGGGTACAGGCAGCCGGCTTTGGCCTCCACCGGCGCAGATTCCGCGGTCGGCCGGCGGAACGGCGACAGCGTAATCGACAAGCCGGTCGGTTTCGGCATCGGGGCTTCGTAGATGCACAGGCACCAATTGGTGGTGTCGGGATCGAACAGCACGCCGCCGCCGACACCGTTCTGCGCCCAATACATCGGCCGGATGTAGAGCTCGGCATTTCCGGCGAACCGCTTCAAGCCGTCCTGGACCAGACCGAGCCATGTCGGCTGATCCACCAGGGCATTCAGTTGGAAGTTGGTCGCGGACCAGTTGATCCGTGCCAGATGCCGGTCGAGATCCGGCGTGACGCCCTCGAACGCGCGCGCGCCATCGAACACCATCGAGCCGAGCCAAGCAGCATGCGTGCGCGGCCCCATGATCGGCACGTTGCCATCGTGCCACTCGCCCTCGAAGAAGGTCCAGGTCTGCGAATAATTGATTGGTGCGGCAGCAGGCATCGTCGGGTCCATCACAATCGGAATGCGCCGCGGGTAATGCGGCTGAAGATGTCGGCGTCGAGCGCGACGTAGCGGCCTGCGGCTAGATCGGCGACATAGAGCGGATCGCTGACGACGGACGGATCGAACCCCTCGGCGATCAGCGGCTGCTTTGCCTGCTTGAACGTGCCGGTGAGATCGAGGGCCGTCCGTAGCCGCAGGAACAGCGGCCGTGCATAGGCCGGCAGCCGCTCGGTGAGATGCCGATGCAGCACGGCGAGATCAAAGCCGTGGTCTGTCACAAGGGCTGCCATGCCGGCGCGGCCGTCATGGTTCGGAACGCTGACGCCATAGACGGTGGCGTCGATCACGCCGGGGCAGGCGGCCAGTATGTCGGCGACTTCGCTCGCCGCGACATTCTCGCCCTTCCAGCGGAAGGTGTCCCCGATCCGGTCGACGAAGCGGAAGAATCCCTTGGCGTCCTGCAGCATCAGGTCGCCGGTGCGAAACCAGGCGTCACCCGGCGCAAACACGTCGCGCAGGATTTTGCGCTCGCTGTCGCCATCGGTGGTGTAGCCTTCGAACCGGCCGCCGCCGCGCTCGGCCTCGCCGATCCGGCCGATCGCCTCACCAGGCTCGCCGCGGGCGCAGCGAATGCAATGGCCTTGGCCGTCTCGCATCGGCAGCCCGGTTTCGAAATCGAATTTCACCAGCGCGGCCGGAAAGCGATGCGCCAGGAATGAGGGTATCCGCCCGATCGCGCCCGGCTCACCCTCGACATTGTAGAGCGAGAAGTTGCCCTCGGTGGAGGCGTAGAATTCCAGAATGCGCGGGATCGCGAACCGCGCCTGAAACGCGTCCCACACGTCGCCGCGCAGCCCGTTGCCGCAGGCGAGACGCAGGCGATGGCGTGTCTCGTTGGGCGCATGCGGCGCCTGTACAAGATAGCGGCACAGCTCGCCGATATATTGAAACAGCGTGCAGTCGTAGCGGACGATATCGTCCCAGAACCGCCGTGCAGAGAATTTTTCGGCGATCACGACCGACCCGCCCGCCATCAGCAGGCTGCCGGTTGCGACCACGCCGCCGACGCTGTGATAGATAGGCAGACAATCGTAGATGCGATCATCGGGCGTCGCGCCGGTGAGCCCAGCGAACCAGCCGGCCCAGCTCATCACCCGACGATGACTGACCCGCGCTGCCTTCGGCAGGCCCGTTGTGCCCGAGGTGTAGATCAGCAGCGCTATATCATCGATGGTGACAGCGGGACGTTCATTTGCTGTCAGCGGATCGTCCTTCACGGTCGCCAATGCGACGGACAGCCCTGACTCGTCAACCTCGTCGCCATGCAGCCATAGCCGAGGCGCCGACGCCAGATGCGGTGTTGCGCTGGCGTAGGCGTCGTTCAATTCCTTCGCCACCATGATATGGCTAGGCGCTGCGACATCGATGCAATGGGCGAGTGAGGAGCCGGTCAGCTGGGTGTTAAGCAACGCCACCACGCCGCCGACCTTGGTGATGCCGAGCCAGATCGCCAGATAGTCGGGACGGTTCGACATCAGGAGGCCGACGATGACGCCTTTGCCGATGCCCTGCTCCAGCGCCCAACGCGCATAGCGATCGATCCGTTGCGTTAGTTCCGCGTAGCTGAACCGTTCATTCTCCGAGAGCAGCGCCGGCGCGTTTGGCGTGCGTGTTGACCACTCGGCGATCGCATCGCAAAGCAGGCGCTGTGGCTCGCGTTCGATCCGCGCCGTGATTTCGATCGCGTTCAGCCAGCTCTTGGCGACCGACGGGCGTGCAGGCGACGTATCGGGGGGATGGATAGCTGCAGCTGCGGGCGCGGTCATCGACATCGGTTCTGAAAGTTCGTTCGAGTTTGAATGCAATTGTAGGCGAGGGCAGTTGGCGATTTGTTGCGAACGGTTCGACGAAGCGCGCTTAAGGTAAACAAATCGGAATCGATTCAAATTGTCTTCAAATCAGCAAGCGAAATTAGGGATAGTTTGTCGTCGTTTTTGAAATGTGTTGTCCGCTAATGCGGTGCGTTCTAGCAAAGGCCAGACGCGGAGCTTTGTGTTTGAAGTGCAGCCGCGGCGAAGGGAGGAGCTCATGCGCAACGAGACGCTCGCTATCCACGCCGGCTACGAGCCCGAACCCACCACTCATGCGGTCGCGGTGCCGATCTATCAAACCGCATCCTATGCGTTCGACAGCGCCGACCACGGCGCCGCGTTGTTCAATCTCGAGACCGAGGGCTATCGTTATTCTCGGATCGCCAATCCGACCACCAGCGTGCTGGAAAAGCGTGTGGCTGATCTGGAAGGCGGCGTCGGCGCGCTGGCAGTGGCAAGCGGTCAAGCCGCGCTGCATTTCGCCTTCGTCAATCTCGCCGATCACGGCGGCAACATCGTTTCGGTGCCGCAGCTCTACGGCACCACGCATACGCTGCTGTCGCACATCCTGCCGCGGCAGGGCATCACCGGCCGTTTCGCGGCCAGCGACAAGCCAGACGACATCGCCAGGCTGATCGATGAAGGCACCCGTGCGGTGTTCTGCGAAACCATCGGCAATCCCGCCGGCAATGTCTGCGACATCGAAGCCATCGCCGAAGTCGCGCATCGCGCCGGTGTGCCCCTGATCGTCGACAACACCGTGGCGACGCCGATTCTGTTCAAGCCGATCGAATTTGGCGCGGATGTCGTGGTGCACTCGCTCACCAAGTTCCTTGGCGGCCACGGCACCACGCTCGGCGGCGCCATCGTCGACAGCGGAAGGTTCGACTGGGCCAAGAACCCTGAGCGGTTTCCGGCCTTCAATCAGCCGGACCACTCCTATCACGGCATGATCTACGCGGAGCGCTTCGGGCCGACTGCTTATGTCGAGCGCGCGCGATCGATCTATCAACGTACGATGGGCTCGGTGCTGTCGCCGTTCAACGCCTTCCTGCTGCTGCAGGGCATCGAGACCGTGGCGCTGCGGATGGAGCGCCATGTCGAGAACGCCCGCAAGGTCGCCGAATTCCTGCGCGACGATCCGCGCGTTGCCTGGGTCAACTATACGGGCTTCCCGGACAGCCCGTATTATCCGTTGGTGCAAAAGTATCTCGACGGCCGCGCATCGTCGCTGTTCACCTTCGGCATTAAGGGCGGAATGGAGGGCGGCAAGGCGTTCTACGATTCGCTCAAGCTGATCACTCGGCTGGTGAACATTGGCGATGCCAAATCGCTCGCCTGCCATCCGGCCTCGACCACCCATCGCCAGATGTCGGCCGAGCAGCAGCGCCAAGCAGGAGTGCTGCCGGAGACGATCCGGTTGTCGATCGGAATCGAACACATCGCCGACATCATCGAAGATCTCGACCAGGCGCTGGCGCAAGCCTGCGGTTCGCAGCCGCGTCTCGCAGCCGAATAGGCGGCCAGGGCGTATGACGCTCCTGTTCGACACTGCCGATCCGATTGCGAGCCCAGCGCTGGTCCCGGCTGGCGTCGGCGATGAACGACGCCGGCGAGGACGATTAGATCATCGCAGGCCGATCGAGATCGGTCTCGTCAACAACATGGGCGATGCGGCGTTGCGAGCAACCGAGCGCCAATTCGCTAAGCTGCTGCGCGACGGCGCCGGCACCCGGCGGGTTCGGCTGCATTGCTTCGCGCTGCGATCGGTGCCGCGGTCGCCAACCGCCCGTCACCGCATCGACAGTCTCTATTCCGATATCGCTGATCTCGGCCGCGTCCGGCTCGACGGTCTGATCGTCACCGGCGCCGAGCCGCGCACCGCGGCACTCCGCGACGAGCCGTATTGGGACGAGTTTCGCCGGCTGGTGGATTGGGCCGAAGCCAACACCCGCTCGACGATCTGGTCCTGTCTCGCCGCCCATGCCGCCGTCCTGCACCTCGACGGCATCGAGCGCCGAAGACTGCCGCGCAAGTGCTCGGGGGTCTATGCCGTCGAGAAGCTGCAGCAGGATCCGATGCTGGACGACCTGCCGGCGACGATGCGGGTTTCGCATTCGCGGCTCAACGATCTCGACGCGGACGACCTGTCTGCCGCCGGCTACGAGGTGCTGACGCGGGCGGTAGGAGCGAGCGTCGACGTTTTCAAGCGCGACGGCCGCAGCCGCATGGTGTTCTTTCAAGGCCATCCGGAGTACGACGCCGCGACGCTGCAGCGCGAAGTCCTCCGTGACATCGGCCGCTATCTTGCCGGTGAACGCAACGACTGTCCGGCGGCACCGGAAAACTACTTCTGCGCCGAGACGGCACTTCGGCTCGCCGCGTTTTGCGATCGTGCCCGCGCGGATCGTAAGCCGGAGATGATCGCTGAACTGCCGCCGTTGGCGCTCCGGCCTGGACTGGTGGCTGCGCTCGAAGCTTCTGCGGCGGCCCTATTCAGTAATTGGCTCTCGCTGCTCGCGGCCGAGCATTAAGCCGCAAACCAATTCATCCGAGCATATGATGAAGCGTGGCGTTGGTCGCGCGGACGCCCGGAAGGCGGATCATTCCGCCGGCTGCGTGAGCCGGCGTCGGCGCCATCCCGTCAGGAGCCGCAGTACCGAACCGTCGATGCCGGCCAGTTTGATCGACGCGCTGCGCATCAGCAGCGCCAGCGCGATGAACGAGATTGCGGTCGCCGCGACAGCGCCAGAGATTCCGAACAGCGGGATCAGGATGAAGAAGCCGACCGCGCGCATCAGCACTGTGCCGCCGATGATCGTCAGATAGCGGCCCTCGTGGCCCGTCAGCATCAGGATCGAACCGCAGGGGCCGGCGGCGGCGACAGCAGCGGTGCCTGCCGTCAGGATCGCCAGGGCGCCGTAATACGAGACGTAATCGGCGTTGAAGAGGTACAGGATCCAGTGGCCGCCGCCGAGCACCACCATCAGGCCACCGATGACGATCGCGAGTGTGACGAGCGCCACGGAATCGAGCAGGCCGTCGAGCTCGCGATGCTGCCGGCTGTAATACAGATGCGGGAAGTGACGGGTCGAGAAGATGTAGACTGCGCCAGTGGCCATCGCGAAGGCGTTGGCGATCCGGGTGGTGACGAAATATGCGCCGGCGACAGTCGGGCTCATCAGGTAGCCGATGATCACGACGTCGGCGTATTGATTGGCCGCCTCCAGGCAACTCGACACCCACAGCTTGGCCGAGCGTGCGCTCCAGGTGCGCAGCTCGAAGGCCACGCGTGAGCGGCCGAAATGCGGAAACTGAGCGTGGACCCGTCGCCGCAACAACGTCATCTGCACCATCACGGTGAAGCACGAGGCTGCCGCCATGGTCAGGAAGATGGTGTGGATCTCGATCGGTGTGCCTGAGATGACGCACCCAGCGAGGTAGACCATCGGACAGGTGGCGACCAGCAGGTAGGTGAGTCCGTCGCTGACACCGACGCCGACGGCGCCGCGGGTGACGTGCGCTGAAATCAGCATCAGCGCGAAGCACACCAGGTACAGCGTCGTCGATGCCGCCAGCACCGTATCTTGCTCCAGCGAGACCCAGAAGAAAAACGGCAAGCCGATCAGAATGCTGCCGGCGAGGCTGGCCAGCGCCGTGAAGGTCATCGCGCCCTTCAGTTTCGGCTCGTCGCCCGCATTGGTGTATTCGCTCCACGACCGCATGATGAAGATCTGCTGGCCGAAGGTGGCGACGACGCTGAGCAGGCCCGCGGCGCTGAACAGCATCGAATAGGTGCCGAAGTCATGGCCGCTCAGCGTGCGTGCGGCGAGCGTCACCAGTCCGAGATTGACGATCGTGATCAGAACGCGCAGCCCGAACGCGCCGGTCATGGCGCGAATCGCAGGGTTGTTGCGCAGATCGATCAGTCTTTCGAACGCGGTACCGAATTTCAAAGTCATCGACCTCGCGACGGTTCTGCAGATTCTGAGGGAGTCGCCGACGACCGGAACGGTCCTCCGGGGACCGGGTTCACCACGTCGATAATCCCGCCGCCACCGTCCTGGCGCACTTTAGCAATCTATCCTATTTGAACGATCGGCGAGCGAATGCCGGGCGATAATTGTCGATAACGGTAAAGATGCTCGCAGACCCGACCGAAGCGGGGGCGCTTTGGCATTAACCATCGTCTCATCAGCGCGGATATCGGATCTATGAATAGTCGTGTCGTCAGCCTCAACTTCGGAACACTGCTGCGGATTGCGGCCTGGCTGTGCCTTGCGGGGATCGCGTTTGCGACCCTCAGCCCGATAGGTCTCAGGCCAACCACCGGATTTTCGCCGTCGATTGAGCGCTTCGTGGCGTTCGCGGTGGTGGGAGCACTGTTCGGAGCGGCTTACCCGCGCTACATCCTGTTCGCTGCGATGATCGTGCTCGGCGCTGCGGTGCTATTTGAACTGCTGCAGGTGCTGGAGGCGTCACGGCATGGGCGGCTGTTCGACGCCAGCGTCAAACTCGCCGGCGGAACTATTGGTCTTGCCGCGGGATCGATCGCCGGGCGTCTGCTCCGTAGCGATTGAGGCGCAAGGTAGAGCGTCAGCGCGCCGGGACCGCGACGGGGTCGTTGGCGCGGGCCATTCGGCGTAGCGGCTGCAGCTTGGGCTGAATCACGCTGCCGTCGATCAACTCGAGTCGTCCACAGCGGTTGAGCGTGTGCAGCTTGCGGCCGGGCCAGCGCGGCCCAGGTTCGATGACGTGATGCACGGTCTGCTCGAAAGTCTCTGGCGAGAGTGCATTAATCTCCGCAAGGGCCAGCGCCCCGCCATAGCCGTGCGTGCAGTCCTGCACCGGTCGCCATAGACGTCCATTGCGCCGGACGAAATGCCCTGCGGGACGCGCGCTGGCGCGATCAACCAGGGCTGGACGCAGCGCGTGCGGTCGCCACGGCCCGAACAGATCGTCTGCGACGTAGATCGACAACGTGTCCGAATAGCCCCCATCGTTGTCATCGTCGCGAGTGGCGCCGAATAGATAATGCAGCCCGTCGTGCTGCAGGATGGTGGCGTCGGCAAGTTCAACGCCGGATAGCAGCGTCGCGTGGCGCTCCCAGCGCCCCGGAAACTCGACGCAGCGATAGATCGACACGGTCTTCTGCAGGCTGCTCTCCGGGATCATCCAGAGCTCGTCGTCCTGCACGATGAGGAACGGGTAGGACAAATGCCACGGCTCTTCGAGCACCGGCACCGCTTCGCCGATCGGACCGGTGTCGCCGAACTCGACCGCCGAAATCGTGCCCTTGCCGACACGATGGTCGAGATCTTCGAAGAACACGAAGGTGCGACCCTTCCAGGTCACCGCGAAGGGATCGGCATAGAACCGGTTCGGCGGGCTCGGCAGCGCATGCCAGTTTGGGCCCGACAGATCGCCGGAGCTCCAGATCCCGGCATCGTCGGTGTAGCGCCAACCAATCCGCCAATGCGGCGCATAGCAGCACAGCCGGTAGATTGCTTTGGCGATCGACATCGCGAGGTTGCGGGCGACAAAACCTGCGGCGGAGTGCGCGTGGCCGAGACGAGGGCCGTCGTGGCGGACGCCTTGTGCTCGCGGACCGCTTTCGAGGACGCCCCTCAGCAGCGTTCCGGTACGTGCCATGGTGGCGCCGAGCGCGCCGCCGAGGCCGCTGGCGTTCTCACCCGACGGCTTTCCTGACCACACCACCGCCCCGCTGATCTCGTCCCGGATATCGATCACCGGCAGATCGCCTGCGAGGATGGCGGCCAGCGCGGCGTCTTCACCGGGCTGGCCATCGAACAGCGGGCGCAGATACAGCCGGGCAGGGCAATCAGCTTCGCGGGGCGCCGTGGTGAAGTCGATCACCACTTCGGGTGAGCCATAGGAGGCGCGAGAGGTTTCGAGCAGCGCCGGCTCGCGATCGCCGCCGCAGCGCTGGCCACGCCGCAGCAGCATCCGTTCGAGGTCGAGCAGCGTGTCGAGCCCGGCCGGCCGTTCCCCGGACGTTGAGATCCAGCTCAGCTGCAACGTCCGGCCACTACCCGCCAGCAGATCGAGCAGGTGGCGCATCCATGCTCGAGGTCGTTGCTGGTCGAAACGGAGCTCAACAATCATCAGACAATCCGTCAAATATAACTATATCGCCTGCTCGAGAATGCGGACGTATTCATCGACCATGGCGTCGACAGAGTATCTGTTCATCAGACCTTCGCCACTGCGCTGGAGTCGCACCCTGAGCGCAGGGTCGTCCAGCACGGCACCGATCGCGGCGCCGAGCGCGGTCGGATCTGCAGCATCGACCAGCACCGCCGCCGGTTCGCCCTGATACGACAGCACCTCGCGTAGAACCGGCAGATCGTTGGCAACCACCGGCACCCCGGCATGGGCCGCCTCGACGGCGGCGAGCCCGAAGGTCTCGGCCAGCGACGGGAACACGAAAATGTCGAGGCAGGCGAGGAAATCGGCGATCTGTTCGGGCGTGATTTCACCGACGAAGAATACCCGATCGGCGACACCGAGCTGGTCGGCGAGCGCGCGCAGCCGCGCTTCGTCCGGTCCGTGCCCCGCCAGCGCGAGCCGCCAGGCCGGATGTGCCGGCAAGACCCGGATGGTGGCGTCGAGTTGCTTCAGCGGATGCAGCCGCGCCGCGGTGCCGAGAACGACGCCATCGACCGGCAAAGCGAAGCGGCGTCGCGCGTCGGCTTTCGCCAACGTTGAGTGCTTGCGATCGAAGCCGTGCGGAACGTGGGTGAGGCGCCTACGGTACGAATCCGGATAGCGCGAATAGTCGCGCAGCATGTCTTCAGAATTTACCGTAATGGTGTGGAAGATTCCGAGCCGCCCCATCATCAGGTCGAGCTTCTGCAGCCAGCCCGGCATCGTCAGCCGTGCCGATACTTGATTGGCGATCACCGGCGCCGGGCTCACCAGCCGCGCGATCGCACCGCCGATAGCATTGCCGTAGTGCTGAAACGTCAGGATGGCGTCGGGGCGGGCGGCGCGAATCTGCTGGCCAAGCGACACCAGGAAGCGCAGGAACGACAGCGGATTGGCGGGACGCCGCGGGGCGCAATAGACGGTGTTCGCGGGCTCGTCGAACCCGCGCGATTGCCGGAAGAAGAACAGGTTCGCAACGTCGTAGCCGCGCGCGGCGAGGCCGGCGCCGACAAGACGAGAGATCTCCTGCGCACCGGCGTTCTCGGCCTGGGTCTGGATCAGAAGAACGCGAGGACGGATTGATTTCGCCGACGCTCCGGCGAAAGCCTTCGGTACACGCGAACTCGCAGTGCGTCCGCCGGTGACGAACGCATGCTCGGCTCGAGTGATCTGTTCGTTCACGTGCCTCGTCTCCCCGTGCGCTTTCCGTCTTGTTCAGCTTGCTGCAGGTGTGACGGTTAACGAAAAGTGCACGTCCTGACCGCGTAATTGTACACTCTCGCGGCCGCGCCTGGTCGATTTCATTGTGGCGCGGTTAATTGATGCGGAAAGCACCAAGCGAGTTAGTCGCACTCACGCTTCGTCCGGATGGTTTCTTAATCGTTTGGTAACGTTCCGTTCGGCTGGCCTGGAGTAACCACGGATTAACCGTAGATATTTACTTTGTCCCGGTGGTGACGCAGGCGGTTCGTGTGGAGTGTGCGTATGTCGGGTAGCCAACCAGGCCGGGACAAGGCGGTCCCCGCCCCGCGTCCGACTGCGGACATCTGGGAGAGCCCTGATCAGCTTCCGACCGATCGAGGCGACCTGATCAAAGCCAAACTGACGCCCGCCGTTATCAGCAAGTTCCTGCGTGACAATCTCAAGCGGATCGTGCTGCTTGCCGGTGCGCTGTTCGTGCTTGGCATGATCGTGCTGTGGCTGCTGCCGGTCCGCTATGCGGCCACCGCACTGGTGATGGTCGATCCACGTGAGCAGCGCGTCACGACCGATCAGGAGGTGCTGCCCGGGATTGGTCAGGACGCCGCTGCGCTGCAGAGCCTGATCGAAATTGCGAAGTCGGATGGTTTCCTGCGGCCCTTGGTCGAGAAGCTGAAAGTTGTCGAAGATCATGAGATCGCCGGCAGCGAGACCGATCCGGCCCGCGTGCTTGAGCGGTTCCGCAAGCATCTGGAGATCGCGCGGCGCGGCCTGACTTACGTGATCGAGATGACGTTCGTGGCGAAGGATCCGCAGCGCGCGGCGTATTACGCCAACGCGGTCGCCGAAGCATTCGTCGCCAGTCAGACCCAGGTGCGCGCTGTCGCCGCCGACGAGGCCGCCGGCTGGCTCAACGGCCGCCTGAAGACGCTGAATGAAAAGCTGCGGGCGTCGGAAGACGCCGTCGCGGCGTTCAAGACGCAGTACCGCATTGTCGATGCCGGCCGCGAAAGCACGACGCGTCAGCTCCGGGTCACCGAGCTGACCCAGCAGGTGTCCGCAGCGCGACTGCGCACCGAGGAAGCTAAAAACCGCTACGAGCAGGCGCAGCGCGACCTGAAATCCGAGGTCGATGGCTCGACCGGATCGAAGTCCGACCTCGTCAGCGTGCTGCGCACCCAGCGCACCCAGCTCAACGATCAGATCGCTCAGAAGCGCGCTGTCCTCGGCGATCGCCATCCGGAGCTGGTGATCGCCTATAATCAGCTTGCCGAGCTCAATCGCCAGATCGAGGCCGAGCGCAAACGCAACATCGCCAGCGCCAAGTCCGACTATGAGGCGATGCGCGACCAGCAGAAGGCGCTGGAACAGCAATTGAAGACGCTCGAGACCGAGATGCTCGGCGACGACCAGGCTTCTGTGAAACTCAAAGAGTTGCAGCGCGAGGCCAACGCCAATCGGGCGATCTACGAGCAATTCCTGGAGCGCTACAACGCCACCAATCAGCAGCGCCTGCTGCAGGCGAGCCAGACCAAGGTGGCTTCGTTTGCGACGCCGCCGACCCGGCCGAACCGTCCGCCGCTGCTGGTGCTGATCGCCGCCATCGCGGTGGCATCGATCCTGGTGTCGATTGCCATCACTGCAATCTGGGAGTCGATGTCGAACCAGCCGGAGCGGGCCGACAATTCTGGTCCGCCGGAAGGCGCGACCGCGCCTGTGCCGGTCGAAGCCGCAGCGCCGCCGGTGGAAGACAAGAAGCCTCCGGCCGACTATGCCAGCCTGCCGATTGTTGCGCGGATTCCCGATCTATCGGGCGTCCGCACCCTCGGCGGCAAGCTCGCGATGCTGGGCGGCGAGCGGCGGCTCGATCACTACGTCGTCGGGCTGCTCGATGCGATCGGTGTTAAGCCCTCGCAACATGGCAAGGTGGTGCTGGTGACGTCGGTCGATCCCGGCGCCGGCAAGAGCTCCGTGGCGCGCGCGCTGAACGCGATTGCGGTCGATCGCGGAATGCTGAGCGTTGTTATCGAAGTCGCAGGGCAGTCGCGCACCGCGCCGTCGAACCGCGCAGAGCCGGATGGCGGCGCTCTCGTTCGCGTGCTGAAGACGACCATCCCGTCCGTCGTCCGTCTGATCGCCGCGGCACCCGACGTAACGGTACAGAACGATGTTCGCAGCGAATTCGACCTGATCTTGATCGACGCCCCGGCGCTTGCCTCGCATCCGGAGGTCGCCGAGATCGCTGCTCATACCGATCTCAATCTGCTCGTGATCGACAGCGCCGTGACCGACGCTGGCGCCGCGCTGGAAGCGCAGGCGTTGCTGTCGCGGAGTGGTCACGCACCGGTTGGCGTGGTCGTCAACAAGGCCAGCGCGCAACCGGCTCCCGCCGCTGCGACCATCGCCGCGCGGCTGGCGAGCTGACCGGCGTACGGCGCATGCTCAGCCGAGGCGCGATCGCTTGCACCGCCGTCGCGCTCTTCGCACTGTGCTGGAGCGCGCAGGCCGATGCGCAGGGCCGCTGCACGGGCCCGACATCCGGCGTTCCGCCTCAGACCATCGCCGCGCTGGCTCGCGGCGTAAATGTCTCGAATTGGACAGAGAACGAGCGGCTCCAGGCTCCGAGCCTGGAGCTACTCCGCGCCGTGCGCAGCGCGGGCTTCACCCATGTGAGGCTTCCGGTCGCCGGCGATCTGGTGATGCGGGCATTCAGTCCGCCGGCCACGATCGAACGACAGCTCGCCGGCGTCGATACGGCGCTCACCGAACTGATCGGTCTGGGCTTTCATGTGTCGGTCGACCTGCATCCCGGGGACGGCTTCGGCCGCCTCCACCGCGATGATCCGAAGTCCTCGATGGCGGCGCTCACCGACGCGTGGAGCAGCCTTGCGACGGTGATCCGCAAGCACCCGGTGGAACGGGTGTTCGCTGAACTGCTGAATGAACCGGATATCGCGCCGGATCGCTGGCAGAGTGAAGTCGAACAACTCGCTGCCTTCGTGCGGGGGCAGTTGCCGCAGACCACACTGATCGTTGGCCCGACCTATTGGCAACGCGCCGATTCGCTGCCGCAGTTCAGGCCGCTGGCCGACCGCAACGTCGTCTATGCGCTGCATTTCTACGATCCGATGGTGTTCACCCATCAGGGCCATTGGGACCCGAACAATCCGCTGAGCCGGGTTCGTGACCTGCCGTTTCCGCTTGTCGCCAATGATCCAGCCGTGGCGAGACTGCGCAGCGAGCTGACCGCGCGCGGCGACATGGAAGCGTTGCAGGAGCTGGACAAGGCGATTGCTCAGGCTGCCTCGCCGAGTTATGTGGCCCGGCAGCTGATTCCGGCGGTCGCCTGGCAGGAGCGCTACGCGCGGCCGTTGATCATCAACGAATTCGGCGTGTTCAAACCGGCGGCACCGCGCGACAGCCGGTTGCGCTGGTTGGAGTCCGTGGTGGATTCGGCAGAAGCGAATTGCTGGGGCTGGACTTACTGGGAGCTGGATCAGGGATTTGGTCTGGCCGATCCGCGCACCGGCAGGTTGGACGCCGGTGTAATCGACGCGCTGATGCATCCGCGTTAAGCGGAGAAGGAAAGGTCAGCGCGACCGCGTCAGCAGCAGATACATTGCGTAAGGATTGGTCTTCAGATAGCGCACGCCGAGGCGTCGCGGCTCCAGCGCCATGCGCCACAGCCATTCGAGGCCGATCTTCTGCATCCATTGCGGCGCGCGCGGCTTCGAGCCCGACAGGAAGTCGAACAGGCCGCCCGAGGTCTTGATCACGCCGACGGTGGTCAGGCGATGGCGATTGCGCACCACGAACGCTTGTTCGCGCGGCACGCCCATCGACACCCACAGGATGTCCGGCGCGAGCGCGCCGATCTCGCGGCACACTGCGATTTCCTCGGCCTCGTCGGCGAAATAGCCGTGGCGATGGCCGACGAGGCGCAGCCCGGGATAGCGGCGCTGCGCGCGTTCGACCGCGCGGCGGTTGGAGTCTTCGTTGGCGCCGAGCATGTACATGGTCGCGCCGCGCTTGCTGGCCTCGCGCGCGACCTCGTGGAACAGATCGGTGGTAGCGACGCGTTCAGGCAGCGATTGGCCGCAGCGGAATCGCGACACGAACACCAGCGGCATGCCGTCCGCATGAATGGCGTCGGCCTCCGTCACCAGCTTGCGCTCGGTTTCGTCGACCGCGCAGCGATACGTCACTTCGCCGTTCGCAGACGTCATGTAGGCCGGATAGCGCCACAGCCCGCGACGCTGCAGCGCTTCATCGACCATCGCGCGCGCAGTCTCAGTCTGGTCGCTGACGACGATCGGCAGTCCGCCGAGCACAACACGCGGCCACTGCCCGAACCGCTCACGGCGGCGATCGCCGGAAACGCGGCGCTCGCCGTGCGGCAGATTCTGCTCGAATGGAATCCAAAACGCAGCTTTCCTGCGATCCGACTTGCGCCGTTCGGCGCCTGCCGTCGCATTCGGCTGTTCGCCGCTGTCTTGCGTGTTGGACATTCCACTTCCTCTCGACCCTCAAGGTCGATCGACTTTGCGGCGGAACAATCGATCATTCGACTAATGGAAGCAACCTTTTGCCAACCGCCTCCATCCAACAAGGTAAAGTGGTTAAGGCCGCATCGCCGCGATCGTAGAAAGGTGGCAGCAGCTGTCCTGCAAGCGTCCGGGGCTGTACCGATCTGGTGCGTCGTCCCGCGGTGAGACAGCGGGCTGGCCGTGCTGTCTTAGCCGAGACGGCGCTCCCAGGCGAGCGCGTCGCGCACGATCTGCTCGAGATCGTCGTAGCGCGGCGTCCAGTTCAGCGCGGTCCGGGCACGTTGATTGGCAGCGATCAGTGCGGCGGGATCGCCGGCGCGCCGCCCCTTGATCCGCACTTCAAAGTCGACGCCCGAGACACGCTTCACCACATCGATCACATCGAGCACGGAGTAGCCGTTGGCATAGCCGATGTTGCAGGTGATGCTCGGCTTGCCGGCACGCAGATAATCCAGCGCATCGAGATGTGCCTGCGCCAGATCCGACACATGCACGTAGTCGCGGATGCACGAGCCGTCTGGGGTCGAATAGTCGGTGCCGTAAACGTCGAGGCCTGGACGCTTGCCGAGCGCGGCCTGCACCGCGATCTTGATCAGATGGGTCGCGTTCGGCGTGGATTGTCCGGCGCGGCCTTGGGGGTCGGCGCCGGCGACATTGAAATAGCGCAGCGCCGCGTAGCTGAACGGATAGGCCTGCGCGACGTCGGCCAGCATCCATTCGACCATCAGCTTGGAGCGGCCGTAAGGATTGATCGGACGGGTCGGGTCGTCTTCTTCGACCGGTGTGCGGTCCGGCTCGCCATAGACCGCAGCGGTCGACGAGAACACCACATGCGGCACGCCGCGCTTGACCGCACAGTCGAGCAGCGTGCGCGCGTTGGCCGTGTTGTTGCCGTAGTAGGCGAGGGGCTGGGTGACCGATTCCGGCACCACGATGCTGGCGGCGAAATGAATGATCGCCTCGATCGGGTGCTCGTCCATGATCCGGCCGACGAAGTCCGCGTCGCCGACATTGCCCTCGAAGAACGGCACCTCGGCTGGCACGATCGCGCGCGAACCGGTGGAGAGGTTGTCGATCACCAGCGGTCGCTCGCCGGCGCCGAGCAGGGCGAGCGTCATGTGGCTGCCGATGTAGCCGGCGCCGCCGGTTACGAGGATGTGGCGTTTGGTCATGCGCTGCGTTCGATGCTCTGTGGCGGGCGGTCAGCCCGCGGAAACAGCCGGATTTGATTGGCCGCGTCGGAACCGAGTGCTGGCGATCGCCAGGCTCCAAGTCAAGCCCACCAGCATGAAATAGTGCCGCCAATGGTCGGTATCGATGATGAAACTCTCGAGTAGCGTTACCACCATCGCGGTTACCACGACGATTGTGACCCGCTGCCACGGCGTACGTACAAACACGTTGCGCAGCCCATAGGCCGCCGTCACGAACACCAGAGCCGGATACAGCGTGCCACTGATCCAGCCGCCGGACATGAAGGCGTTGAGGAACGAGTTGTGAGTGTCCTCGGGGAAGAACCGCCTGAATTGTAACGGACCGATGCCGGTCGGATAGTCGAGCGCCATCTTTGCGCCGAGCAGATGCCGGCCGAACCGGCCGAACCGGCCGCTGTCGTAAGGCTGCGACAGGCTGGCGCGCTCCTTGAACAGCGCGTCGATCTGGTCAAACGACAGCAGCACCGCAATCGTGGCGGCGAGCACGATCAGCGCCAGTGCGGCGAGGACGACGATCCGCAGCCGCCGCTGCTGGGTCGGCGCGGTGATGAACATCAGCGCCACGGTGAGCAGCGAAGCGCCCGCCAGCATGCCCCAGGCGGCGCGCGAGAAAGCCAGGAACACCGCAAGCGAAATGATGCCGAACGCGACGCCGTTGCGCACCATCGTCCAGAACGAACCTTCGATCGCCCGCTGCAGGCTGTAGATCGCTGGAAAGATCAGAAACGCGCCGAGCACGTTCGGATCTTTGAACGTGCCGCGCGCGCGCCCCACATAGGTCAAGAGATCCTGCCCGCCAGGCAGCAGATTGAAGTAACCGACGATGCCGGCCAGTGCCGCGATGAGGCCGCCGACCAGATAACCATGGGCGATCGCTTCGGCGCGTTCGCGGGTGTCCTGCAGGCACACCATCGCGAAGAACATCGCGGTCACCGCCATGTACCACGAGGTCAGGATCCAGTTCAGAATGATGGGGTCGTCCATCAAGCCGACCGCGCCGATGCTGTAGCCGAGCTCGATTCCGATCAGCAGTCCGATCGGAACGATCAGCGCCGGCGCAAGCCGGAGCCCGCCGGTGACGGCGAGGACTCCCAGCGCCAGCACGATGGCGATTTCGTAGGGGCTCGGCTCGATGAACACGATCGCGCCGCTGGCACCGACCAGCCACAGCAGGCCGAGCTGCAGGGCTTTGAGACGGGGCGGGCTGGCTCGAACAGCGTCCTGCGGCGCGAGGGCAAAGTCGGTCATCGGTTCAACCTTGCATCGCTCGGTCTGTAAGGTCTCGTTAACCTTGCCGCAGGTGTGCCGTGACTCCGGCGCAGAACAGTTGGGCATATTGAGCCCGCCGGGCGAGTATGAAGCGGCGGAATTAACGACAACTTATCGCTAATCCCGAAGATCTCCGCCTCGCCGTTCATGCGCCTTTACCACGATCGCGGTCCGTGCATGCGCGAGGCGCTTCGTCTGCGCTATCGCAGTGTTCAGCAGGATTACATGGAGGATGCGATGACGATCAGCAGGAGAGCATTGCTTGGGACGGCGGCAGGCGCGGCGATCTGCGCCGCTGGTGCGCGGCTGGTCTCGCCGGCGCTGGCGGAATCGGCGGCGTATCCGAATCGTCCGGTGAAGTGGATCGTGCCCTATGCGGCCGGCGGCGCCACCGACGTGCTGTCGCGCCTGGTGTGTCAGTATCTGTCCGAGAAGCTCGGTCAGAGCTTCGTTGTCGAGAACAAGCCAGGTGCCGGCAGCACGATCGGCACCCAGGCGGTGATCAATTCGCCTGCTGACGGCTACACGCTGCTGCTGACCAGCACCGCGAATGCGATCAACGCCTCGTTCGACCGCGCGTTGCCGTTCGACTTCGCCAAGAGCATTACGCCGGTCGCCGGCATCGCCCGCATTCCGCTGGTGCTGGTGATCAATAACGATATTCCGGCAAATAACGTCGCGGAGTTCATCGCCTATGCCAAGACGCATCCGGGCAAGATCAGCGTCGGCTCGTCGGGCATCGGGACTTCGCTGCATCTGTCGGGTGAGTTGTTCAAGTCGATGGCCGGCGTCGAGATGGTGCACGTGCCATATCGCGGCTCGGCGCCGGGCCTGACCGACCTGATGAGCGGCCAGATTCAGGCGATGTTCGACAACGTCACCTCGTCGTTCGCGCTGGCGCAGGCCGGCAAGATCCGCGCGCTCGGCGTCACCAGCCGCGAGCGCTCGGCGGTGCTGCCGGACGTGCCGCCGATCGGCGACACGCTGACCGGTTACGACACCAGCTCGTTCTACGGCGTCGGCGCGTCGCACGGCACGCCGCAGCCGATCGTCGATCTGCTCAACCGCGAGATCAATGCGGCGCTGGACGAGCCGGCGATCAAGCAGCGCATTGCCGATCTCGGCGCCATTGCGCTGCATGGCGACGCCAAGCAGTTCGGCGCGATGCTGGCGGCGGAAACCGAAAGCTGGCGCAAGATCGTCGAGGGCTCGGGCGTCCATAAGGAGGGCTGAGCCTCCGTCCGCCGACGCTTGGCGCCGCCGCCCGCGGCACGGTGACGCCGGCTTGCAAATCGTCCCCGAGGCCCCGATATTTCCGGTTGCACGCGGTGTTGCGCAACAGGAGACGCCGGATGCCTTCGCTCCCCGAATGGAATGTCCCGGCCGCGATCCGGCCTCGCTCGTCCGATTTCGGCTTCGATCTCGATCGTGCGTTGTCCGCGGTTGTCGGGCTGCACGCGATCATCCCGGCCGATGCCTACACTGCCGGGACGCTCGGCACCGAGCGCGCCGGCAATGGCGTCCTGATCGATGACGGCCTGGTGCTGACGATCGGCTACCTGATCACCGAAGCCGAAACGGTGTGGCTGCATCTCGGCGATGGCCGCGTTGTCGAAGGCCATCCGCTCGGTTTTGATCAGGAGAGCGGTTTCGGCCTCGTCCAGGCGCTCGGCCCGATCGACCTGCCGCCGCTGCCGCTCGGCCGCTCTGCTTTCGCCAAGGCGGGCGAGCGCGTCATCATCGGCGGCGTCGGCGGCCGTACCCGTTCGGTGGCCGGGCGCATTGCCGCGCGCCAGGAATTCGCCGGCTATTGGGAGTATCTGATCGACGACGCGATTTTCACCGAGCCGTCGCATCCGAATTGGGGCGGCACTGCGCTGTTGTCGGCGACCGGCGAGCTGATCGGCGTCGGCTCGCTGCAGATCGAGCGCAGCGGCTCGAATGAGCACTACAATATGAGCGTGCCGATCGATCTGCTGCCGCCGGTGCTGAGCGACCTGCGCAAGTTCGGCCGGCCGAACAAACCGGTGCGGCCTTGGCTCGGGCTGTATTCAACCGAGATCGAGGACAAGGTCGTGGTGGTCGGGATTGCGCCGAAAGGTCCGGCGGCGCGCGCCGAGCTGAAGACCGGCGACGTCATCCTTGCAGTTGCGGGCGACAAGGTGGCCAGCGAAGCGGAGTTCTATCGCAAGGTCTGGGCGCTCGGCACCGCGGGCGTCGAGGTGCCGCTGACGCTGTTCAGCGGCGGCGCCACCTTCGACGTGGTGCTGCATTCCTCCGACCGTGCCAAGTTCCTCAAGGCGCCGCGGCTGCATTGAGGAAACCGACCGACGCGGCAGAGGTTCGCGTCGATTCTCCTGCGCAGTCATTGCCGGCTTGACCCGGCAATCCATCGTCCTGAAGTGAGTCAGCGCGCTTTCGCTTGCGATCGATACGCGGGTCAAGCCCGCGTATGACGTCATCATCGGGGTAACGCTTGTGCCCTGTGCACGCGCGCCTCGCGCCGTTACTTCCCCGGAATCTTATCGTCGATGCCTTTGACGTAGAAATTCATGCCGCGGATCTGGCCGTCGTCGAGCTGATCGCCGCCTTTGCATTCGACCTCTTTGCCCTCCTGATCGAGGATTGGGCAGGCGAACGGCTTGATGGTGCCGGCGGCGATGCCAGCCTCGGTGTCGGCGGCGAGCTTCTTCACGTCGTCCGGCATGTTGGTGTAGGGCGCCATCTGGATCATCTTGTCCTTCAGGCCTTCCCAGACATCCTGCGATGCCCAGTTGCCGTCCATCACCGCTTTGACGCGCGACACGTAGTACGGCGTCCAGTTGTTGATGATGGCGGTGAGCTGCGCCTTCGGTCCGAACTTGATCATGTCGGAGTCTTGGCCGAACGCGTGGATGCCGCGCTCGTTGGCGATCTGCACCGCTGCGGCACTGTCGGTGTGCTGCATGATCACGTCGGCGCCCTGATCGATCAGCGCCTTGGCGGCGTCGGCTTCCTTGCCGGGATTGAACCAGGAGTTCACCCAGACGATCTTGACCTTGATGTTCGGATTGATCTTCTGCGCCGCCAGCATGGTGGCGTTGATGCCGGAGATCACTTCGGGCACCGGGAACGAGCCGATATAACCGAGCACGCCCTTCTTGGAGATCTTTGCCGCGATCGTGCCCTGGATGGTGCGGCCTTCGTAGAACCGGCCCGCATAGGTCGAGACGTTCGGCTCGCGCTTGTAGCCGGTGGCGTGCTCGAACTTCACGTCCGGATACTTCTTGGCGACTTTGATCACCGAGTCCATGTAACCGAACGAGGTGACGAAGATCAGCTTGTTGCCGGCACGGGCGAGCTGTTCGATCGAGCGCTCGCCGTCAGGGCCTTCGCTGACCTTCTCCAGGTAGGTGGTTTCGACCTTGTCGCCGAATTCCTTGACGATCGCCTGGCGCGCCTGATCGTGCTGATACGACCAGCCGAAGTCGCCGACCGGGCCGACATAGACGAAGCCGACCTTCAACTTGTCGGGTTTGCTCTCCGGCTTGTCCTGGGCCGTCGCCACCGACAGCCCTGCGCAGCTCGCCGTCAGCACCAGCGCCGCCATGATCGCCTTGTTCATCCGAATCTCCGCTTCATCGCTCGGGGATCGTCCTGTGCGAGTCCCGCGCCCCCGCCGCACGGCTCTCGGATCTCGTTGCTAGCGCTCCGGCACGAAGGCGGTTCCGAGCGCCGCCGGCGCCACAGACCCGCCGCGGCGGACGCGCGAGATCAGCACCAACACCAGCACCGTGGCAAGATAGGGCAGCGCAGACATAAGTTGAGATGGCACCCCGAGACCGATCGCCTGGGCGTGCAGCTGCAGGATCGACACCGCGCCGAACAGGATGGCGCCGGCCGCCAGCCGGCCCGGCCGCCACGAGGCAAACACCACCAGTGCCAACGCGATCCAGCCGCGACCCGCCGTCATGCCGGGCGCGTAGAACGGCGTGTAGGCGAGCGTCAGATAGGCACCGGCGAGCCCGGCGCAGCCGCCACCGAACAGCACCGCCAGCGTCCGGATCGCCGCGACGTTGTAGCCCAGCGCATGCGCCGAGGCCGGATCGTCGCCGACCGCCCGCAGGATGAGTCCTGTCCGCGTGCGGGCGAGCAAGTAGGCGATCGCCGCGATCAGCGCGATTGCCAGATAGACGAGCGCGTCCTGGCCGAACAGCAGCTTGCCGATCAGCGGAATGTCGGTGAGCCACGGCAGCCACAGATGCGGTGCAGCGGTGATGTTCTCGCCGACGAACGGCGCGCCGATCAGGCCGGCGAGACCGGTGCCGAGGATCGTCAGCGCCAGGCCGGCCGCGACCTGATTGATCGCAAGCCCGATCGCAGCCGCTGCGAACAGCGCCGAAAGCGCGACGCCGGCTGCGATCCCGCACAGCGCGCCGATCGCGGTCGACCCGGTCGCCCAGGCGCCGGCGAAACCGCACGCCGCGCCGATCAGCATCATGCCTTCGACGCCGAGGTTGAGAACGCCGGCGCGCTCAGTGATCAGCTCGCCGCTCGCCGCCAGCAACAGCGGCGTCGAGGCGGTGACGATCGACAGCAGGATGGCTTCAACGAGGCCCATGCAACGCCTTTCGTTGCGGGCTGCGCCAGCGGATCCGGTACAGAATCAGCGAGTCGCAGGCGAGCACGTAGAACAGCAGGATGCCCTGGATCACGCCGGTCATGTCCTGCGGCAGTTTGAGCGCAATCTGGGCCTGCTCGCCGCCGATGAAGGTTAGCGCGAGGAACAGACCGCTGGCGAGAATACCGAGCGGATTGAGGCGGCCGAGAAACGCCACGATGATCGCGGTGAAGCCGTAGCCCGGCGAGATATCCGGCTGCAAATGCCCGATCGGTCCGGCGACTTCGATGATGCCGGCGAGGCCGGCCAGGGCGCCGGAGATCGCAAACGTCGTCAGCACCAGACGATCGGCATTGAAGCCGGCGAACCGTGCGGCGCGTGGGGCGGTGCCGACCACGCGGATTTCGAATCCCTTCAGCGTGCGGCCGAGCAGAACGGCGGCGGCCACGACCGCGATCAACGTCAGGATCAGGCCGGCATGAACGCGGCTGCCGGCAATCAGCAGCGGCAGCATCGCTGCAGGGTCGAACTCGGCGGTGGTCGGAAAGTTGAAGCCTGCCGGATCGCGCCACGGCCCGCGCACCAGATAGTCGAGCAGCAGGCCGGCGACATAAACCAGCATCAGGCTGATCAGGATTTCCGACGCGCCGAACCTGACCTTGCAGAGCGCCGGAATCAGCGCATAGGCGGCGCCGGCCAGCGCTCCGGCCAGCAACATCGCCGGCAGCAGCCACGGGCCGGGATTGGTCCCGTGCGTCATCACCGCCAAGCCGCTGCCGGCGATGGCGCCGATCAGCAGTTGTCCTTCTGCGCCGATGTTCCAGGCGTTGGCGCGGTAGCACAGCGCCAGCCCGACCGCGATCATGATCAGCGGCGAGGCCTTCACCGCGATCTCTTGCAGCGAGTAACCGTCGGTCAGCGGCGTGATGAAGTACACCGCCAGCGCCGCAGCCGGATTTTTGCCGAGCGCCACGAACACGATTGTCAGGGTCAGCAGCGTCAGCGTGATCGCGAGCAGCGGGGACAGAAGCGCAATCGCCACCGATCGTTCGCTGCGCCTCTCAAGCACCAGCGACATCGCGCACCTCCGTTGGCCAGTCGCTGCCGCCCATCAACAGCCCCAATTGATCGCGGCCGATCTCGCTGACGGGACGCGGCGGTGACAGCCGGCCGTGAAACATCACCGCGATGCGATCGGCGATCTCGATCAACTCGTCCAGATCCTGACTGATCACCAGCACGGCCGCGCCGCGCGCCGCAAGATCGAGCAGCGCTTGGCGAATCGCGCTGGCCGCGCCGGCATCCAATCCCCAGCTCGGCTGATCGACGACCAAGAGGCGCGGTTGCCGCAGGATCTCGCGGCCGACGATGAACTTCTGCAGATTGCCGCCGGAGAGCCGTGCAGCTTCCGGATCACGGTTGGCTTTGCGCACGTCGAAGGCCTCGCTGACCTGATCGACCAGCGCCAGCGCGGCGCCGCGGTCGACCAAGCCGAACCTCGTCAGTCCCCCGGTCGCATGTCCGGTCAGCAATGCGTTGTCGGACAGGCTCATCGTCGGCACCGTGGCGTGGCCGAGCCGCTGTTCCGGCACGAAAGCGGCGCCGAGCTGGCGCCGCTGGTTGATCGAGACCCTTCCGGCGGCCTCGCCGACAATCTTGATTGCGTCCGATTGTCCGATTCTCGTCTCGCCGGACAGCGCCGCGAACAGCTCGTCCTGGCCGTTGCCGGCAACTCCGGCAATGCCGACGATCTCGCCGCTACGCACTTCGAGGGAGAGGTCGCGCAGCGTCACGCCATGCGGATCGTCGGGACGCAGCGTCAGGCCGTTGACGCTCAGCAACGGGCTGCCGATCGGGTGGCTGGATTGCTTCGGCACCGTCACGTCGCTGCCGACCATCATCCGGGCCATCGAGGCCGCGCTTTCCTGACGGGGGTCGCAGCTGCCGACGACGCGGCCGGCGCGCAGGATGGTAGCGACGCCGGCAAGCCGCCTCACTTCGTCGAGCTTGTGCGAGATGTACAACAGCGCGCGGCCATCGGCCTTCAGCCGTTCCAGCACGTCGAACAGACGGTCAGCTTCGGCAGGTGTCAGCACCGCGGTCGGCTCGTCGAGGATCAGAAGTTGCGGGTCTTGCAGCAGCGCGCGGACGATCTCGATCCGCTGCCGCTCGCCGACCGACAGCCGCCATACTTCGCGTCTGGGATCGAGCGGCAGGCCGTAGCGCTGCGAGATCTGCTCCAGCTCCGGCGCCAGCTTGCCGACCGAGATGCGGCGATCGAGCCCGAGCGCGACATTCTCGACCACGGTGAGATTGTCGAACAGCGCGAAGTGCTGCGACACTGCGGCAATGCCGCAAGCTCGCGCTTCCGCCGGGCCTGCGAAGGCGATCGGCGTCCCGCGCCAGATCATCCGGCCCTCGTCCGGCTGCAGCAGCCCGGTGATCATCTTCACCAACGTCGACTTGCCGGCGCCGTTCTCGCCGAGCAGCGCGTGAACTTCGCCGCCGGCGATGTCGAGATCGATCGCCTGATTGGCGACAAAGCTGCCGAACCGCTTGGTCAGCCCGCGGCCCTGAAACAGCGGCGGCGAAGGCTCGCGCGAATCGGAATCAGAAGGGAGAGCCATTCACCATCACATCGGCGGCAGGGTAATTCCGTAAGGTTCACGACCGGGCAGGGACGCCCGCGCACCGATAATGTAATGGAAATCCGCCGTGGCGGCGATCCGTCATCCGTTCGTCGACTCCACGGCGTAGGTCGTCCTCTGTACCCTGGAAACCGTCATGGCCGTCCGTTTGATCATTGGCTGGGTGCTGCTCGCCGCCGCCGTTGGGTGGGGAGCTTGGTTCGTAGCGCGCGCGTCGCGCCAGGCGCTGTGGCTGAGAGTCGCGATCGCGGCGATCATCCTCGCCGGTTGCGCGGCCTCGTTCTGGATGTACGGCGACCACCTCGACAAGACGCTCGGCGCGGTGGTCGGCTATTTTCTGTTGTGGGGCTCGGTTTTCGTCCTGTCCGGCGCCTGCGCCGGCGTGGTCGTCGGCACGCTGATCGCGCTGCTGCTCGGCTAGAGCTGTGGCCGTGGGCCGATGAAACCGAACGCCGGCAGGATCGTTGTGCAAGACCCGCGCGGCGGGGTTCTGCGCCGCTTGCTGTCGTTCGTCCTCCGGAGGCCCTCATGACCTTTCGTTTCGCCGCTCCCATCCTCGCCGCCGGCTTCGCTGGTGCGCTGCTGCTCGCGCCCACTGCGGGTGTGGCTGCGGGAGCTTTCGACGGTCTGGCCGGATACTGGGCGGGCAATGGACGCGTGCAGATGTCGGACGGCTCGGCCGAGCGGATTCGCTGCCAGGCGTCTTACGCAGTCGGCGGCGACGGTCGTCTGATGCAGCAGAAGCTGACCTGCGCCAGCGACAGTTACAAGTTCGACATTTCGAGCAACGTCGAAGAGTCCGGGGGCCGCCTCTCCGGCACCTGGAGCGAGGCGACGCGCAACGTCACCGGCAATGTGTCGGGCACGGTGCGCGGCGGCAACATTTCGGCGCAGGTGGCGGGGCCGGGCTTCAACGCCTCATTGTCGGTCGCCTCCCGCGGCGCGTCGCAGTCGGTCACGATCGTGCCGCAAGGCAATGACGTGCGACAGATCTCGGTCTCGATGAAGCGTCGCTAAGCGAGCAGGAGACGGCGTGTGCCAGCGCAGACGCCGTCACTCTCGCGCGTGAGCCAATCTCGCATCTGATCTCCTTACAGAATCGTAAGTAAGCACCGCGTCTTCCATCTCCGCGCAAAACGTCCCGGTCTGTGCTCGCGTGCGCGTGATAGCATCTTGCCGAAGATTAATATCCGGCACAGCTCGCCGTAAGGTCGCTCTCCTATATTCGGTCTCATCGTTTCACGTTCACGATCGACCAGATGGAGACCACGTCATGCAAGGCGACCCCTTCGACCACGTATCAGCTCAAACCGAGGCTCATATCCGCAAAGTGTTGAGGCCGCGGCGTCTGTCGCTGCTGGCTTCCGCTGCCGGCTTGAGCATGGTGGTGGCGCTCGGCGGCGCCGGCTATCTCACCCGCGAGATGCCGTCGCTGACGTCTCCGGCCTACGCGGCCGAGAACGGCAAGCCGGCCCCGGCAGGGTTCGGCGATCTGGTCGACAAGGTGAAGCCTGCGGTGATTTCGGTCCGGGTCAAGATCGATGACGATCGCCAGACCACGCCGCTGGTGCGTGACGATGGTGACGGCGACCAGATGCAGATGCCGCGCGGCCTCGCGCCGTTCCAGCAGTTCGAGCGTCAGTTCGGCTTCCGCGGTCCTGAAGGCATGCCGAAGCGGCACCAGATGATCACCGGGGAAGGCTCCGGTTTCTTCATCACCGCCGATGGCTACGCGGTCACCAACAATCATGTGGTCGATCACGCCAAGTCGGTGCAGGTGACGACCGATGACGGCACCATCTATACCGCCAAGGTCGTCGGCACCGACGACAAGACCGACCTGGCGCTGATCAAGGTCGACGGCAAGACCGACTTTCCGCACGTCAACTTCGCCGATGCGCCGGCGCGGGTCGGCGACTGGGTGATCGCGGTCGGTAATCCGTTTGGTCTCGGCGGCACGGTGACGGCCGGCATCGTTTCGGCGCGCGGCCGTGACATCGGCTCGGGCCCCTATGACGACTACGTGCAGATCGACGCGCCGATCAACAAGGGTAATTCCGGCGGCCCGGCGTTCGACACCAATGGCAATGTGATCGGCGTCAACACGGCGATCTATTCGCCGTCGGGCGGCTCGGTCGGCATCGGCTTCGATATTCCGGCCGCGACCGCGAAGCTGGTGGTGTCGCAGCTCAAGGACAAGGGCTACGTCACCCGCGGCTGGCTCGGCGTCCAGGTACAGCCGGTCACGGCGGAGATCGCCGACAGCCTCGGCATGAAGCAGGCCCGCGGC
Source organism: Rhodopseudomonas sp. G2_2311 (assembly GCF_047501505.1). Taxonomy (NCBI): domain Bacteria; kingdom Pseudomonadati; phylum Pseudomonadota; class Alphaproteobacteria; order Hyphomicrobiales; family Nitrobacteraceae; genus Rhodopseudomonas; species Rhodopseudomonas sp. G2_2311. The sequence continues at coordinate 92,950 of NZ_JAZDRK010000011.1, forward strand.
GCCCTGGTCGACAGTCCGCAGGACGGCAGCCCGGCCGCGAAGGCTGGCATCAAGGCCGGCGACGTGATCACCGCGGTCGACGGCAAGGAGGTCAAGGACTCCCGCGCGCTCGCCCGCACCATCAGCACGCTGACGCCGGGCTCCTCGGTGAAGCTCGACGTGTTGCACAATGGCCAGTCCAAGACCATCGATCTGACGCTCGCCGAAATGCCCGGGGATCATCAGAAGGTCGCCGACAACAGCGGTGATCGCGACGGTGCCCGCCCGTATCTCGGCCTGCGCGTAGCGCCGGCCAGCGACGTCGATGGTGCCGGCAAGAACGGTGTGGTCGTCACCGGCATCGACCCGGACGGACCTGCCGCCGACAAGGGCCTGCGTACCGGTGACGTTATTCTCGACGTCGGCGGCAAGGCGGTGACCAACACGGGCGACGTCCGCAACGCACTGACCGCAGCCAGCAAGGACGGCAAGAAGACCGTGCTGATGCGGGTGAAGACCGCGGACTCGGCTGCCCGCTTCGTCGCGGTGCCGATCGCCAAGGGCTGAGCCTCACGGCATCCATCTCGTGAACGACGACAAGGGACGGCTCAGCGCCGTCCCTTGTGTGTTTCTGCCGTCGCTGTGCGCCGTCTGGCCGAGATTTCACCTTCGGCAGAGCAACCTGGAACGCCGCCCCCGCGTTGTCGGGACAAATCGTCTTTGTCCGGATCGCAAAGGAAACACTGATGACCAGGCGCGACGTCATCGAAACGGTGGTGGTGACCGGCGCAAGTGCGGGCGTCGGCCGGGCGATCGCTGTGGCGTTCGGTCGTCGCGGCTGCAAAGTCGGCCTGATCGCGCGAGGGCGCGAAGGACTCGAAAGCACCCTGCGTGAGATCATTCGCCTCGGCGGCGAGGCACTGCTGATCGAGGCTGATGTCGCCGATGCCAATGCGATGCTCGACGCTGCCGCGCGCGTCGAGTCCGAGTTCGGTCCGATCGACCTGTGGGTCAACAATGCGATGGTCACGGTGTACGGCGCGAGCGTTGACCTGACGCCCGACGAATTTCACCAAGTCACCAAGGTCAGCTATCTCGGCCAAGTGCATGGCACGCTGGCGGCGCTGCGTCACATGCGTCCGCGCAACCGCGGTGCGATCATCTCGATCGGTTCGGCGCTGGCGTATCGCTCGATTCCATTTCAGGCACCGTACTGCGCCGCCAAGGCCGCAACCCGTGGGTTCATCGACTCGCTGCGCAGCGAGCTGATGAACGAGAACAGCGCCATCACCCTCACCATGGTGCATTTGCCTGCGGTGAATACGCCGCAGTTCGATTGGGCCCGCAACAAGTTCGATCGCAAGGCGGCACCGGTGCCGCCGATCTACCAGCCTGAAGCGATCGCCGAGGCGGTGGTTCGCGCCGCCGAGCGGGCGCCGCGCGAATATTGGGTCGGAGCCTCCGCCGTCAAAGCGATCGTGGCGCAGATGCTGATGCCGTCGGTCGCCGATCGCATTTTGGCGCGTGCCGGCATCGACAACGAAACCAGCGCCGAGCCGGAGACGCCGAACCGACCTGATAATTTGTTTGCGGCTGGCCGCGGCGACCCCGGCGCGCATGGCAGGTTCGACCGGCAGGCGTCGCCGCGGGTGTTTCCATTCAATCCGGCCTGGCTCCGCGCCGGACTGGCCTTAGGGGCGCTGGCAGCCGGTGCGGCTCTGCTCACTGTCGCTGCCCGCGCCGAGCGGCGAGGCAGCGGTGGCGTCCGAGCTAGTCCGCCGCCTGTCGTGGCGCGGCGCTGATCGACACCCCCGCTTCGGCCGCGCTATCGCGACCGGCTGCGCATCGACTACCTGGGTGGTTCTGCTTCCTGACGTGTTTGGAGTCACCGGGACGCAGCGTTGCATCCGATGCAGGCCAGGGAACTTGATTGTGTGCGGTGGCGGCCCGCGCACTCCGTCGCAGCCAAATATCGGAACGGTCGGTGGTACCAGCCGTTGTCGCAGCAGACCGTCTGCGCAGCCGACTCTCGGAACGCCAGACGATGTCGAACGGATTTCAAGAAACAGGGAGAGTTCAATGATGATATCGCGCATGTTGCCCGCAGCCGCGCTGGTGCTGGGTTCGCTCGCCGTGGCGTCCGCGCCTGCGGCCGCCGCTCCGATGATGCCTGGTGCTGCGTCACAGCAGACGCCGGCCGCCGTTCAGCAGGTGCAATGGCGTCATCATGGCTGGCACGGTGGCGGGTGGCACGGCCACCGCGGCTGGGGTCATGGCGGTTACCATCGCCACGGCGGCTATGGCTGGGGCCCGGCGATCGGCGGCCTCGCGGCCGGCGCGATCATCGGCGGCGCGATCGCCAACAGTCAGGCACAGGCCGGTGCGGCCGACGCCGACGCGTATTGCTCGCAGCGCTTCCGTTCGTACGACCCGGCCTCCGGCACCTATCTCGGCTATGACGGCCAGCGTCACCCCTGCCCGTAACGCCAGGGCGATCTGAAACGACAAAGCCGCGCGGACCTGGTCCGCGCGGCTTTTGTTTGTGGAGTTTGTCGAAAGCGACGATCAATCCGTGCCGTCGTCGGCGGTGTCGTGGTCGTCGATGAAGTATTTGATCGCCGCGATCATCGCCGTGAAAGTGGCGATCCAGACGATCCTCGAACCATAGCGGTCATGCGGGCCGGAGATGATGCCGCAGATCAGTGCATTGCCGAGCAGCGCGAGCGTCACTGTGCCGGCCAGCAGCGTCACGTCGTCGAGCCGGTGCCGCCACAGCGCCGAGCCGAGGATCACCAGCATCAGCACCATCGATCCGAGCGCCACCGGCACATGGACCAGGTTCACGGCGTCGAAGTTGATGTCCCAATGCTGCTGCTTGGCCGCCCGCATCGCCTTGCTCTGCTCGGGCAGATAGCGCTCGATGATGCCGTAGGTGTGCGGCAGCCAGCCATTGGTGCCTTCACCGGTTGCCACATGCACCAGCTGATCCCAGGTCGCCTTGGCGGCAGCCTTGAACTGCATCCACGGATAGGCGGTCACGGCCTGCTTGGAGATGAATTCCATCTCGTCGCTCATGCCCTCGAAGCGGCCGAGCTTGTCGAACATGTTGTTGCCGCCCCACAGGAAGTCGTCGCCGGTCGGCGGCAGCTCGTCCTTATAGGGGCACAGCTTGAGCTGTTGCCGGGGGCAGTGGTCGTCAAGGTAGCGCTTGACGATGCCATCCTGCAGCATCCGGCCGAACGCGACGCCGGAGCCGCCCGGCGTCCAGGTGAATTTGCCGGACAATGCGTAGTTGCAGCTGAGCACCAGCAGCGCGCCGACCACGAGGGCCGAGCTGGCCAGGGTCAGCCCGGAGGCGGTGACCCGGCCGCGCAGCCAGGGCAGCAGCAGCCAGCCGGCAACGCACACTCCGGTGAGCACGATCATCGTGGCGCTGTGGGTCGAGGCGGCGAACGCCGTGAAGACGAACAGCAGAACCTTTTCGACCGCCGAGGTCTGGTCGCGATACGCGATCAGCAGGAACAGCGACAGCACCGACAAGCCGGCGAAGATATCGGTCAGCAGCATGCTGGTGATCCACGGCAGTGCCGTGGTGGCGATCAGGCCGACGCCGATCGCTGCAAGCCGGAACGGTTTGGTAATACCGAATACCCGCAGCGTCAGTTGGATCAGCCACAGCGAAACGATCGCCTGGAAGCCGAGGTTGAGCCAGAACTGGGTCTGCTCACCGAGATGCAGATAGATGCCGTAGGAGGTCGCCCGGTTGATGACGAGGTAACCCTCGTACCAGCGGGCGAGGTAGCCTCCGGTGTCGTATTGGAGCAGCGGATAGCCGTTCCAGATCGCCGGCGCCAGCAGCAGCAGCGGCAGAACAAACAGCGCGATCCGCGCCGCGTTGCTCCGGCGCGCCTGCGCGGCGAGAACCTTACTAGGAATAGAAGTCTCCATCTCGACCGCTCTTATCAGCGCTGTGGACCGTCGGAAGCGACGGGTGCCGGCTCAGTTCGGCAACCGAGGCCGTCCGGGGCGGCCCGCACCATAGTGATTTCCGTTGACTACACAAGCGCTTCAGGCCGCCAGATAAGCCCTCAGGCCGGGCGCAGATGAAGTACAAATGAGGTCGCTTTATGTCGGGTGTGCACTTGGTGGCGCCCATACCCGACCGGCTGCAACCATAGGGCGGCGATCATGAACGAAGCCTGACTAAGTTCAATGCCGTGGACGGGCCGGTGGCGGCCTCGCCGCGCAGATGGTTATAATTCCCCTGAACGGGAGACCGCCGGGGCGGCGGCCGGCCGGATCCCGGGTTCAGGACGTCGAGAGGACGGGAATGAAGATCAAGACCAAGCAATTCCGGGTCGAGGAGGGCGATAAAGTCGACCTCGGCAAATGGCCCACCAAGGTCGATCCGTTCTACGAATCCAAGGAGCACTATCACGAATTGCTCCGCGCCCAGGTCGAACGGCTGAGCGACCTGCAGCAGCTGCTCTACGCCAGCAACCGCCACGCCGTGCTGCTGATCTTCCAGGCGATGGACGCCGCCGGCAAGGATGGGGTGATCCGGCACGTAATGTCCGGGGTCAATCCGCAGGGCTGCCAGGTGTTCAGCTTCAAGCACCCGAGCGCGACCGAGCTGCAGCACGATTTTCTGTGGCGAACCACCCGCGATCTGCCGGAGCGTGGCCGGATCGGCATCTTCAATCGGTCCTACTACGAGGAGGTGCTGATCGTCCGGGTTCACCCGGACATCCTGCAGAGCGAGCAGGTGCCGAATGGCGATAATTTCGGCAAGTCATTCTGGCACAAACGCTACCGATCGATCCGCAATCTGGAGGAACATTTGCACGCCAACGGCACCAGGATCGTCAAATTCTTTCTGCATCTGTCGAAGGAGGAGCAATGCAAGCGCTTCCTGGCGCGGATTGACGAGCCGGAGAAGAACTGGAAGTTCAGCGCCGCCGACCTCGAAGAGCGCCAGTACTGGGACGACTATATGGACGCCTACGAGAAGTGCCTTAGCGAGACCTCCAGTGATGACTCGCCGTGGTACGCCGTTCCGGCCGACGACAAGGAGAATGCGCGACTGATCGTCTCGCAGGTGATCGTCGAGACCATGGAATCCCTCAAAATGAGCTATCCGGAGACCACGCCCGCCCGGCGCAAAGAGCTATTACGGATGCGCCAGCAATTGCTGAAGTGAGCGGTGACGTGCCAGCCGCGCTCGGCGGTTGGTCGCATGCACCTGTCATGGTGATGACACGGTGCTGAGGTTACGGAGAGCAAATGAACCTGCAAGGTAAGAAGGGTCTGGTCGTCGGCATCGCCAACGATCAGAGCATCGCATTCGGTTGCGCGCGCGCGTTTCGCGACGCCGGCGCCGAACTCGCCGTCACGTATCTCAACGACAAGGCCGCGCCTCACGTGGTCCCGCTCGCTGAACAGCTCGGCTGTCCGATCGTGGTGCCGTGTGATGTGCGCGAGCCGGGTCAACTCGAGGCTGTGTTCGAACGGATCTCCCAGCAATGGGGCCGGCTCGATTTCCTGCTGCATTCGATCGCGTTCGCGCCGAAGGAAGACCTCCACGGCCGCGTGGTCGATTGCTCGCAGGCTGGTTTTGCGATGGCGATGGACGTGTCGTGTCACTCGTTTATCCGAATGGCCAAGCTCGCTGAGCCGCTGATGCCGGACGGCGGCTGCCTGCTCACCGTGTCGTTCTACGGCTCGGAGAAGGTGGTCGAAGACTACAACCTGATGGGCCCGGTGAAGGCGGCGCTGGAGAGCTCGGTGCGCTACATGGCGGCCGAATTGGCGCCGAAGAAGATCCGCGTTCACGCGCTGTCGCCGGGGCCGCTGATGACGCGGGCCGCGTCGGGCATCGCGCGGTTCGACGAACTGCTGGAGCGCACCCGCGCCCGGCTGCCGGCGCATCAGCTCGTCAGCATCGAGGATGTCGGCGCGGTCGCCGCCTTTCTGGTCGGTGACAGCGCGCGGTCGCTCACCGGCAATATCGAGTACATCGACGCCGGCTATCATGTGATCGGCTGTTCGGAGCTGGCTGGAGAAACATGATGGAGCAGATCCAAAATCGTACCTTCGATGAGATCGAAGTCGGTGACACCGCCAGTCTGGTTCGGACGCTGACCTATCGCGACATCGAGGTGTTCGCGGTGATGTCCGGCGACGTCAACCCGATGCATGTCGACGCGGCTTTCGCCAAGAGTGACATGTTTCATCAGGTGGTGGCGCACGGCATGTGGGGCGGGGCGCTGATCTCGACCCTGCTTGGCACGCAATTGCCCGGACCGGGCACGATCTATCTCGATCAGTCGCTGCGGTTCGCAAGGCCGGTGCTGCTCGGCGACACGGTGACCGTCACGGTCACGGTGAAAGAGAAGAATGCAGCCAAGAAACGCCTGCTGCTGGATTGCCGCGCCACCAATCAGCGCGGCGAAGAGGTGATCACCGGCCTCGCCGAAGTGATCGCGCCGGTCGAGAAGATTTCGCGGCCGCGGGTGCTGTTGCCGGAAATCGATCTCAATCGCACCGCGCAGCGCTACGAGCGGCTGATCGAAATGACACGCGGGCTGCAGCCGATCCGAACTGCGGTGGTGCATCCGGTGGATTCAGCCTCGCTGCTCGGCGCTGTCGAGGCGGCGCGTGAGGGGCTGATCGTGCCGGTGCTGGTCGGACCGGAAGCCAAGATCCGCGCCGCCGCCGCCCAGGCCGCGGTGGACCTTGCCGGATATGAGATCGTCGCGGTGGAGCACAGCGCAGCCGCTGCCGAAGCCGGGGTGGCGATGGCGCGGGCCGGTGAGGTCGAGGCGGTGATGAAGGGTGCACTGCACACCGACGAGCTGATGCACGCGGTGGTCGATCGTGCACGCGGTCTCCGCACCGCACGTCGTATCAGCCATGTCTATGCGATCGACGCGCCGGACTATCCTCGCGCGCTGCTGGTCACCGATGCGGCGATCAACATCTATCCGACGCTCGCCGACAAGCGCGACATCATCCAGAACGCGATCGATCTGGCGCATGCGCTGGGCATCGCCGAGCCGCGGGTGGCGATCCTGTCGGCGGTCGAAACCGTCACCGAGAGCATCCGCTCGACGCTCGACGCAGCCGCATTGTGCAAGATGGCCGAGCGCGGCCAGATCAAAGGCGGCATCCTGGATGGGCCGCTGGCCTTCGATAATGCGGTGTCGGAAGAGGCTGCCAAAACCAAGGGCATCGTCTCGCCGGTCGCAGGGCGTGCCGACATCTTCGTGGTGCCGGACCTCGAAGCCGGCAACATGCTCGCCAAGCAGCTCGAGTATCTGGCACACGCCCGCGTTGCCGGGATCGTGCTCGGCGCGCGGGTGCCGATCATCCTCACCAGCCGCGCCGATAAGACGCTGGCGCGGCTCGGCTCCTGTGCGATCGCGCTGCTGCTTGCCCGCCACACCACCGCCGCGCCGCCGCGCCTTTCCGGAGGTGCCGCATGAGCGATGTGCTGCTGGTCCTCAATGCGGGGTCTTCGAGTATCAAATTCGCGCTGTATGAAGCGCATACCGAACCGACCGCCGATCACCTGATCTGCGAAGGCGGCATCGGCAGCCTCGGTCACCGGCCGCATTTCAAGGCGGTGAACAGCGACGGCTCGACCCGCTACGACACCTATCTGCCCGAGGGCAGCAGCCACGACGACGCGATGGCGGTGCTGATCGGCTGGATCGAAACGACGTTTCCCGAGCATCGGCTGAGCGCGGTCGGCCACCGCGTGGTCCATGGCGGAGCGCTGTTCGATGGACCGGTGGATGTAACGCCCGAGGTGATCGCCCAGCTTCGCGCGTTCGACAGGCTGGCGCCGCTACATCAGCCGCACAACGTCTCGGCGATCGAGGCCCTGGCCAAGCTGCATCCGTCGCTGACCCAGATCGCGTGTTTCGATACCGCGTTCCATCATCGCTTGCCGGAGGTCGCCACGGCCTTCGCGCTGCCCCGCGAGCTGACCGAACAGGGCGTCCGCCGCTACGGCTTTCACGGGCTGTCTTATGAGTACATCGCGGGCCGGCTGCCGGACGTCGCCGGACAGGCGGTTGCCGACGGCCGGGTGGTGGTGGCGCATCTCGGCGCCGGCGCCAGCATGTGCGCGATGCTGAGATGTCGCAGCATCGCCACCACGATGGGTTTCACCGCGCTTGACGGCCTGATGATGGGTAGCCGTTGCGGCGAGCTCGATCCGGGCGTGGTGCTGTATCTGCTCGAAGAGAAGAGCATGACGCCGCGCGAGATCGAGGATCTGCTGTATCGCGAGTCGGGATTGCTCGGCGTGTCGGGCATCAGCGACGATATGCGCACGCTGCTGGCGAGCGACGATCCGCGCGCCTGCGAGGCGATTGAATTGTTCGTCTATCGCATTTCCCGTGAGCTCGGCTCGCTCGCCGCCGCACTCGGCGGGCTCGACGCGCTGGTGTTCACCGGCGGCATCGGTGAACACGCCTCGGAGATCCGGCGCCGCGTCTGCGAGCAGGCCGCCTGGCTCGGTGTGAGCCTCGATCCGGACCTGAATACGAACCTGTCGGGGGCGGGGCGGATCAGCGCACCGAACAGCAAAGTGTCGGCCTGGGCGATCCCGACCGATGAAGATCTGATGATCGCCCGCCATGTCTGGCGGCTTGCCGATGGTGGGCGCTGATCAGCCGGCGTCGGCGTTGATCGGCCGCGTTGCAGAGGTGGTCTGGTCGTGCTCCGGCGTGGTGCCGATCTCCGGCACCAGCGGTGCATGGTCGGTCCAGGAAGTGACCTCGCGCACTCGGCCGGGCCGGTTGCGCTTCACCGTATACAGCGCCTCATCGGCCTTGCGCAGCAGTTCGTCGAGCGTGACGCCGTCGGTCGGCGCCAGTGCGCTGCCGAAGCTGGCGCCGAGCATCACGGCTTCGCCGGCGATCGCATAGGGCTCCGATAGCGCCGCGACGATCCGGCGGCCGAGGTCATCGGCTGCTGCCGTATCCGAGACGTTGGCCTGCACCACGACGAATTCGTCGCCGCCGATCCGCGCCGCAAGGTCCTCGTCGTCCAGTAGTTCGGTCATCCGCCCGGCGACGGTGCGCAGAATCTCGTCGCCGGCGGCATGGCCGAACCGGTCGTTGGCCTCTTTGAAGAAATCGAGATCGAGGCTGATCACCGCGAAGCCTTCGCCGTGGCGGGCCAGCCGCTTGGCGAGTTCGTTGAAGTGTTCGACCAGATGCCGCCGGTTCGGCAGATTGGTCAGCGCGTCGGCTCGCGCCAGCCGCGTCGCTTCGGCGCGCAGCGTCAGTTGTTCGGCGGTGGTGGCGTGGATGTAGTCGATCAGTTCGAGGCCGCCCAACGCGAAGATCACGAACAGCAGCGCCTGGGCTGTGTGCAGCAGATCGAAATTCCACAGCGCTGCCGCGACTGCCGGCGTGACGGAGACCACCAGCGAGGCCTGCACGATCCACGGCCTGATCGAAAACCGCGTGGTGGTGCCGGCGCAATAGCCGAACACCAGACCGCCGGCGATCATATGCGCCGCGAGATCCGGCAGCAGGAAGCAGCGGACCGCGAAGGCGCCGACGCAGACGCCGGTGGAGATCACGCCGACCGCGAGCCGGCGCTCCCATAGCTTAGCCGTCGCCACATCGAGCGGACGCTTTGCAACCGCGTGGTCGAACGCGAAACACAGCACGAGTCGTCCGAGTGTCACCGCCATGCCGGTGAGACCGATCACCGCCATCACCACATCGCGGGTCTGCCAGGCGACCGCGAGCCCGGTGGTCAGCATCGCGCAGCCCACCACCACGATCGGCCAGCGCGCGGTGTACAGCAACCGAACGAATTCGATGTAGACGGCGTTCGCGATCTTGCTGTTCGCGGTCATCAGAGGTGTCGATCTCGCAGCAGTGTGCCGCGTCAGGCGACCAGCGCCTGTTGCGACAGCGCGATACCTATTCCCACAATGCTGAATCCAGCGTGAAACCAGTTCCGCCGGCCAGAGTGTGGTGAATCGCCGCTTAATCGCCACAGGACAGCGGCGAATAAGGCCTGCGATGGCGGCGGTTTACTCCGCCGCGCCGGAGCGCAACTTGAAGTGGCCGTAGCACGACGCGATCGGTTCGGCCGGATCGCGCTGATAGGCCTGCGCTTCGAACGCAACCACGCGGCGGCCCTGCTTGACGATCGAGACCTTGGCGAAGGTGTCGAGCGGCCGGCCCGAGCGCAGATAGTTCACCGTCAGCCCGATCGGCTTCGGCGCGGTGGCGAGGCCGACTTCACGGCGCACGCTGACGATCGCCGCGGTCTCCAGGAAGGCGCCGATCACGCCGCCATGCAGCGCCGGCAGGATCGGATTGCCGACCAGCTTCGGATCATACGGCATGATCGCCTGGGCATCGCCATCGACGCGGATGCCGAGGAAGCGCGGATACGGGCTGATCGCCAGCGGCCCGCCGTCCGGATCGTCGGGCGCCACCAGCTCGGGTGCGGAGTCGAGCGTCACCTTCGGCGTCTGCCGCAGCATATCGGTGCGATTGGCGCCGACCATGAACATCGCGGTCGCGGTGGCGATTGGAACGTCCTCGGCGTCCTGATAGGCGGTGGCGCGAACGAACGCGATCGAACGGGTGAGGTGATAGCAGTGCGCATGGGCCCGCATCACCTGTCCGGGCGTCGCCGGCCGCAAGTAATCGATCCGCAGGTCGAGCGTGGCGATCGCCGTGGTGCCGGGCAGCGCGAGCTGCACCGCCATGCCGCAGCTCTCGTCGAGCATCGCGGTGACCACGCCGCCATGGATCACGCCGGTCGAGATGTCGCCGACGAATACCGGGTGATAGGGCAGGCTGCTCCACGCCTCCGCGGGCGCGTAGCGGTCGAGCTGCAGGCCGATGATGGCGCCGTGGATCGAGCGGCGGTTCTGAATCATCCGCGCTTTGTCGTCGAACGACATCACCGGATCGGGGATCGATTGGTCGGACATGAATTGGTTCTAGCAAGCGCTTGCGAAGCCGCAAAGCCGTCCGGTGCTGCACGACTACCATTTCGGCGCACGGCTGGTATGACTGTGTCCGGCCGGAGCGGCCGGCAGACGGGACGAGGGTTCGGGAATGCGTCGACTGATCGTGATGGTGCTGGGACTCTTGCTGGCGGCGCCGGCCTTGGCGGCGGAAGCGGTGGTGAAGGACGGAGACACCCTGCAGCTCGGCGACAAGGTCTTCCGGCTCGAAGGTGTCGATGCACCCGAGCTCGATCAGCGCTGCGTCAACCAGTTCGCCGATCCGTCGGCCTGCGGCCTCGAAGCCCGCGATGCGCTGGTCAAGCTGATCGGCGGTCGCAGCGTCACCTGCCGCGATCTCGGGCCGGACCCGGTGTTCAAGGGCCGCCGGCTCGGCACCTGCGCGATCGCCGGTGAGAGCGACAGCCTCAGCCGCCGCCTGGTGCAGGATGGCTTCGCTCTCAACGCCGCTGCCGGCGGCAAGGACCGCTTTGCCGGTGACGAGACCAAGGCCAAGGACGAGCGCAAGGGGCTGTGGCAGGGCTGCTTCGTCGCGCCGAACGACTTTCGCCGCTGGGACAAGGACGCCCCGCTGCGCGGCGCCGCATGCCGCGAGGACAAGCATAGCGAGCTGATCGACGTGATGTTTCCCGATCAGCCGGCGATGCTGCCGGGCTGCACCATCAAGGGCAAGCTGGCGCGCCGTGCCCGCATCACCGGCAATGTCGGCGTGTATCAAATCCGCGGCTGCCCGAGCTACGCCAGTCTGACCAAGCCGAACCGCTGGTTCTGCTCGGAGGACGATGCCCGTGCGGCCGGCTTCCGCAAGGCCTACAACTGCCGGATCAAGCTGACGCCGTAACTCACGAGGCGCCAATACCGCGGCGGCTCTCGATTAGCTTGACCATCACGGTGAGTGCGAGATTGGTCGGCGTCGGCACCCCGTGCGCGGCGCCGAGGCGAGCGACGGTGCCGTTGAGAAAGTCGATCTCGCTCGGCTTGCCGCGCGCCAGATCCTGCGCAGTAGATGATTTCTGGCTGGGCATCGCGCCGGGCAGCGCCAGCGTCTTGGTGAGGACATCGTCGGGGACCCTGACGCCGCAGGCGCGGGCGACCGCGATGCATTCGTCGATCACGTTGCGGACCACCTGCTCGGTGCCGTCGATCGCCAGCAGCGCGCCGTAAGGCAGGTCGGCGACCGCCGACAGCGCGTTGTAGGCGCAGTTCAGGATCAGCTTCGACCACAGCGCCTGATCGATGTCGGGCGCCACGGTGGTCGGGATCTTCGCCGCCGTCAGCGCGGCCGCGATCGCATCGCTCTGCGCCGAGGCGCCGATCAGCAATTCGCCGCGGCCATGGTGCTTGACGTGACCCGGGCCGGCCATTTCGGTGCCGACATACACCACCGAGGCGATCACCGGATGGCCGATGGCGGCTTGCAGTCTCGCTGCGTTGTCGACGCCGTTCTGCAGGCTGAGGATGACGCTGTCCGGCTTCAGCCGCGGCTGCAGCGCGCGGCCTGCGGCTTCGGTATCGGCGGATTTGACGCAGAACAGCACCAGATCGGGCGGGGCGATCGCGCCCGGCTCGGTGGCGGCCTTCAGCGGAATCATCTGCGTGCCGGTCTTGGTCTCCAGCCGCAAGCCGTTCGCTTCGATCGCGGCGACATGGTTCGGACGCCCGATCAGCGTGACGTCATGGCCGTCCAGCGCCAGCAGCCCGCCGAAATAGCATCCGACCGCGCCGGCTCCCATCACCGCCACTTGCATTCCGTTCTCCCTTCCCGTGCGCCAACCAATGCGCAATGTTTCCTTCTTAAGGTCGGCGTTCGGCCGATGAAACCGGGAGTGGCGTGCGTGCACATCGATTTGAACCCGAAGCTCGACTTTCGCGACGTGCTGATCCGGCCCAAGCGTTCGGTGCTGTCGTCGCGGTTCGAGGCCAACATCAAGCGCGACTTCCGCTTCCGCCATTCCAGCCGGGCCTGGACAGGCTTTCCGCTGATCGCCTCCAACATGGACACCATCGGCACACTGGAGATGGCGAAGGCCTTCAAGCCGTTCGGCGCGCTGGTCGCCTTGCACAAGTTTCATCATCCGGATCGGCTGGACGAATACCTCGCCGGCGACGAGGACGCCAATGTGTTCGTCACCGTCGGCACCGGCTCGGCCGATTGGGAGCGGCTCGCTGCGGTGAAGGCCAAGGTCAAGGTGCCGATGCTGAACATCGACGTCGCCAATGGCTACACCGAAGCCTTCGTGCGCGCGGTGGCCAAGCTGCGCGACGAGAACCCGGACGCGATCATCATGGCCGGCACGGTGGTGACCGCCGAGATGACCGAGGCTCTGGTGATCGCCGGCGCCGACATCGTCCGCGTCGGCATCGGCTCCGGCTCGGTGTGTACCACGCGCGATCTCACCGGCGTCGGCTATCCGCAGCTCTCGGCGGTGATCGAATGCGCCGATGCGGCGCACGGCTTGAAAGGCCACGTCTGCTCCGACGGCGGCTGCGTCGTCCCCGGCGATCTCGCCAAGGCTTATGGCGGCGGTGCGGACTTCGTCATGCTCGGGGGCATGTTGGCTGGCCATGACGAGTGCGGCGGTGAATTGAAATATGCCGAGCAGGGCGGGCAGAAGACTCCGACCAGCATGGTGTTCTACGGCATGTCGTCAGAGACCGCGATGAACAAGTACCACGGCGGCGTCGCCGACTATCGGGCCGCCGAAGGCAAGACCGTGGAGGTGCCGTATCGCGGCGAGGTGCGGGCCACGGTCGAAAAGATCGCCGGCGGCCTGCGCTCAGCGATGACCTATATCGGCGCCGAAAACCTGAAGGAAATCCCGAAGCGGACCACCTTCATCCTGGTCAACGCCCAGCGCAATACGGTGTTCGATCGCTGAGCTCAGTGCGAGGGGCTTCACGGCCCCCTTCCACGTCATTGCGAGCGAAGCGAAGCAATCCAGGAGCCACGCGTGCTACCTCTGGATTGCTCGACGCTTCGCTCCTCGCAATGACGGGGCTGGCCGGCTGCGGCACAGAATGACTACTGCGCGCGAAACCGTTCGACGAACTGCTGCAGCGTGACGGCAATCGCCGCGGTCTTGTCGCCGATGCGATATTCGGGGCCGGCGACCACCACCGACAGCCGGCGCTCGCCGATCGGCAGCGGCACCGCGACGCCGGCGAGGTCGCGGCTGTAGTCGGCGAAGCTCTGGCAATAGCCGCGCTCGATGGATGTGCGCAGTTCGGCCTCGACCGCCTCGATGCTGATCGGGGTGGTGTGGTTGTATTGCTTGAACTCGATCTTGCGATACAGCGAGTCGCGCTCGTCCTTGGCGTATTGCAGCAGCAGCGCCCGGCCGCTGGACGTCGCGTGGATCGGCACGCGGTGCCCGACCTTGGCGAAGTAGCGGATCGCGGCGGCGGATTCGACGACGTCGATGAACACCGCCATCACTCCGGCCGGCGCCGCGATCGCGACCGTCTCCCCGGTCTCTGCCGACAGTGCCGCGATCAGCGCGTGAGTCCAGCCCGGCAGCGGCTCGACCTCCGCGACTTCCCGAGCCATGACCAGCCAGCGCGGCGTCGGATAATAGCCGGCGCGCGGCCGCGGTTCGTACAGATAGCCCTTCTCGGCCAGCGTGGTCAGCAGGTTGAAGGTCGACGAGCGCGGCCAGCCGAAGTGATCGGCGATTTCCGCCAGCGTCGCCGGCTTCTTCACGCGCGCGAAGTATTCCAGGATGTCCAGAACATTTGCGGCTTGGCGAACGATCATCAGGGGCCCTCGGGGCGGCCGACCCGGCCACCCGCGGTTGTCATAGTCCGAGAATCTTCTGCGCGGCGCGCAGATGCGGCTTGTCGAGCATCCTGCCGTCGAGCCGCAGCGTGCCGGCGTCGGGATTGTCCGCGAATGCCGCAATCACTTTTTCCGCCCAGCTCCGTTCGGCCTCGGTTGGGGCGAAGGCGGCGTTGACGATGTCGACGTGCTTGGGGTGGATCAGCGCCTTGCAGGTAAAGCCGTCGCGCCGCGCGGCGCGGGTCTCCGCTTCCAGCCCGGCGAGATTGTCGATGTCGGTATAGACGGTGTCGATTGCGGTGACCTCGGCCGCCGCCGCGCCCATCAGGCACAGGTCGCGCGCGAGCCGGTAGGGGCTGTGAAACACGCCGCCCGAGCCGTTTTCGGTGGCGCCGAGCGAGGCGGCAAGGTCTTCCGCGCCCCACATCAGCCCGGCAAGCCGAGGCGAGCAGTCCTTGTAGCTGCCGAGTCCGAAGATCGAGCCGGCGGTCTCGGTCGCGACCACGACGATCCGAGTCGCTCCGGACTCGATGCCAGCGGCAGCTTCGAACGCATCGAGCCACAGCGCGACGTTGCGCACGTCGTCGCCGCCGCGCGATTTCGGCAACACGATGCCGTCGGGCCGCGCCGGCATTACGGCGGCGAGGTCGCCGAGCGTGCGGCCGGTGTCGAGCGCGTTGACGCGGACATAGAGCTTCTGCCGGCTGCGCGGCGCCTGCAGCATGGTGCGGGTCAGGCCGCGGGCCTCGTCCTTCTTCTCGGCGACGACGGAATCTTCGAGGTCGATGATCAGCGCGTCGGCGGCGCCTTGCGACGCCTTCTCGAATTTGCGCGGGCTGTCGCCCGGCACGAACAGCATCGAACGCATCAGGCCGGCCTCTTGTGCATCAGTGCCGTGCGCAGGCACCTGCCGACGATCTCGTCGTTCTGGTTCAGCGCGTGGTGTTCGAACTCGACGATGCCGGCGTTCGGGCGCGACTTCGACTCGCGCTTCGACAGCACTTTGGTGGTGGCGCGCAGCGTATCACCGTGGAACACGGGCTTGGGGAAGGTCACGTCGGTCATGCCGAGATTAGCAACGGTCGTGCCCAGCGTCGTATCATAGACGGTCATGCCGATCATGATGCCGAGCGTGTACAGGCTGTTGAAAATACGCTGGCCGAATTCGGTCTTCTCGGCGAAGTGCGCGTCGATGTGCAGCGGCTGCGGATTCAGCGTCAGCAGGCTGAACATCGTGTTGTCCATCTCGGTCACCGTGCGCGTCAGCGCATGCCGGAATTCCTGGCCGACCTCGAATTCCTCGAAGTACATCCCCGCCATGATCGTCGTCTCCCTTTGATTCAATTGGGCCCGCAGGCCGGTGTCAGTCGGGCAGATGCACCGCCTTGCTGTGGCCCAGGCGGTCGATCTCCGCGGCCGAGAACCCTGCTTCGATGAGGATGTCGCGGCCGTTGCCGCCCAGCGTCGGCGCCGGAGCGCCGGGCTCCGGCTGTGTCGCGCTCCAGGTCGACGGCACTTTCATCTGGCGTACGCGTCCTTCGACCGGGTGCTCGACGGTCTCGAAGAAGCCGATCGCACGCAGATGCGGATCGTCGAGGATCGACTCCATGCTGTGCATTGGCATCACCGGAATATCGGCGCGCTCCAGCAGTTCGCGCCAGTCTGCTGTGGTGCGGGTTTGGAAGATCGCGCCAATCTCCTCATAGATCTCGTCGATGTGCCGGGCGCGCGCCGCGTGGTTGGCGAAGCGTGGCTGCGCCAGGAAATCGGTGCGGTCGATCGCCTCGAAGAAGCTGCGCCATTGCTTGTCGTTGTAGATCAGCACGCACAGATAGCCGTCGCTGGTGCGGTACGGCTTGCGGGAGCGCGACAGCAGGCGGGCGTAGCCGCCATGGTCGAGCGGTGGCTCGTAGGTCAGTCCGCCGAGATGATCGACCAGCACGAACGACGCCATCGACTCGAACATCGGGACGTCGATGCGCTGGCCTTCGCCGGTGCGCTGCTGATGCAGTAGTGCGCCAAGCATGGCGTTGACGGCCATCAGCCCGACGATGCGATCGGCGATGGTGATCGGCACGTAGCGCGGGGTGCCGTCGCCGGCCGCCGCGAGCAGCGTCGGCACGCCGGCCGCGCCCTGGATCAGATCGTCATAGGCCGGCTTGGCGGCGTAGGGGCCGTCCTGGCCGTAGCCGAACGCGCCGAGATAGATGATGCCCGGATTGACCGCGGCGACCTGCTCGTAGCTCAGCCCGAGCCGCGCCATCGCCTGCGGACGCACGTTGTAGATCAGCGCGTTGGCCCGCGCGGTGAGCCGCAGCAGCGCCTGCCGGCCATCGTCCTGTTTGAGGTCGATGACGATGCTGCGCTTGCCGCGATTGGTGTTGAGAAACATCCCGCCCATGCCGGGCGTGCGGCCGGGACCGATATGGCGGACGATGTCGCCCTCCGGGCTCTCGACCTTGATGACGTCCGCGCCCATGTCGGCGAGCGTCTGAGTAGCATAGGGCCCCATCAGCACCGAGGTCAGGTCGAGTATCGTAATGCCAGTCAGAGGTCCCAACGCGCGATCCTTCAGTTCACACCTGTGTAGCTAGAATTCAAAAAATAACCCGGTCAATCGATTTGGCTGTTCGGGCGGCGCATAGCTCCATGCATTGTCCATCATATTGACTGAAAAATTCACCTGTATGTACGATCCCTCCATCAAAGCGGCACAAGCCGCCCCGGCCGCTGCTGCGGACGGATGCAGGGAGGATTTCGGATGCGGACAAGCGTGGCTTGGGCGGTGGCGTTGTCGCTGCCGGTGACGATGGCGTTGGCGCCTGCTCAGGCGCTCGAACTCAAGGTCGCCGACTCGTTTCCCGCCGGGCACTATCTGGTCCGCCTGATGCTGAAGCCGTGGATGGACGACGTCACCAAGCGCACCAACGGCGCGGTGACCTTCAGCTATTATCCGAACCAGCAGATGGGCAAGGCGACCGACCTGCTGCGCCTGACCCAGTCGGGCGTCGTCGACATCGGCTACATCGCGCCGTCCTACGCCTCCGACAAGATGCCGCTGTCCGAAGTCGCGCAGCTGCCGGAGTCGTTCACGACGAGCTGTCAGGGCACGATGGCCTATTGGAAGAGCGCCCGCGACGGCGTGCTCGCCAAGCAGGAATACGCGCCCAACAAGATCAAGCTGCTGATGGCCGTGGTGCTGCCGCCGTATCAGGTGTTCACGGTCAAGCAGAAGGTCGACGCGATGGCCACGATCCAGGGTCTCAAGCTGCGCTCGACCGGCGGCGCGCAGGACCTGACCCTGCGCGCGCTCGGCGCCGTGCCGGTGCGCATGGCGGCGCCGGACGCCTATGAGTCGTTGGCGCGCGGCACCATGGACGGCGTGTTGTTCCCGGCGGACAGCATCGCGTCGTACGGCCTCGATAAGCTGGTCAAGCACGCCACCGACGGCGTCAGCTTCGGCTCGTTCATCGTCGCTTATTCGATCAGCGAGCGGGCCTGGGCCAAGCTGCCCGACGACGTCAAGAAGGCGATGGAAGAAGCCTCCGAGGCGATCGAGCCGAAGGTCTGCGCTGACGTCGATAAGGAGCAGCAGCAGACTCGCAAGCAGCTCAACGACGCAGGCGTGACATTCGATCCGATCCCTGACGCCACCAAGGCGCAGATGAAGGACAAGCTGAAGGGCGTCGCCAAGGAATGGGCCGCCGGCATCGACTCCCGCGGTAAGCCGGGCACGCAGGCGCTCGAAGAGTTTCAGAGCCTGCTCGCCGCTGGTGCCGGCAAGTAAGCGTCTTCCTGAAAGAAAAGTGGAGACCGCGTGATGCAGCGAGCCAGTGCCGCTCTCGCCGCGCTCGAACGAGCGCTGACGCTGATCGCGGTCACATTCATGTTCGCGATCATGGTGCTGGTGGTGGCGGACGTATTCATGCGCTACGCGCTGAACCGTCCGTTCTCCTTCACCTACGATCTGATCGGCCTCTATTTGACGGCCGGGGTGTTCTTCCTGACGTTGTCGGACGCGCTCCGCGAGCACGTTCATGTCGGCGTCGACATTCTGGTGCCGCGGTTCTCGCCAGCAGGGCGGCGCCTCGCCGAGATCGTCACCGCGCTGACTGGCCTGTTCGTGTTCGCGCTGCTGTGCAAGGTCGGCTTCGACCGCGCGCTCGACAACTTTCAGCAGAACGACGTGCTTGCTGGCGCGATCCCGTGGCCGACCTGGATTTCGGCGGCGCTGGTGCCGCTGGGCTGCGGCGTGCTGGTGCTGCGGCTCGTGCTGATGCTCGCGGGCCATGTGGCGAGCCTCGTCACCGGCCGAGATCTCTATCCGTTGCCGCCCCTGGTTGGGGTCGGTGAAGCCAAATCCTTCGAATAGCGGCGGCCGACATGACAACCTTGATCGTTCTCGGCCTGCTGTTCGTCCTGCTCGCGATCGGCACGCCGGTCGGCTTCGCGATGGCGTTCTCCGGCTCGGTCGGCCTGTTGATGGTCGGCGGCACCGGCACGCTGTTCGGCATCCTGGAGACCGCGCCGCTGTCGACGGTGTCGTCCTATGAGCTGATCACCATCCCGATGTTCCTTTTGATGGCCGAACTCGTGCTGCTGTCCGGCGTTGCCGACGCACTATTCAAGACCGCCTCGGCCTGGGTCGGCCGCATCCCCGGTGGCCTCGGCATGGCGACCGCGCTCGCCGGCGCCGGCTTCGGTGCGATCTGCGGCACCAGCACCGCTTCGGCGGCGACGCTGTCGTCGACCAGCCTGCCGGCGATGATCAAGCAGGGTTACGAGCCGAAGATGGCGGCCGGCGTGGTGGCGATCTCCGGCACGCTGGCGATGTTGATCCCGCCCAGCGTGGCACTCGTGATCTTCGGCCTGCTCGCCGAGGTCAACATCGGCCAGCTTTTGATCGGCGGCATCATTCCCGCCGCGCTGGTTACCGCGACCATCATGGCGACGATCTACGTCCTGGTCTGGCTCGATCCGTCACGCGCGCCTCGGGTGGCGTCGGTACCGTGGCGCGAGCGTTTCGTGCTGCTGTGGCAGATCGGCCCGATGCTGGCGCTGTTCACGCTGGTCACCGGCACGATCTATCTCGGCGTCGCCACCCCGACCGAGGCCTCGGCGCTCGGTGCCGCCGGTGCGTTGGTGCTGGCGATCTCCAAGCGCAAGGTGACGCCGAAGACGCTGTACAAGGCGCTGCTCAGCGCGAGCTATGGCACCTGCATGATCGTGACGATCCTGGTCGGCGCCTCGATCTTCGGTTACTTCTTCACGCTCACCCACGTCACCCAGGATCTTGTCGCCTGGGTCGGATCGCTGGAGACCTCGCGCTGGGTGATCATCACGCTGATCCTGTGCGGCTATATCGTGCTCGGCTCGTTCATGGATCAGATCGCCATCCTGGTGCTCACGGTGCCGATTGTGATGCCGCTGATCAAGTCGCTCGGCTTCGATCCGATCTGGTTCGGGGTGATCAAGATCGTCACCGCCGAGGTCGGCATGATCACGCCGCCGGTCGGGTTGAACTGCTTCATCGTCGCGCGCTACGCCAAGCGGCCGGTCGCCGAAGTGTTCCACGGCACCTTCCCGCACTTCATCGCCCACCTGATCGCGATCGCCATCATGGTGGCGTTCCCGAGCATCATCCTGTGGCTGCCGTCGCAGATGGCGCCGTAGAACCTCATGCAACGCCCGCTCGTCCGTTCAAGCAACAACAACACAAAGAGCCAGTCATGGACTTCGCACTCACCGATCAGCAGGAAGCCATCCGCGATGCCGTCGCCAAGATCTGCGAGGGCTTCGATGACGCCTATTGGCTGAAGAAGGATCGCGAGGGCGGCTTCCCGCACGACTTCCACAAGGCGCTGGCCGACGACGGCTGGCTCGGCATCTGCGTCCCGGAAGCCTATGGCGGCTCCGGCCTCGGTATCACCGAGGCGGCGATCATGATGCGCGCGATCTCGGAATCCGGCGCAGGCATGTCGGGCGCCTCGGCGGTGCATATCAACGTGTTCGGCCTCAATCCCGTCGTGGTGTTCGGCACCGAGGAGCAGCGCCAGCGCATGCTGCCGCCGATGGTCGAGGGCCGCGACAAGGCATGTTTCGCCGTGACCGAGCCGAACACCGGCCTCAACACCACCCAGCTCAAGACCCGCGCGGTGCGGAAGGGCGACCGTTATGTCGTCAACGGCCAGAAGGTGTGGATCTCGACCGCGCAAGTCGCAAACAAGATCCTGCTGCTGGCGCGCACCACGCCGCTCGAAGAGGTGAAGTCACCGACCCACGGCCTCAGCCTGTTCTACGCCGACTTCGATCGCACCAAGATCAAGGTGCATGAGATCGAGAAGATGGGTCGCAAGATCGTCGACTCCAACGAATTGTTTTTCGAGGACTTCGAGATCCCGGTCGAGGACCGGATCGGCGAGGAGGGCAAGGGCTTCCAGTACATCCTCGAGGGCATGAACCCCGAGCGCGTGCTGATCGCCGCCGAGGCGGTTGGGCTCGGCAAGCTGGCGCTGTCGCGTGCCGCCGACTACGCCAAGAGCCGGATCGTGTTCAACCGCCCGATCGGCCAGAACCAGGGGATCCAGCATCCGCTGGCAAAGAACTGGGTCGAGCTCGAAGCCGCCTGGCTGATGGTGATGTCGGCGGCGTGGCAATACGACCAGGGCATGCCGTGCGGCGCTGCCGCCAATGCGGCGAAGTATCTGGCCGGCGAAGCGGGCTTTCAGGCCTGCGAGCAGGCGGTGATGACCCATGGCGGCTTCGGCTACGCCAAAGAGTACCACGTCGAGCGCTATTTGCGCGAAGTGATGATCCCGCGGATTGCGCCGGTCAGCCCGCAGCTCGCGCTCAGCTTCATCGCCGAGAAGGTGCTCGGCTTGGCGAAGTCGTACTGATCGCAGGTCCGGCGCGAGGCCGCCGATGTCCGACGAGAGCGCGCCGATCGACTTCGCCGGCCTGATCCGCGCCGGCGATCTCGTGGTGTGCGGACAGGCCACCGCCGAGCCGCTGACGCTGACCGAGGCGCTGATGGCGCAGGCGGCCGATCTTCCGCCGTTCCGGCTGATGGTCGGGCCGGTATTCTCGGACACGTTCGCGGCCGCACCGCTGAACGTCTCGTTCGTCAGTTATGGCGTCATCGGCAACGCCCGAAAGCTGGCGCGCGCCGGCCGGCTCGATGTCGTTCCCAGCAACTACTCGGCGTTCTGCGCCGACTTCGCCACCGGCCGCCACCGCGCCGATGTCGTGTTGGTGCAGCTCGCAGAAGCGCCCGACGGCCACCTCAGCGCCAGCCTATCGTGCGACTACGTGATCGATGCCGCGCGCCGCGCCCGAGTGGTCATCGCCGAGGTCAATCCGGATGCGCCGTTCACGTATGGCGCGGAGTGGCCGGGGGAGGTGCCCATTCACATCCGTGTTGCCGCACGTCGCCAGCCGGTGGAGCTGCCGTCCGGCGGGCTCGACGACGTGTCGCGGAGGATCGCCGCCAACGCCGCCGGGCTGATTGCCGACGGCGCGACGCTGCAGTTCGGCGTCGGCAAGATCCCGGACGCGATCCTGTCGTCACTGGCGCACGCCCGCGATCTCGGCATTCATTCCGGCCTGATCAACGACGCGGTGGTCGAACTGATCGAGCGCGGCGTCGTCACCAATGCGCGCAAGGGCATCGACCCCGGCGTCACCGTCACCAATCAGCTGATCGGCACGCAGCGGCTGTATCGGTTCGCGCATCGCAATAAGTCGGTGCGGCTGCAGCCGGCCGCCTACACCCACGATCACGGCGTGCTGGGGCGGATCCACCGGCTGACTGCGATCAACTCGGCGCTGCAGGTTGGGCTCGACGGCAGCGTCAATGCCGAGAGTTTGAACGGCGTCGCGATCGGCGCGATCGGCGGCCAGATCGATTTCGTCCGCGGCGCCAACGCCTCGCCGGGTGGGCGGGCGCTGATCGCGCTGCCGGCGACGGCGCCGGATGGGACGAGCCGGATCGTCGCGCGGGTCGAGACAGTGACGACGCCGCGGGCCGATGTCGACGCGATCGTCACCGAATGGGGCGTCGCCGAGCTGCGTGGCTGCAGCCTCGCCGAGCGGGCGCGGCGGATGATCGCCATCGCGGCGCCGGAGCACCGCGACCGGCTCGCCGAACAGGCCCGGACGATCGCTTGAGTCCACGCGGCTTTGCGCGGGCGGATAGAACCGGACTTACGCCGCTTCGCTCTCGCCGTCGTCGTCGCTGAAGTCTTCCAGCATCGGCAGCGCCATGCCGTCGATCTCGGCCAGCGCCTTGCCGGCGATGCCCTGCAGGTCGCCATACATCCCGGCGGTGGCTTCGAGCACGCCGCGGATCTGCGCCTCGCGCTTCGCCCACATCCGCATCATAGAGCGACGTTCCTTGTCGAGATCGCTCTGCATCTCGGTGAACTTCTCGACGATCGCCTCGATCCGCTGCCGGAATGCCGGGCCGGTGAGGTACTGATAGGTCAGCTCCATCTTGGTCTGCTGGCCGACGCCGGCCTGCCGCGCGGCGGCGAGCTCGATCAGCGACTGCCGCAGCGCGATCGCCACCGGAATCGCGCAGCGCGCTTCGGTGACCCAGACGCCGTCGATATGATCGAAGGTGTGCACGCCCTTCGGCAATGCGTTGGAGACGATCAGCGCCAGCTCGGCCTTGGCCTTGCGCTGGTCGTCACGCAGCTTGGTCAGCCAGCCGTCCGACCAGTTCTTGGTGCGCTTGAACTCCCACAGGATGCTGCCGCACGGCTGCGCCGCGGCGCTCACTACCCGCTGCAGCACGTCGCCGCCGAATTCGCCTTTCGGCACCGGCTCGATCTGGTCGTGCGGAAACTTGGCGCGCAGCGAGGCTTCGAGTTCGAGCTCCAGGACCTCGCCCTGCAATTGCTGCGAGCCCTGTTCGGCCTTGCGCTTCAGATCCTCGATCTGCCGCTGCATCGCGGCGATCTGCTCTTCCTTCTCGGTGACCTTGAGCCGCAGATTATCCTCGGCGGCCTGCTGAGCCTTCTGTCGCGCTTCGTCGAGGCCAGCCTGGACCTGCTTCTCGATCGTCAGATGAAGCTCGCGCTTTTCGTCCTCGAGCAGCCGCTGCTTCTTCACAAACTCCGCCTGCGCCTGCTGTGCCTCGGCCAGCTTGGCGTCGCGGCTCTTCAGCACGTCCTGCAGCTCGGCAAGCTGCCGCGCCTTGTCGGCCAGATCGTTTTCCGCGAGGCGCTTCGCCTTGGCGGCTTCCTCCGCGGCGATCCGCGCACGCGCCGCCGTCACCTGGTCGGCAACCTGCTGCGCCACCGCCGCCTTGGCCTTCTCGACCTCCGCCTGCTGCGCGCGCAGCGCCTGCTCGCGCCCGGCGATGTCCTGATCCTTCTGCTTGATCAGCCGCTCGTATTTGGCCTGCGTATCCTTAAGCAGCGGCGCCGCCAGCGACTCGGTCAGCGGCACCGATGAGGCGCAGTTCGGGCAGGTGATGGTCAGATCGGTCATGGGATTTGCGAATCTCGTGGCTCGGGAGCGATGCGGCGGAGTCTAGCCGAGGTTCATGGAATGTTCACGGAGAAAGAGCGCGGAACTCACCGGTGAGCCGTCGGCTCGGTCTGGCGACCTCTCGGCTACTTCGCGCCGTCGGCGGCCGCGTGTTCGGGAAAACGCGTCGCCAGCACCGTCTTGAGGAATTGGTAGTGGCCCATGCTGGTCTCCAGTTCGCGCAACCGACGTTCGCCGTTGGCGATTTCGGTGCTGAATTGGTTCTGCAGTGCGGTGTCCTCGGGGGCGCGGTCGATATATTCGTCGGTCTCGGTGCCGACGGTGATCGCCGCCCGCGCCAGCACGTCGTGGAGCCGCTCGCTCAGTCCGGCATGTTCGGCCTGTGCTGCCTGCAGCGCCGCTTCAATCGCGCCGACAATCGAGCCCACCCGCGCCGCATCGGTCTCCGCGTCCCGCGCCGCATTGCGGGCCCGAAACTGGTTGGCGGTTTTGGCGCGTGAAAACAGCTGAAACATCTCGGCAAATCCACCAGCCGCAAAGCCTTATGAAATTCTACTCACGGGCGAATTTCAATCGGAATACGCATCGGCATGCTCTCCTCGCAGTGTCCTGCCATCGCGAACGCCGATGCAAGCCCGCGAAACCGAGCGCGCCAAGTGTTCAAGATGTTTGGGGAGGGACCGAGCCTGAGACGGCCACTTACAAATCGCTGGTGCTGCCGGACAGGATTGAACTGTCGACCTCTCCCTTACCAAGGGAGTGCTCTACCACTGAGCTACGGCAGCATCGACCGGGCGGGGAATCAGCCAGTGGGGCTCCCGCGCGGCGCGGCCGTTCCTTGCCACAGGGCATCCGCCGGCGCAAGCGGATCGCGCCGGATGCCGGGGAAAAACCGGCCAGAAGGTTCGCGAATTGGTCGCAGCATCCGAGCCGCTCGCCGCTGGCCGGGTTCTAGCCCTCGCCAACCATGGTCAGCGGACCGGATCGCCACGCTTGATCTGCACGAGCTGAGGCCCGATGCGGCGGCCGATTTCCTCGCCGAGGGCGGATAACGCCCGCAACGGGCGGATCAGGACCTCGAATTCGGCGATTTCGCCATCGTCGTTGAAGTGCATCAGGTCGATGCCCTTGAGATCCCAGCTGTCGATCGCGGCGCTGAATTCCAGTGCGACCTCCTGTGAACCGCCGACGTAGGTGCGATGGTAGCGAAATCCTTGAAAAATGCTGGAGACCGTGCACAAAACCAGCAGGCAGGCGGCGCGGCCAGCGATCGGCGAGCGCACCACCGGGGAATGCAGCACGACCGTTTCGGTGAGCAGCGGCCGCATCCGGTCGCAGTCCCGGCTGACGAACACGTCGTGCCAGACCGCCAGCGTCCGCTGCGCAGCCGGGGCGATCCCCGAAACCTCGATTGTCATCGTTGTCTCACTCGCGGCAACATGCCGAAGCCATTATGTCGAACAATGGAACCGAGGGTTCAGCAGTATTCACCATGGCCGATATGCAGAATTCGCCCCCGCGAGGCGCTGGTCGCGAGCAGCGGCTGGCCGAGGCGCTGCGCGCCAATCTGAAACGCCGCAAAGCGCAGGCCCGCGGCCGCGCCGAGCCGGAGCCCGCACGCCCTGTCGCGATCGTGCAAGACACGCCGGATACCGGCGGTCATGATACCGCCAGCCAGCGCGGTGATGCTGGCGGCGACTGACAAAACCGGCGCGACCAAGCGAAGAGGCACAGGCATGGCGGATTCGAGTTCTGAGAACGACCGGCCGGATGCCTCTCAGGTCAGGCCGGTCGATCGCCATGATCAGACCTTTCCGGAGCTGACGCCGGCCGAGATCGATCGCATCCGGCGGTTCGGCGAGGTACGGCGCTATGCCGACGGCGCGCGGCTGTTCGAGACCGGCCAGCCCGGGCCGGGGATGTTCGTGGTGCTGTCCGGCCATGTCGCGGTCAGCCAGCGCGACGGCCTCGGCCACATCACCCCGGTGGCCGAGCAGGGGCCCGGGCAGTTCCTGGCCGAAATCGGCCAGTTGTCCGGCCGCGTCGCGCTGATCGACGGCATCGCCGAGGGCGAGGTCGAATGCCTGCTGATTCCGCCGGACCGGCTGCGCGGTCTTCTTGTCGCCGAGGCCGATCTCGGCGAGCGGATCATGCGGGCGCTGATCCTGCGCCGGGTTAATCTGATCCAAGGCGGCGTCGGCGGTCCGGTGCTGATCGGCTCCGCCAATGCGTCGGACGCGGTGCGGCTGATGGGCTTCCTCACCCGCAATGGCTGGCCGCATCATCTGCTCGATCCTGCGAACGATCACGACGCCGCCGAGCTGGTGGCGCGCTATTCGCCAGCGCCGCGCGATCTTCCGCTGGTGGTGACGCCGGACGGCACCGTGCTGCGCAACCCCAGCGAATCCGAGCTGGCGCGGGCGATGGGGATGAACGGCCACATCGATCGCTCCAAGCTGTACGACGTTGCGATCGTCGGTTCCGGACCGGCGGGGCTGTCGACCGCGGTGTACGCCGCTTCCGAAGGGCTGGCGGTGGCGGTGTGCGATCAGCGTGCGTTCGGCGGTCAGGCCGGAGCCAGCGCGCGGATCGAGAACTACCTGGGCTTCCCGACCGGCATCTCCGGCATGGCGCTGACCGCGCGCGCCTACAATCAGGCGCAGAAATTCGGCGCCGATATCATGATCCCGACCGAGGTGAAGTCGCTGGTCTGCGGCTGCAACGACGGCACCTTCAAGCTGGCGCTCGACGACGGCGGCGAGTTGCGCGCCCGCGCCATCGTGGTCGCCAGCGGCGCGCGCTATCGCCGGCCGCAGATCGAACGGCTGCCCGAATTCGAAGGCCGCGGCGTGTACTACTGGGCTTCGCCGATCGAGGCGCGGCTGTGCAAGCAGCAGGACGTGATCCTGGTCGGCGGCGGCAATTCGGCCGGGCAGGCGGCGGTCTTTCTGTCGGGCCACGCCGCGCGTGTGCACATGGTGGTTCGCGGCGGCGGGCTTGCCGCCAGCATGTCGCGCTATCTGATCGAGCGGATCGAATCGACGCCGAACATCGAGCTGGTCTTCAACACCGAGGTGGTGGCGCTCGATGGTTCGCCCGAGACCGGCCTGAGGCAGGCGACACTGCGAAGCCGCCTCTCCGGCGACGACCGCACCATGGCGGTGAGCAATCTGTTCCTGTTCGTCGGCGCCGATCCGGCGACCGGTTGGCTGGACGGCTGCGGCGTCACGCTGGATCGCGCCGGCTTCGTCGTCACCGGCGGGCCCTCGGCGGATGAAGGCCAGCGGCCGGCGCAGGCGCTGGAGACTTCGGTCCCCGGCGTGTTCGCGGTCGGAGACGTCCGGTCTGGCTCAGTCAAGCGGGTGGGCGGCGCGATCGGCGAGGGCGCCCAGGTGGTCGCCGCCCTGCACAGCTATCTGGCCGGTTGATCCCCAACGAAAAGAGCCCCGGCCGAAGCCAGGGCTCTGAAGAAATCCGATCCGCCTGAACGGTTAGCGGCCGGCGTTGCCGCTGATCGTGCCGTTGTTGTTGCCGCGAGGGCCGGTGTCGCCCTGGGTCGAGGACGGGGTGGGATGATTGGCGCCGTTGATGCCCTTGCCGCCCATGCCGGTGGTGGTGCTGGGGGCCATGGTGCCGGTGTGCGGGGCGCCGTTGCCGACGTTCTGCGAGCCCATCGCGTTGCCGCGGGAATCGGTCTGGCTCTGCGCAGCCGCGGCCATCGTGGTGGCCAGCAGCGCGGCGGCAGCAACACCAGTCAATCGAGTCAGTCGGGATGTCATAGAACCTCCATCGGGTGAATGGTGCGATTGCACCGACTGGCTCACCAACCGCGGCCTGGCGCCGTCGTTCCGGCGCGCATGACCGTAGGCGGTCACATCGGCAAAACTCGTGGTATCAAAACGTGATGCGGGGCAGCAGCCGAAGCTTGCGCTGCTATCACGGTGCTGCGAACCATTCGCCGAACAGGAACGACAAAGCCGAAGCTCGGTTGGTGCGGCAGATCACGGAGGATCAAGGAATGCTATCGAATTTGAAGAGTGGCGCGACGCCGCGCACAGCCGCCCTCGCGTTCGCCGCCGTCCTGGCCGGTGCCGGTCTATTCTCGGTGGCGACCCCGGCTGAAGCGCGCGACTATCCTTACTGCCTGACATCGCCCGGCTACGGCTATCCGGGCGACTGCAATTACGCTTCCTATGGGCAGTGCCGGGCCGCCGCCTCGGGCCGGCTGGCCGATTGCATCGTCAACCCGCGGGCGGCGTTCCGCGAGCCGCGCCACCGCGACTACCGGACCTACGGCCAGCGCTGGTAAGGCGGATTTCGCCCGCTCTGGACAACGACGGCAGGCCAGCCTGAGCCTGCCGCGACCGCCCCGCCCTTGAAATCGCCTCAAATTCCACGCTTTTGCCACGGGCGGCGCTCCTGCCGTATAATTCCACAGCAAATCAGCGGGAATCGGCATGGATCGGATCAAGATCATCGGCGGCAACGAGCTGCGGGGCACTATCCCGATTTCGGGGGCCAAGAACGCAGCGCTGCCCTTGATGATCGCGGCCCTGCTCACCGACGAGACCCTGATTCTCGACAATGTGCCGCGCCTCGCCGACGTCGCGCTGCTGCAACGGATTCTCGGCAACCACGGCGTCGATATTATGGCGGCGGGCAAGCGCCCGGGCGACCATGAATATCAGGGCCAGACCCTGCACATCTCCGCCAAGACCATCGTCGACACTACCGCGCCCTATGATCTGGTGTCGAAGATGCGCGCCAGCTTCTGGGTGATCGCGCCGCTGGTGGCGCGGATGCATGAAGCCAAGGTGTCGCTGCCGGGCGGCTGCGCGATCGGCACCCGACCGGTCGACCTGTTGATCATGGCGCTGGAACAGCTCGGCGCCGAGATCACGATCGACGGCGGCTACGTCATCGCCAAGGCGCCGGGCGGCCTCAAAGGCGCGACCATCACGTTCCCCAAGGTCACGGTCAGCGGCACCCATGTGGCGGTGATGGCGGCGGCGCTCGCCAAGGGCACCACCATCATCGACAACGCCGCCTGCGAGCCGGAGATCGTCGACGTTGCCGACTGCCTCAACAAGATGGGCGCCAAGATCACCGGCGCCGGCACGCCGCGCATCACCATCGAGGGCGTCGCCAAGCTGCACGGCGCACGCCACACCGTGCTGCCGGACCGGATCGAGACCGGCACCTATGCGATGGCGGTGGCAATGGCCGGCGGCGAGGTCCAGCTTTCTGGCGCCCGTCCCGAGCTGCTGCAGGCGGCGCTCGACGTGCTGAGCCAGGCCGGCGCCACCATCACGGTCAACAACGACGGCATCAAGGTTTCGCGCAACGGCGCCGGCATCAGCCCGGTCACCGTCACCACCGCACCGTTCCCGGGCTTCCCGACCGATCTGCAGGCGCAGCTGATGGCGCTGATGACCCGCGCCAAGGGTGCTTCGCACATCACCGAGACGATCTTCGAAAACCGCTTCATGCACGTCCAGGAGCTGGCGCGGTTCGGCGCCAAGATCTCGCTCGACGGCGAGACCGCGACCATCGACGGTGTCGAGCGGCTGCGCGGCGCGCCGGTGATGGCGACCGATCTGCGCGCCTCGGTATCGCTGGTGATCGCGGCGCTCGCCGCCGAAGGCGAGACCATGGTCAACCGCATCTATCATCTCGACCGCGGTTTCGAACGGCTCGAAGAGAAGCTGTCGGCCTGCGGCGCCAACATCGAGCGCATCAGCGGCTGACGCCGCGAAGGGGCCGGCCGTGGGCGATCTCAAGCTGCTTGCCTTCGATCCTGACGATCTTGCGGTGATCTCCGCCCATGTGCAGGACGCCCGGGTCGAGATCGGCGACATCGTCTGGCGCCAGGCCGAGAAGCGCCTGGTGATCGGCCTGCACCGGCTCGACTGGGAGCAGACGCTGTCGGGCGAACCGGTCCCCGGCCGCCTGATCGCGGCGCTGCGGTTCGATCGGGTGCTGGCCTGCAAGTCGCGCGCGATCGACATCAACGCCAAGGACGAGGCGCTTGAATTGATCGGCCTCGAATTCTACGCCGCGCCGGAGCCGCCCGGCGGCAGCGTGGTGATGATGTTTTCCCGCGGCGGCATGCTGCGCCTCGACGTCGAATGCCTCGAATGCGCCCTGACCGATCTCGGTCCCGATGCGCTCGGCGTCGGCGATGGCGAGGCTCCGCCGGAAAACCTCGGTGGACTCGGCTGAGTGCGCCGCAGGGTCGCTCCGCGGTGTCCGACAAACCCCGCAGGTTATGAGGGTTGACGGCGGTAAGGCGCCGCGCCATTGAGCAGAGGCCGCCCGCCGCAGCCGCCTGCCGGATCAATCGACATGCCCCTTCGTCTCGATAACGCCAGTCCCGATTTCGCTTCCAAATTCAAAGCCTTCCTGGCGATGAAGCGGGAGGTCGCTGCGGATATCGAGGCCGCCACCCGTGCCATCGTCGACGACGTGGCGCATCGCGGCGACGCTGCCCTGCTCGAGGCGACCGAGAAGTTCGACCGGCTGACGCTGGATGCCGCCGGCATGCGGGTCAGCGAGGATGAAGTCGAAGCCGCCGTGAAGGCGTGCGATTCCGAGACGGTCGACGCGCTGAAGCTGGCGCGCGACCGCATCGAATTCTTTCATCGCCGGCAGCTGCCGAAGGACGACCGCTTCACCGATCCGCTCGGCGTCGAGCTCGGCTGGCGCTGGAGCCCGATCGAGGCGGTCGGCCTGTACGTGCCCGGCGGCACCGCGGCGTATCCGTCGTCGGTGCTGATGAATGCGATTCCGGCGAAGGTCGCAGGCGTAGAGCGTGTGGTGATGGTGGTGCCGTCGCCCGGCGGCACGCTCAATCCGCTGGTGCTGGCTGCGGCCAAGCTCGGCGGTGCGACCGAGATCTATCGCATCGGCGGCGCCCAGGCGGTGGCCGCGCTGGCCTATGGCACCGCGACGATTCAGCCGGTCGCCAAGATCGTTGGCCCCGGCAACGCTTATGTCGCCGCCGCCAAGCGCCTGGTGTTCGGCCGCGTCGGCATCGACATGATCGCCGGCCCGTCGGAAGTCGTGGTGGTCGCCGACAAGACCGCCAACCCGGATTGGATCGCAGCCGATCTGCTGGCCCAGGCCGAGCACGACGCCAATGCGCAATCGATTCTGATTACTGATAGCGCGGTGCTCGCCGCCGACGTCGAACGCGCCGTCGCGGCACAGCTCACCACGCTGTCGCGGGTCAAGATCGCGCGGGCCTCGTGGGACGAGTTCGGCGCCATCATCAAGGTTGCCAAGCTCGACGACGCCATCCCGCTCGCCAACGCGATCGCGGCCGAGCATCTCGAGATCATGACCGCCGATCCGGAAGCGTTCGCCGCCAAGGTCCGCAATGCCGGCGCGATCTTCCTCGGCGGCCATACGCCGGAAGCGATCGGCGATTATGTCGGCGGCTCCAATCACGTGCTGCCGACCGCGCGCTCGGCGCGGTTCTCGTCGGGCCTCGGCGTGCTCGACTTCATGAAGCGCACCTCGATCCTGAAGTGCGGCCCCGAACAGCTCGCTGCGCTCGGCCCGGCCGCGATGGCGCTCGGCAAGGCCGAAGGATTGGACGCGCATGCGCGATCGGTGGGACTGCGTCTGAATCAACGATGAGCACTCCGGAACCAGACGATTCCAACAATCGCATCGTCGCGGTGACGCTCGACGAGGAATCGATCGGGCGCTCGGGACCGGACATCGAGCACGAGCGCGCCATCGCGATCTACGATCTGGTCGAAAAGAACCTGTTCGCGCCCGAGGGCGCGGGCGAGGGGCCGTTCACGCTGCACATCGGCATCACCGGCAACCGGCTGATGTTCGACATCCGCCGCGAGGATGGTGCGCCGGTGATCACCCATCTGCTGTCGCTGACGCCGTTCCGCCGCATCGTGAAGGACTACTTCATGATCTGCGACAGCTATTATCAGGCGATCCGCACCGCCACGCCCGACAAGATCGAAGCCATCGACATGGGCCGCCGCGGCATCCACGACGAAGGCTCGCGCACGCTGCAGGAGCGGCTGGCCGGCAAGGTCCGTATCGATTTCGAGACCGCGCGGCGGCTGTTCACCCTGATCTCCGTGCTGCACTGGAAGGGCTGATGATGCACGGCGCGCGCGGGGCAACCTGGCGTGGGCCGAGCGGCGGCGGACGATGGTGATGACGCCGCCGTCGCGGACCGGCCTGCCGCACGCGGTGCTGTTCGCCTGCGGCATGAACAGCGTGCGCTCGCCGATGGCGGAGGCGATGCTGCGCGGCATCGCGCCGCACACGATGTATGTGCGCTCCGCCGGCGTGAAGACCCACGAACTCGATCCGTTTGCCGTGGCGGTGATGGCCGAGCGCGGTCTCGACATCTCCAAGCACAAGCCGACCACGTTCGAAGAGCTCGACGATTACGAGGGCCTGAACTTCGACCTGATCGTCACGCTGTCGCCGGAAGCGCACCACAAGGCGCTGGAGCTGACCCGCGCCCACGCGGTCGATGTCGAATACTGGCCGACCTACGATCCCACCGGCACCGAAGGCAACCGCGAACAGAAGCTCGCCGCCTACCGCGAAGTCGCCGACTCCCTGATGCAACGCATCTACAAACGCTTCGGCCGCCACAGCGGCGGGAACGAGTAGTTGGTCGTTGCGAGGCACAGCGCAACCTCTCCCCGCGCGCGGGGAGAGGTCGGATCGTCGCGCAGCGATGATCCGGGTGAGGGGGCGTTTCGGCGAGGCCGAGACTCAGTGCTTGCGTTTGCCCCTCACCCCAACCCTCTCCCCGCAACAGCGGGGCGAGGGAGCTCGCCGCCGATGGTGCGGGCTCAGTCATCCCGGTCATGTGTATCCATCGCATGCAATGATGCTTCGCTCGCTACGGCGGCGGGAACGAGTAGTTGAGAGCTGGTCATCCGTTTCGGCAAAACGTGA
The DNA here is from genome assembly GCF_047501505.1 of Rhodopseudomonas sp. G2_2311. NCBI lineage: Bacteria > Pseudomonadati > Pseudomonadota > Alphaproteobacteria > Hyphomicrobiales > Nitrobacteraceae > Rhodopseudomonas > Rhodopseudomonas sp. G2_2311. The sequence goes on from NZ_JAZDRK010000011.1 coordinate 126,153, forward strand.
CTTGCTTTGCACGCCATTCGCACGACGCACTGAGTACTGGCCTCCACATTCGTCATTCCGGGGCGCGCCGCCAGGCGCGACCCCGGAATCCCGAGCTTGTGGAGCACGGCCTCCTGTACATCGAGCTTCCGGGTTTGCTCGCTGCGCGAGCGCCCCGGCGTGACGTTCCGCGGGGAAGGGGCGCAAGCATGCAAAGAGAAGCGCGCTCCCTTCGCAGACTGCGGCTCCATGCTTTGGCCGCTCGCCCGGTATCTGCTATCCATCAAGCGTTAGTACACGATCGGAAATCGCAATGATCACGCGCCTCGCTGTCTCGGGTTACCGATCGCTGCGCGATGTTCGGTTGTCGCTCGGGCCGCTGAATGTCGTCACCGGGGCCAACGGCACCGGCAAGTCGAGCCTGTATCGCGCGTTGCGGCTGCTCGCCGAGATCGCGCAGGGGCGGGTGATTCAATCGCTGGCCGCCGAGGGCGGCTTGCCGTCGACGCTGTGGGCCGGGCCCGAGACGCTGTCGCGCACGATGAAACGCGGCGTTCATCCGGTGCAGGGCACGACGCGCAGCAACCGCATCGCGATCAAGCTCGGGTTCGCTGGCCCGGATTACGGCTACGCGATCGATCTCGGGCTGCCGCCGCCGCCGGATGGGCCGCACGCGTCGAGGTTCACGCGTGATCCGGAGATCAAGGTCGAGAGCGTGTGGACCGGCGAACTGCTCGGCCGCGCCAACGCGTTTGCCGAACGCCGCGGTCCGTTCGTGCGGGTGCGTGACGATGGCGGCCAGTGGCGCGAGGTGTATCGGTCGCTGAGCCCCGCCGACAGCATGATGACTCACGGCGCCGATCCGCGCGAGGCGCTCGAACTGTTGCTGCTGCGCGACCGGATGCGGGACTGGCGGTTCTATGATCAGCTGCGTACCGATCGCGATGCGCCGGCGCGGCGGCCGCAGATCGGCACCCGCACGCCGGTGCTCGGCGGCGACGGTGCCGATCTGGCGGCAGCGATCCAGACCATCCTGGAGATCGGCGATCACGAGGCGCTCGCGGCCACTATCGACGATGCCTTTCCGCGTGCGCGGCTGGAGGTGTTCGAGGCCGACGGTTATTTCGAACTGGCGATGCAGCAGCACGGCCTGCTGCGTCCGCTGAAAGCCGCGGAATTGTCGGACGGCACGTTGCGCTATTTGCTGCTGGTCGCCGCGCTGCTGTCGCCGCGGCCGCCCGAACTGATGATCCTCAACGAGCCGGAGGCCAGCCTGCATCCGGATCTCTTGTCGCCACTCGCCCGGCTGATCGCCGCAGCCGCGACACGCTCGCAGATCGTCGTGGTGTCGCACGCCGACGGGTTGGTCTCGGCGCTGCGCCGCGAGGCCGACAGCCGCGAGATCGTGCTCGAGAAAGAGCTGAGCGAGACGCTGGTCCGCGATGGCGAGCGTCCATCCTGGAACTGGCCGGCGCGTTGACCGTCCTGCTCTGTGCCCGGCGCCTGTTGTCCCGGCACTCGCCTTCCGATAGGTTCCGCGCTCTCTCCCGCCACCCCGTCGAATCAAAAGTTCCGCATGCTCGGCCGCCCCAAACTCGTTCTCGCCTCCGGCTCGCCGCGACGGCTCGCGCTGCTCAACCAGGCCGGCATCGAGCCCGATGCGCTGCGGCCGGCGGACGTCGACGAAACGCCGATCCGCGGCGAGCTGCCACGCGCCTGCGCCAACCGGCTCGCCCGCGCCAAGGCTGAGGCGGCGCTGCAGTCGATCCAGCTCGACGACGATCTGCGCGGCTCGTATCTGCTCGCCGCCGACACCGTGGTGGCGGTCGGCCGCCGCATCCTGCCGAAGGCCGAGCTGACCGACGAAGCTTCGCAGTGCCTGCGGCTGCTGTCGGGCCGCAATCACCGCGTCTATACCGCCGTCTGCCTGGTCACGCCCAAGGAGGCGTTCCGCCAGCGTCTGGTCGAGACCCGGGTGCGGTTCAAGCGGCTGTCCGAAGAGGACATCGCCGGCTACGTCGGCTCCGGCGAATGGCGCGGCAAGGCGGGCGGCTATGCGGTGCAGGGCATCGCCGGCTCGTTCGTGGTCAAGCTGGTCGGCTCCTATACCAACGTGGTCGGGCTGCCGCTGTATGAGACGATTTCGCTGCTCGGCGGCGAGGGCTTCCCGATCCGCCATGGCTGGCTCAATGCCGGCTGATCCGGTCGAGCCGCCCGCGCGCGGCGCCAAGCCCTGCCCGGTATGCGGCAAGCCGGCGACCGCCGAATCGCGCCCGTTCTGCAGCGAGCGCTGCCGCGACGTCGACCTCAATCGCTGGCTGTCGGGCTCCTACGCCATTCCTGGCCGGCCCGCCGACGACGAAGAGGATTGAGCCGGAATTCCGGGCGGCGGCTGTGCGACGATCCGGTGAATTTTTCCCCGGCAAAACACCGTCACGACGGGTGGACAGCGCCGCCGTGTCTGACTATAACCCGGCGCTCCCCCGGTTTCGAACCGGGCGGACGACGCCCAGGTAGCTCAGTTGGTAGAGCATGCGACTGAAAATCGCAGTGTCGGTGGTTCGATCCCGCCCCTGGGCACCATTTTATTGAAGACGTCTGTCCCCTCAGAAGCTTAAGCCTTAAAGAACTGCGTTGCGGCCGACTGTGCAGCAGTCGTTGCGAAACAACGCCGCCTCCATAGGTTCGCCTGTCCGGGTGACCTGTCGGAGCTCTGGCGTTCGATACGACGCTCGCTTTCGCGAACAACGCGCGCCAATCGACGTATCCCCAATCCCATATTTGCGTGCCGTCTGGGTGCCCTCCACTGCGGGGAGACTTAATCCTGCTCCTCGTTTCGAAACGAAGTGTCCGCTGCAGAGACGGTGCACTGGGCGATTCGACCGAAAAACTAACTAGCGCATCAACTCAACTTTTGGTAGTGTGTGTATCAAAGATCAATCTTTGATTGTGGTGGTGATATGCTCGAGCAACAGCCGGTCAGGCGATTCCGCAACGTCCCAGAGCTGATCGCGAAAAGCGGAGAGAATCTCGATTGTGCGTATCGCGCCGGGGTGATGACGATCTACGGACGGTCGACCCAGGAACGTCAAATTGAATTGCTCGACGGTCGTACGATCGTCGATTTCCAGCGTGGCAGCTATCTCGGCTTAGACAATCACCCTTCCATCGTTGCGGGAGCGATGAACGCGCTGAACCGATACAATTCTCTTCAATGGTCTGGGGCGCGAACGCGTCTGAATTTTGCAATCACAAAGGACTTGGAAGACAGCTTGGCGGGCCTCTTCGGATGCCGGGCCATGGTGTTCTCCTTGGTTCTTACCGCCAATATGGGCGTTCTTCCTCTTCTTGCTTGTGGTGCGCTTACCAACGGGAGGCGACCAGTCATCGTTGTCGATAGATTTGCCCACGCAACAATTTCGTATCACAAGGCAGTGATGGCTGAGGACACCGAAGTTATTACTATCGATCATAATAATCTGGAAGAGCTCGAAGATATCTGTCGAACCCGCAGCTTTGTCGCCTTCTTGTGCGATGGCGTCTACTCGATGGGGGGGCGCAGCCCCGATCAGAGAGTTGATACGGTTGCAAGAGAAATACGGACTATTTCTTTATATTGACGACGCCCACGGCGTTTCGATCCGAGGGAGGTACGGCGAAGGCTTTGCTCGGTCAGAATTCGGGGAGCGGCTGAATGATCTAACAATGATTGTCGCTTCGCTAAGCAAGGGGTTCGGGGTGACCGGAAGTGTGGTCATGATTGCCAATGAAGCCCAAGAACGAGTGCTCAGGCGGTATGCAGTCCCCCACGCTTTCTCGATGGGGCCAAGTATCCCGGCAATCGGAGCGGCTCTTGCGTCAGCAGAGCTCCACAAATCTCCTGAATTGAGCGTTCGTCAGAGCCGGCTCAATGCAATGAATGTGTTCTTCAACGCACAGTGGGACGAGGATGCGGTCAAGCATGACCTGCCGATCAAAATGATCCGGATCGGTGACGCAAAGCGAACAATCAGTATCGCTGCATCTCTAATCGAGAACGGCTTCTACCTTGCGGCAGCATTCTTCCCTGCCGTTCCGCACGACAAAGCAGCTCTCCGCGTGTGTCTTACTGCCGATCATCACGAAACTGATATTGCAAGGTTGTGCGCGTTGGTCAAAGATCTGACCAAGAGTTGAAATTCTGTAAAATACGATGAGTGGATCTCCCTGGCTCGGCCTGTCGCTTCTGATCGCGGTCTCGCTGCTGTGGGGGACGTCCTTCGTGCTGATCGAGATCGCCGCGCGCGACTACGGCGCACTGTCGATGGCGCTGTCGAGGGCTGCCGTTGCCGCGGTGTTTCTCGGTGCGGTCGCGTTGCCGGCCGTGCACCGGCTGCGCATTGATGCGCGCATCTGGTCGCGCATCGTGTCCCTCTCGGTGGTCGGGCAGGTATTACCGTTCTTCCTGCTCGGCCTCAGCGGTCGTTTGACCAGCAGCAGCAGTTCGGCTGTGATGATGGGGGCAGCTCCGATTGCAACGATCGTGGTCGCGAGGCTGATGTTCCATGAGCGCTGGTCAGCGGGGCGCTGGCTCGGCGTGGTCATCGCTGGCGCTGGCGTGGTGATCGCGTTCGGGTGGAACGGTATCCTTCTATCGCCCGCGCAGGCGGGGTTCGGAGCGGACGACTCGATCGGCAAGCTCTGTGCACTGGGCGCCGCTCTCGGCTACGCGTTTGGCGCGATCATCTTCCGGTCGATTCCGTCGCAAATTCCGCCGATAGTCGTGGCGGCCACGTCACTGTCGTGCTCATCGCTGCTGCTGGCGGGCGGCGCCGTGCTGCAGGGAGATGCGCTCGCTGCCTTTGGCCGTGCCGACGCCGCGTCGTCCACCGCGTTAATTGCGCTCGGCGTGCTGAATACGGGGTGCGCCTACGCCATCTACTACAAGCTGATCTCGATTTCGGGGGCGGGGTTCGCGTCGCTCAACAACTATCTTGTTCCCATCATTGGCGCGATGGCGGGGGCCGTCCTCCTTGGCGAAGCAATCTCGTGGAATTTGACGCTTGGCCTGCTGATGATCGTATGCGGGATTCTGCTGTCGGCCCTGCTGCAAAAGTAATACGTGATTTCGCAGCTCGCTCAACGCGCCCGGTCTGCGGCGAGCGCGGACGCGATGTGATGCGCTTGCCCAACTTGCCTAGGAAGGCTGGTGGTTGCCGCGCGTAAGGCCTGACCATCACTTGATAGGCAACCCACGAAGCCGATTACGGCAGGCTTCGTTTCGCTTCCGGAAGAAGCAATGTGACAGCCGTGCAGGTCGTAAACCAGAGAATTAGGTAAGGCGGCAATTGAAAACCATTGTAGGTGGCTGACTGGCTGGACACCGCCCAGAAGAGGATGATGAGAAAAGGAGGGACCGCGACGATGCGGCTCTTGTATGTCGGCAGAAGCACCGCTGACAGGATGAGCGCAGGAGCTCCAAAGAGCACGGCCATCAATCCCGCGGTGATGAACATCCACACGAGATCATCGCTTTGCCAGACACCTGCGATCAACCCTGCAACGGGCCAACCGGAGCCGACGCAGAGGATCACTTTGCGGGCAGCGCCCCATGGGTCTTGCGGGAAAATGCTCACGTTCTCATTTTCCGTTCGCTGGTTTGAGCAGCATAGCCTACATGCATCGAAATGCTTCGGGCCGTCTTCCGATGTGATGATGCCGGGTTCTCGGTGCAAGATTGACGCGATCGTCTGTTCCTCGCCTTGAGCTCCCGAGGGGTGACGGACGCGAGTTCATGGGCCCGGTCCCGTTATCCAGCCGATCACTTTCCACGCCATTCAAACCAGCATCGCTGAACGGCGTGCATCTTTGCCCGCGCTCGTAGCGTTACCAGTTGCGCTCGTTTCGCAAACTGCAGCAATCTGACACCGTCATAGCCGGTCTTTGTTTTGCGTCGCGGCGCTCACGGTCCTTACGCCTGCCAAGAGGTGGTGATGGAGGTGCTGGTCGTCGACGACGAGCCGGCGGTGCGCACGGTGCTGACTCTGGTGCTGAGCAAAGCCGGCCATCAGGTCACGGTGTGCGACAGCGGGGCTGCGGCGCTCGATTGGCTCAGCCGGAGCGATCCGGCGCTGGTGCTGATCGATCTCAGCCTGCCCAAGGTGCAGGACAAGAGCGTGCTGGCGGCGGTGCGGGCGGCGCGGCCGGCGCTGCCGATCATCGTGATCAGCGGGATGCTGCCGGAATTCGATGCGGCGATGCTGAAGCGGGAAGGGATGACGGTCGAGAACGGCGTCTATTGCCTGGCCAAGCCGTTCACCGCCAAACAATTGCAGACGCTGATGCAGGCCGCGCTGGCGCCGGGCGACCGGGCGCCTGGATAGGCTCGGCTATTCCTGCACGACGTTGTCGCAGGCCGAGCAGCGGAACACGGTGCGCGGAGGATGTTGCAGCCGACGCGGCAAACGGCCGATCAGCTTCATTTCACCGCCGCACTTCTCGCAGCGGCGCTGAGCAGAATAGTCGTGTTCGATATCGGACATCGGAGCGGCTTGATGATGGGAGCGGCTTGATGATGATTGTAAAGTTTGCTTTACACCTTGCCCAAGTCATTGTCAGGTCCGATTTGTGTTCATTTTTTGGACGCCCTGAACGGTCCGAGAGTAAGTAGGTTTTATGATACCTTCTGCGCTGATCTTCGACGTCGACGGCACGCTTGCCGAAACCGAAGAACTGCACCGTCAGGCCTTCAACGCCACCTTCGCGGCCGAGCAACTGCCGTGGCATTGGGATGCGACGCTGTATCGCAAGCTGCTCGATGTCACCGGCGGCAAGGAGCGGATCGCTCACTTCCTGAAGTCGGAGCCGGAGGGCGCGGAGCGGGCGGCCGATCGGATCCCCGAACTGCACCGGGCCAAGACCGACCGCTACACCGCGCTGGTCGCCGCCGGCACCGCGCTGCGCCCGGGCGTGGCGCGGCTGATCCGCGAGGCCAAGGCGGCGGGCGTGAAGCTCGGCATCGCCACCACCACCAGCCTGCCCAATGTCGAAGCGCTGCTTCAGTCCTCGCTCGGACCGGACGCGATGGCGATGTTCGACGCGGTCGGGGCGGGCGACGTGGTGCCGGCCAAGAAGCCGGCGCCGGACATCTACCTCTACGTGCTCGATGCGCTGAAGCTGCCGGCCGCCGCTTGCGTCGCGTTCGAGGATTCCACCAACGGGGTGCGCGCCGCGCGCGCCGCCGGGCTGCCGACCATCGTCACCCCGGGGCTCTATACCGAGGGCGACGACTTCCCCGGCGCGCTCGCGGTGCTGAGCGATCTCGGCGAGCCGGATGCGCCGTATCGGCATCTGGCCGGTGCGGGCGCGGGCGATTCCCTGGTGACGCTGGACGCGCTGGCGCGCTGGTGCCGCGCCGCCTGAGCCGCAAGGCGGTCGTCAGCGCGGTCGCACGATCTTGAACACGCCGTGCGCCAGGATGATGCAGCGGCGGTCGACGCTGACTTCGGTCGAGGTGAAGATCAGGCTGCGCGTGGTCCGCACCACCCGCGGCCGCGAGATCAGCAGGTCGCCGATCTCGGCGGCGTCGACGAAATGCGTGTCCATCTGCACCGTGGCGAGATGCGGCGCGCCGGACTGATCGCGCGCCGCGATGCCCGAGGTGCGGTCCGCCAGCGTCATCATCAGCCCGCCCTGCACCAGGCCGCGCTTGTTGCGGTGCTTGGCCGCGGTCGCGATCGCGTATTCGTTGGTGCCGTCGACGCAGCGGTGCCACAGCGGCCCGACCAGATCGATGAAGCCGTCGTCGTGGATCACGCTCCAGCCGTCGGCCTTCATGCTGCGGGCAGTGGTGGTCTCGGTCATCGCTCGCGTCTCCGTCGCCGCATGGCGTCGCGCGGCGGTAACGGTTTCCTCGGTCAGGTGCGCAGTGTAGTCAAGACGAATGAGCCACGCGCACGACGATGCCACCCGAGCCCTGATCGCCGCGCGCTGCGCGGCTTTTCCGCGCCACGACGACGGCCTGTCGCCGGCCGGACTGAAGCGCGCCGCGGTGGCGATCGCGCTGGTGGCGATGGAGGACGGCAGCGCCGCGTTCCTGCTGACGCGGCGCTCGCCGCGGCTGCGCTCCCACGCCTATCAATGGGCGCTGCCCGGCGGCCGCTGCGATGCCGGCGAGACCGCACCTGAAACCGCGCTGCGGGAATTACACGAGGAGCTCGGCCTGGCGCTGGACGCCGGCGACGTGCTCGGCATCCTCGACGATTATCCGACCCGCTCCGGCTATCTGGTGACCCCGGTGGTGGCGTGGGCTGCGGCGGCGGGGCCGCTGGCGCCGAACCCCGACGAAGTCGCCTCGGTGCATCACGTCGGCCTCGGCGAGATCGCGCCGCCGGATGTGTTCGACTTCACCTCGATCCCGGAGAGCGACCGCCGCGTGGTTCGGTTCCGCTACGAAGACGACTTCATCCACGCACCGACCGCGGCGCTGATCTATCAGTTTCGCGAAGTGCTGGCCGGCCGCGTCACCCGCGTCGCCGATCTCGAACAGCCGGTGTTCGCCTGGAAGTAGCCCGCGCCGTGCGGTGCGCACAAAAGCGAGACGGCTTTCTCAAACAAACAATCGCCGGGTTCACAGCTTGTGATGCCCGGCGCAAGCTGTGGGGCAACGGTTCATTCACCCTATCGGGCGAGGATGCGGCATGGCTCATTCGATCATCCATCTCGCCCGGCTCGCGCCGGTCGCGCTGCTCGCTTTTGGATCCCACGCGCTCGCCCAGACCGCGGCGCCGCTGCCGTCCTCGGTGGCGAACGCGATGGCGCAAGCCGTCTCGCCGCAAGCGATCGCCGAATATCGCTACCGGCTGCAGCAGTATCAGGCCGCGCGCGCCGAATTCGAACGCGACGCCGGCGCCTATTGGGACGCGATCGCCGAGCGGCGGCGCATCCGCAATGCCAAGCGCCGCACCGGCGAGCAGATCACGATGGACGACTACGTGCTGGTGCAGCCGCCGGTCTATACCGGGCCGAAGCGGCCGATCGATCCGGAGCCGTCGACCGAACCGCCGCGCGAGCGCAAGTCGCTGCCGGTGGTCGCCGACTTCGTCCGCGCCGCCGCCGAATACTATCAGTTCACGCCGCAGCGTCCGTCGAGCGAGGTCGAGTTCAAGCGCGCTTACGCCCGCGCCGCCCGCGAAGCCGGCCTGACGCGCGATCAGGCGGTGCGGGTCTATGCGTTCGAGACCGGCGGCAACGGCGATCACGACATGCAGTCGGGGCTCAGCAAGACGCGGCCCGGCTCGCGGCCGATCTCGACCGCGATCGGCTACAATCAGCTGCTCACCACCAACACCTTGGTGCTGCTGGCCGAGCAGGGCAATCAGATCATCAAGTCGCTGAGCGAGAAGGCCGCGACGCTGTCGGGGCCGCGGCGGCAGGCGCTCGATCGCAAGATCGCGGTGGTGAAGCGGATGGTGGCGTTCGCGCGCTCGATCCCGGGCAATTGGAGCGAGCACGAGAAACTCGGCCGCACTCCGCAGGGCTGGGGCGTGCACGCGCTGGTGCTCGACATCGACGTCGGCCCGCTGCTGCAGACTCACAAGCTGCTGACCTCGGTGGTGTTCGCGCAGCGCAAAGGGTACCCGGAGCGGCTCACCGCCGCCGAGCTCGAGATGATGAATCTCACCGGTGACAGCACCGGCCTCGACATGGTGACGATGCCGCAGGAGATGCGCGAGGTGGTGCCGACCTCGAACTTCTTCCAGCGCTCCGGCTATGAGCGCAATCCGGTGGCGATCCGCCACAACACCGTGGCGAAGCTGCTCGCCGTCACCGACGCGCGGATGGACGCCAACAGCAACAATCCGGGCGCACGCGAGCTGTTCGCCGCGTTCGAGACCAGCGCGCAGCGCTGAAGCGCGATCGCGTTCGGCGCTACTGATCGGCGCCGAACTTGAAGTTGCCGTCGCCTTCGAGGAACGGCCCGGAGCGCATGTAGAGCTGGCCGTTGGCGCCGATAAAGAACAGCGTCTCGCGCGGGACTTTCTTGGCGCCCTTGAACAGCTCCTTGGCGTTGCTGGTGCCCATCTTGTAGGTCAGCGTTTTGCCGTCGCGGGTGTAGCCGTAGCCCTTGTCCGGTGCCAGCACCCACGGTTCGCCGGCGTCGGCGTAAGCGACCGACGTCAGCGCCGCAAGGCTCGCGGCGGTGATCAGCAGGGTGGTGCGAAACGCGGTCATCGCTGAGGCTCCAACCAGAGCATGCCGAGCCGTGACCAACCGAGTCGGTCGACCATCGTGCCGCGCGGCCGTCTCTGAACAAATCACGAACAATCAGTTGCGGTCAACAATGCCGCATGCTGATGTCGGTCGGATGTCAGCGCCATTTGGTTCGACTTTGTGATTTTACCGATGTCGGCGCGCCGCTATGGTTCGGCCACCGAGTCGCCGTTCACGCGCGACGATCGCAGCGGGAGGACGACGATGCAGATGCAGGGCCTTTCGATCGGCGCGATGCTGATCGCCGGATTGGCTTCGTTGGTCGCCGCGGCGCCGGCCTCCGCCGACGAATACCGGCTCAGCAACAATCAGCGCATCTCCTGCAGCCGCGGCCTGAGCCCGGGCAAGCTGGTCACCGCCACCTGCCGGTCCTACGCGTATCTGTTCAACACCAAGACATCGGAATACTTCCGCTGCGCCGTCAGCCTGGCGATGACGCGCGACAACAAGGAAGTGATCAACGTCCAGACCGACGGCGGCTGTTTCCGCCGGCCGCGGATCTTCGACGCCGATGGCGACTATCAGTTCGACGGCGCCGAGACCGAGCCGGCCAACACCAACGCGTTCTTCGGCGCCGGCGGCTATGTGGTATGGGCCGCCGATACCAAGCAGCGCCGCGTCCGCGGCTGCGTCACCATCGCGTCGGGCCTCGGCGACGACGTTTCCAAGTGCCAGGAGATGACGTTCGACTGAGGCGCCGCGAACGCGCTCAGTCCTGCATCGCCACCGGGCGCGCGTGTGCGGCGCGGGCGAATTTCTTCAGGCCCATCGGCTTGCCGAACAGATAGCCCTGCATCTTGTCGAAGCCGAGTTCGTGCGCGGCCTGGAAGTCGGCGCGGGTCTCGATTCCGGTCGCGGTGCAGCGCGCGCCGTAGTCGCCGGCGAGTTCGACGATTCGCTTGCACACTGTGCGCTTCAGCCGGTCATCGGCGCAGCCGGTGACGAACGAGCGGTCGACCTTCAGTTCGACGAACGGGAAGGTGTCGAGGTGCATCAGCGCCGGCCAGTCGGCGCCGACCTTGTCGATCGCGATTGCGACGTTGCGCAGCCGCAGCCGCCGGCCGATCTCGGCCATCTCATCGAGGTGGTCGACAATTTGCGCGGCGTCGATCTCGATGATCAGCCCGCCGAACGCCGGATGCTGCGGCACCCAGGCTGAGAGATCGTCGAGCGCGCGCTCATTGCCGAGGAAGCTCACCGGCAGGTTGATCGACAGATCGATCGGGCCCTGATGGTCGAGCAGATAGTGCCAGTCGGCGATCGCGCGTTTCACCACGAACTCCGACAGCGCGCGGAAATGCGGATCGTTGCCGTCGGGCAGAAACGCCGACGGCGAGACCACGCCCCAGCTCGGATGCCGCATTCGCAGCAGCGCCTCGGCGCCCTGCGGCGTCAGCGAATGCGCATCGACACAGCGCTGATACCACAGCTCCAACCAACCGGCCTTCAGCGCCTCGGCGACGTCGATCTCCGGCTCCGGCGCCGGCTCCTGCGGCAGCAGCGGCGCCAGGCTGAGGCTCAGCGTGTGGACGCTGAAAGGCGTCGCGAGCGGTGGTAGCATCCGCAAGCCGCGCGCGGCGCCGTGCCGGCGGATCGCGTCCGACATGATGGTCTCGCGCGGCGCGATCGTCAGCACGCTGCCGGTAAAACAAGTCGCCGCGAGCGTATCGAGAATTGCTTCCGCTTCGACGCCGTCGACGCTCGAACCGATCACCAGCAGGTCGGGCTGATGTTCGGCGAGCCGCGCCGGCAGTTCCAGCGCGCCGGCGCATTCCCCCGTGACGAATCGGAACTCCTCCAGCGCGTCGGCCAGGAAAGCCCGCAGGTGCGGCTTGCGATCGACGACACAGGCGCGCGGCGCCACCTTGCGGCGGCCGAAACCGCCTGCAGGTACGCACACTTCCGCTTCCGTCGTTGCTCTCATTGGTCCACCCCCCGAAATAACGCGCCAAACTTTAGGGGTTGGAGAGAGTTCAAAATGTGGAATTAAACCGAAACCCACACTAAGTCCCGGGTAGGGTTAAATGGATGCCTATGATTCAAATGCGATCTTTTGAAACGCGCACGATGTAATGGGTTTAGGTGTCACGCGCCGGTCGCAATCACGACGCCTCGCTCCTTCGTCGGAGATCAAATTTGCACACGCTGCAATGAGTGCGACGTAGCTACAGCGGCACAATTCCGGCGGTCTTCGCCACTTTCTCCCAGCGTGCAATCTCGGCCTCGACGTGACGCCGCATATCCTCGGGCGATCCGCCGCCCGGCTCGGCGCCGATGTCGCGAAGTTTCGCCGTTCCGCTGTCGCTTGCGAGGAAGGCCGCAACCGTAGCGTTGAGGCTGGTGACGATCTCCGGCGGAGTGCCGCGCGGCGCCCCGATGGTGAACCAGGAGGCGGTCTCGTAGCCCGGCACGCCGGCTTCCGCGATGGTCGGCAGGTGCGACAGCGGAGGCCAGCGCTTGGCGGTGGTCACCGCGAGCGGACGAATCTCGCCGGCTTCGAGCAGCGGTTTGGACGCCGGCAGATTGTCGATGGTGAGATGCACGCGGCCTTCGGCGAGATCGCGCAGCATCGGCGCCGATCCCTTGTACGGCACCGCGGTGATCTCGACGCCCGTCATCGTCTTGAACAGTTCGGTCGACAGGTGCCCGGTCGAGCCGAGCGCCGAGACGCCGTAGAACAATTCGCGCGGACGCTGCCGTGCGTAGCTGATCAGTTCGGTGACGCTGGTCACCGGCAGCGACTTGGTCACCGACAACAGGTTCGGCACGCGGGCAATCACGATCACCGGGGTGAAGTCGGTGGCCGGATCGTACCCCATCGTCCGATACACCAGGCGATTGGTGGCGTGGATGCCGGGCGTGCCGACGATGAAGGTGTAGCCGTCTGCCGGCACCTTGGCGACGTAGGCGGCGGCGATGTTGCCGCTCTCGCCGCCGCGATTGTCGATCACGAATGCCTGGCCGTAGTGCTCCGAGAGTCGGGTCGCGATCAACCGCGCCAGGATGTCGGTGGTGCCGCCGGCGGTGAACGGTACCACCAGCGTCACCTGCCGGGTCGGCCAATCCGCTGCGCGCGCCCGGCGTGGCAGCAGCGGCAGGGTGGCGATCGCGGCAGCTCCGCGCAGAATGCTGCGCCGGCTGATACGCGATCGTGGATGGAGGGGTTCGATCATCTATTCCCTTGGAGCATCGTCCCGCGCTGCGGGCAGCGCAGCCAGCTACGTTGAGCGGCCAGCATGATCCTATGCGCGCGATTCGGCGAGGACCAGCGCGGCCACACGCGGCGGCGCGGTCTCCTACGATCGTCGTTAGCGAGTGATGAGTCCGGGGCGGCCGGCTTCGACGACGAGCGAACGGATCGTCTGCGCCGGGTGTCCCGGTACGGCGATGCTGTCGATCGCGCGGAAGTCCGCCAGCCATTGCTGCGGCGTCACGGTGTGCCGTGTGTAGCCGCGCTGGTCGCTGAAGAACTTCAGCTGCGGATTGTTGCGATGCATCGTGGCCATCGCCGCTTCGTCCGGCGGTGCGCCGCCGACGGATGAGATCGAGGTCGACAGAAATTCGACGCCGACACACGGTGAGTTGGGATTGCGTGCGTCGCGATGCAGGTCGAGCGCCAGCGCCCGGTGCAGGTCGCCGCTCAGCACCACGGCGTTGGTGACCTTCGCTTCATCGAGCATCGCGATCACCCGGTCGCGCGCCGCGGTGGCGCCGTTCCAGGTGTCGACATCGAACACCGGCTCGCCTTTGTCCTCGATCTTGGGAAAGCCGCGCCAGTCGAACGGCGCAAACAGCACCTGCTGCGCCAGCACCCGCCAGATCGCATCGCCCTGTTTCAACCTTGTCGCGAGCCATTGCTCCTGTGCGGCACCGAGCATGGTGCGGTCCGGCGCGTCGGCCTCGGTGCAGCCCGCCAGGAAACCGTCGCCGCAAGGCTGGCGCGATCGATACTGCCGGGTGTCGAGCACCGCGACGTCGGCCAGTCTGCCGAAGCGAAAGCCGCGATACGCCTGCACGTCCGGTCCGCGCGGCCGCTGCGCCCGGCGCACCGGCATGTGCTCGTACCAAGCCTGCAGCGCCATCGCCCGCCGAAACAGGAACGCTTCCGGCGGAGTCTGTTTCGGATCGCTGTCGCTCGCCCAGTTGTTGGCGATCTCGTGGTCGTCGAAGCTGATCAGGAACGGGCAGGCGGCGTGAGCGGCCTTCAGATCGGGATCGGATTTATACAGCGCGTAGCGGCGGCGGTAGTCGGTCAGTGTGTAGCAGGTCGGAAAGTCCTTCGGCATGGTTCGCGGCCATGGCGCGTCGTTCTTGTCGGTGGCCGCAAAGCCGTATTCGTAGATGTAGTCGCCGTAGTGGAATACGAAGTCGAGCTGATCCTCGGCGATCGCGCGCCACGCCGCATAGTAGCCGCCCTCCCAGCGCTGGCAGCCGGCAGAAGCAAAGCGGAGCTGTGGCAGCGTCGCATCCGGTGCCGGCAAGGTGCGGGCGCGGCCGACCGGGCTGTCGGCGCCGCCGGCGCGGAACCGATAGAAGTAGTCGCGTCCCGGCGCCAAGCCTTCGACCTCGACGTGCACCGAATGCGCCAGTTCGAGATAGGCCGTGGTGCGCTCGCTGCGCAGGATCCGGGTCATCGCCGGATCGTCGGCGATCTCCACCGTCACCTCGACCGTCTGGGCGCTCATGCCGCCACGGGCCTTCAGCGGTTCCGGCGCCAGCCGCGTCCACAGTACGAAACCGTCCGGCGCCGGATCACCGGAGGCGATGCCGAGCGTGAACGGATCGGTGGAGAAGGACACCGGCGTGGCTGCGCCGGCGCTTGCCGGCACGATGCCGATCAATCCTGCGCCGAGCGCACCGCGCAGCACGGTGCGGCGGTCGAATGCGAACGGGTCGAGAGAATCGGGCGGCATCGGTGGTACTCTTGCGCAGGCGTCTTGCGGGCTGCGGTTCGACGCAGCCTAGCAGCGCCGGATGAAACTCTCTCGACACGAAATTGCCGTATCACGTTCAACATCATCCGGGTTCCCGGATTGTGACGGGACGGGTTTCTCGATAGCTTTTCGCATTCGTGTCGCAGGTTTGGTCAGCATGAATATGGAAGATCTTTATCGGCTGCTGCGCACCAGCCACGTTCAGGCGCAAGGCATCGTCGATACGGTCGCAGATCCGATGCTGGTCCTGGACGCCAGCCTGACCGTGCAGAATGCCAGCCGGTCGTTTTTCGAGACCTTCAAGGTCGACCGTTACGAGACGATCGGCCAGCCGCTGTTCGAACTCGGTAACGGCCAATGGGACATCCCCGAGCTGCGCCGGCTGCTGCTCGAAGTTATTCCCAAGGCGACGGCGGTGATCAACTACCAGGTCGATCACGTCTTCCCGGGCCTGGGGCCGCGGACGATGCTGCTGACCGCGCGCACGCTGGTGCATCCCGACAACGCCAGCCATTCGATGCTGCTGTCGATCATCGATGCCACCGACCGGTTTCGGCGCGACGCCGCCAAGGATCTGCTGCTCGGCGAGATGCGGCACCGGATGAAAAATCTTTTCAGCGTCGTGCAGTCGCTGGCGCGGCAGACCACGACGGACGGGCGGACCGCCAAGCAATACCGGGACGACTTCCTCGGCCGCTTCGGCGCCTTGATGGAGGCCGAAGACCTGGCGTTCGTCACCCAGGACGAGACCGCGCTTCTCAAGCTGCTGCAGCGGATCCTGGCGCCCTACAAGGGGGGCCCGGCTGCCATTGCGATCGAGTCGGGCCCTCCGCTGGTTCTAGCGCCCCGCTCGCTGGGGTCGCTCAGCCTAGTCTTGCACGAACTTGCGACCAACGCCGCCAAATACGGTGCCCTGTCGGCGCCGGGCGGCCAGGTGCGGGTGACCTGGGCGGTCGACGCCGACAAGCAGGAACTGAGGCTGAGCTGGGTTGAGAGTGGCGGCCCGGCGGTCACGCCGCCGGCCAGCACGGGTTACGGCACGGAGCTGATCCGCTCGGTGACCAGCTACAGCCTCGGCGGACGTTTGGAACTCGATTACGCCGTCAAGGGTTTACGGGCTGAGATCATCATCCCGCTGAGGAGTGAAGCGCTCCAGAATTGAAAGTGCCCCGTGCAGAAGACGGTTCTGATCGTCGAAGACGAATTCTTGATCGCGATGGATCTGGTCCGGATGGTCGAAGGCGATGGCTGGAGAATCATTGGACCGGTCGCAACCGTGAAAGATGCGCTTCGGCTACTCGAAGCCGAATTGCCCTCGGTGGCGATGCTCGACGTCAATCTTGGCGACGAATTGGTGACGCCGGTGGCGGAACGGTTGAAGGCGCAGAACGTCCCTTTCGCGGTAGCCAGCGCCTATGACAAGCCCGAGAGCCGCGGCGGCGACGTGCTGGCTGGCGTCCCCAATGTCGGCAAGCCGGCCAACGAGCGGCACGTGCTGACGACCTTGAAGCTGCTGACCGAGAGCTGACGTTTCTGCCGGATCGCCCTAGACGGTGGATGACACCGCGTCCGGCGCTGCGGAAGAAGGCGTTGCAGGTTGCTGTTGCCGGGTCTCCGGCATCAGCAGCAGGAATAGCACCAGCGCCGCGGCGGCGATGCCGGCAAGCGCCAGGAAAGCGGCGCTGTAGCCGGCGCTGACCACGATCAGTCCGGCAAAGCCGGTCGACAGCGCTGCGCCGAGGCCGGCCGCCGTCGCGATCGCACCCTGGCTGATGTTGAAATGCCCGGTGCCGTGGGTGAGGTCCGCCACCACCAGCGGAAACAGCGCGCCGAAGATGCCGGCGCCGACGCCGTCGAGCAGTTGCACCCCGACCAGCCAATACGGATTGTCGGACAGCGGATACAGCGCGCCGCGCAGCGCCAGCACGGCGAGCGCGACCGCGAAGATCGGCTTGCGGCCCCAGACGTCGGCCTTGTGGCCGACCAGCGCAGCCACCGGCACCATCACGAGCTGCGCCGCGACGATACACACCGACATCAGCGTGGTGCCGAGGTTCTTGTTCACCAGCGCCAGTTTCTGTCCGACCAGCGGCAGCATCGCCGCATTGGCGAAGTGAAACAGCACGGTGGCGCCGGCGAAGATCAACAGCGGCCGGCAGGTCAGCAGCACCTTGAAGCCGGACGGCTGATCGTGATGCGCGCCCGGCTCGTGATCGTCGCCCAAGCCTCGTGCGACGTGATCGTCGATCGCCGCGGCCGGGATCGACAGCGTCGCGACGATGCTGGCGAGGGCCATTGCGGCCATCAGCCAGAACACCACACCCGGGCCGAACTCATAGGCGAACGCGCCGGCGAGCATCGCCGCCACCGCGTTGCCGGCGTGGTTGAAGGCTTCGTTGCGGCCGGTCCGGCGGGCGAAAGCGCGCGGCCCGACGATGCCGAGCGTCAGCGCCGCCACCGCGGGCGCGAAGATCGCGCCGGCCGCTGCCGCCAGCGCCTGGGTCGCCGCCACCAGCGCGAAACTGTCCAGCCACGGCAGCACCACCGACGCCGCGGTCACGACCAGGGCTGCGGCTACGATCAGCGCGCGCTTAGCGGTGGAGCGGTCGATCAATGCGCCGGCCGGGGTCTGGGCGGCGATGCCGGCCGCCGCGGCGATCGACATCACCAGGCCGATCGACGCCTCGTTCCAGTTCTGCACCGCCAGCAGGTAGATCGCCAGATACGGGCCGAGACCGTCGCGCACGTCTGCGAGGAAGAAGTTCAGCGCGTCGAGCGGCCGCGCCAGGGGCTGGGGAGAGCTGGGCGGCACGCGATCCTCGTCGGCTGTACTGCACGGGAACGTACAATTCCCGTTGCCGCCCTCGGGTTCCGCACCCTTCGGCCGCGACCGCCGATTTGACGGGTTGACCGCGGCGGTTCGGCCGGTCAGTTTTCCAAGCAACAACTTAAGGGAGAAAACTGTTCATGAAGGCCAGATTGTTTGGTGTCGCCGCGGCTGCGGTCATTGTCCTGGCGGCGCCGCAAGCCCGCGCTCAGCAGTTCGTCAACGTGCTGACCGGCGGCACCTCCGGCGTCTACTATCCGCTCGGCGTCGCGATTGCCAAGATTTACGGCGAGAAGATCCCCAACGTCAAAGCTCAGGTGCAGGCCACCAAGGCGTCGGTCGAGAACCTCAATCTGCTGCAGCAGGGGCGCGGCGAGATCGCGTTCTCGCTCGGCGACTCGCTGAAGGCCGCCTGGGACGGCGACGCCGAAGCCGGCTTCAAGGCCAAGCTCGACAAGCTGCGGGTGATCGGCGCGATCTATCCGAACTATATCCAGATCGTCGCCACCTCCGAAAGCGGGATCAAGACGCTGGCCGACCTGAAGGGCAAGAGCCTGTCGGTCGGCGCGCCGAAATCCGGCACCGAGCTGAATTCGCGCGCGATCCTGAAGGCCGCCGGCATGGACTACAAGGATCTCGGCAAGGTCGAGTATCTGCCGTTCGCCGAATCCGTCGACCTGATGAAGAACCGCCAGCTCGCCGCCACGCTGCAGTCGGCCGGCCTCGGCGTCGCTTCGCTGAAGGACCTGTCGAACTCCTCCGACATCAACGTCGTGGCGGTGCCGAAGGACGTCGTCGCCAAGATCGGCTCCCCGTTCGTCGCCGAGACGATCCCGGCCGGCACCTATAAGGGGCAGGACAAGGACGTGCCGACCGCCGCGGTGATCAACTATCTGGTGACCTCGAGCGCGGTGTCCGACGATCTCGCCTATCAGATGACCAAGCTGGTCTATGAATCGCTGCCCGAACTCGCCAGCGCCCACGCCGCCGGCAAGGGCATCAAGCTCGAAACCGCCGCCGCCGACAGCCCGGTCCCGCTGCACCCCGGCGCGATCAAGTATTTCAAGGAAAAGGGCGTGCTGAAGTAAGCGCGACCCGCAATTGAGGTGTCATGGCCGGGCTCGACCCGGCCATCCATCTTTTTCGGAAGAACGATGGATGCGCGGGTCAAGCCCGCGCATGACGTTGAGAATAACAAACCACACAACAAACCACGCGGCGGGAACGGTCATCGATGTTGAAGCCTGAGGTTGCGGTCGAGCCGACGCCAGCGCCGGTCCATGTCGAGTTCGATAATTTCGAGCACGGCTTTCCGGCCGGCTTTGGGCCGCGCGGCTGGCGCCATCTGGCCTACGCGGTGGCGATCGCGTTTGCGAGCTTCCAACTCGTCATCGCGGCGTGGAACATCCTGCCGAGCCAGGTGGTGCGCGGCGTCCATGTCGGCTTCCTGCTGCTGCTGACCTTCGGGCTGATCGGCAATTTCTCCGCGCGTACCGATTTCGGCCGCGCGGTGGCCTGGCTGATCGGTGCGGCCGGGTTCTTCTGTGGCCTGTATCAGTGGATCTTCTACGCCGACCTAATCCAGCGCGACGGCGACCCCACCCACCTCGATCTCGCGGTCGGCACGTTGCTGGCGGTGCTGATCTTCGAAGGCACAAGGCGACTGATGGGCCCGGCGCTGCCGATCATGTGCGGCGTGTGCCTGCTGTACTGGTTCTTCGGCCAGTACCTGCCGGCGCCGTTCAATCACCGCGGCTACGATTTCGACCAGGTCATTACCCACCTGTCGTTCGGCACCGAAGGCTTCTACGGCGTGCCGATCTACGTATCGGCGACCTACATCTTCCTGTTCATTCTGTTCGGCTCGTTCCTGGAACGCGCCGGCATGATTCAGCTGTTCACCGACGTATCGCTCGGCCTGTTCGGCCGCAGCCGCGGCGGCCCGGCCAAGGTCGCGGTGTTCGCCTCGGGCATGATGGGCACGATCTCCGGCTCCGGCGTCGCCAACGTCGTCACCGTCGGCCAGTTCACCATTCCGCTGATGATCAAGTTCGGCTACCGCCGCGCCTTCGCGGCTGGCGTCGAAGCCACCGCCTCGATGGGCGGCCAGATCATGCCGCCGGTGATGGGGGCGGTCGCCTTCATCATGGCCGAGACGCTCGGCGTCGACTATGCGGTGATCGTCAAGGCCGCGGTGATCCCGGCGATGCTGTATTTCGCTAGCGCGTTCTGGATGGTGCATCTCGAAGCCGGCAAGCACGGCCTGGTCGGGATGAAGAAGTCCGAGATCCCGAGCGCGTGGCGCGCGGCGGTCGATCGCTGGTACCTGATCCTGCCGCTGGCGGCGCTGGTGTTCATGCTGTTCGAGGGCTTCACGCCGCTCTACGCCGGCTCGATGGGCCTCGCACTGACGGTGGCGCTGATCCTCGGCGCTTCGATCGTGCACGGTTTCTCGAACACCGTGCTGCGCTACGTGTTCTGGATCGGGCTGGCGCTGGTGGTCGGCGCGGCCTCGCATAACGGCCTCGACATCATGCGGATCGTGGTGATCGTCGCCGCGCTGGTGGCGATCGCCGCGATCACCCGCGGCGGCCGCGCCACGCTGCACGCCTGCCGGGATTCGCTCGCCGACAGCGCCAAGTCGGCGCTCACCGTCGGCATGGCCTGCGCCATCGTCGGCACCATCATCGGCATGATGACGCAGACCGGCGTCGGCACCGTGTTCGGCACCTGGGTGATCGGGCTCGGCGAGCACAGCCTGTTCCTGGCGCTGGTAATGACGATGCTGCTGTCGATCCTGCTCGGCACCGGCATTCCGACGATCCCGACCTACATCATCACCGCGGCGCTGGCGGCGCCGGCGCTCGCCAAGCTCGGCGTGCCGCTGATCGTCAGCCACATGTTCGCGTTTTACTACGGCATCATGGCCGACCTGTCGCCGCCGGTGGCGCTGGCGGCACTCGCCGCGGCGCCGATCGCCCGCGAGAACCCCGACAAGATCGGCTGGGAGGCGATGCGGATCGCGCTTGCCGGCTACGTCATCCCGTTCATCGCGGTGTACTCGCCGGCCCTGATGCTGCAGCCCGGCGACCCGATGGCGGCCCAGCTCGGCTTCTATGGCGCGGTCGCCTACGCCACCTTCAAGGCGCTGGTCGCGATCGGCCTGTTCGGCATGGTGTCGATCGGCTTCCTTTACACCCGGATGACGGTGATCGAACGCATCGTCGCCTTCGCGGCCAGCATCTGCCTGCTCGGCGAATTTCCCTACAGCGACTATGTCGGCTTCCTGATCACCGCCGTACTGGTCGCGTGGCAATGGCGGCAGCGGCCGCGCAATGCGGTGGCGGCCGCGTGAGCCTGTGCGTCGCGTCCGCCGGCGTCATCAAGACGCTGGCGGTCGCCGCCTTCACGCTGGCCTGGACGCATTCGATCGAAAAGACCGAATGGCAGGAGGACTGGCGGGTGACGCCGCAGGGCCTCGAACTGATCACCGCCCGCGTCAAAGGCAGCGGCGCCGGCATGGAGCCGGCCCCCGAGGCGCGGCTGGTCGACGGCTGGTTTCAATGGCCGGTGACACGCCCTGCGCAGCGTGAGGTGTTGCTCGGCAATTCCGGCCTCGCCGGCGAATGGCAGCTGTGCAGCGGAGGGAACTGCCGCAGCCTGTCCGAGATCGTCGGGCACGCCATCGGCGCGCAGCCGACGACGCTCACTAGCTGCCCGGACTAACCCTTCAGCGCATTGCTGCAGGTTGAATATCGCCCTCCTGATGCCGATTAATCGCTTGCGGCCACCGCCGAAGCACAGGCAGACTGCACCGCAAAACAGATCGTCCGCTGCGGGGCGTTCGGCCGGTTCCAGGGAAAGGTGTCACTGATGGCTCCGGTCGCGCACGCGAAGCGGAAGTTTATTTTGTTGCTCATCAAACCGTCACATTACGACGATGACGGTTATGTGCTGCGCTGGTGGCGCGGCATCATTCCCTCGAACTCACTCGCCACGCTCTACGGTATCGCCGCCGACGTCGCTGCGCGCCAGGTGCTCGGTGCCGACGTCGAGTTCGAGATCGAGGCGATGGACGAGTTCAATACCCGGATCGATATTCCGGCGCTGCTCGACCGCTTCGTCCGCAACGGCAATTTCGGCCTGGTGGGGCTGGTCGGGGTGCAGTCCAACCAATATCCGCGCGCGCTCGATATCGCCCGGCCGTTCCGGAAAAGCGGCGTGCCGGTGGTGATGGGCGGGTTTCACGTCTCCGGTTGCCTGGCGATGCTCGACGGCAAGGCGATCGGGCTCGACGACTGCCGCGACATGGGCGTGGCGATGTTCGCCGGCGAGGCCGAGGGCGGCCGGTTCGACGGCGTGCTGCAGGACGCGGCGGCCGGGCAACTGCAGCCGGTCTATAACTTCCTCAACGACCTGCCCGGGATCGAAGGCGTGCCGGCGCCGTATCTGCCGCTCGCCACCGTGAAGCGGACGCTCGGCCTGTCGACCAGCGTCGATGCCGGGCGCGGCTGTCCGTATCAATGCTCGTTCTGCACCATCATCAACGTGCAGGGCCGCCAGTCGCGTTACCGCACGCCCGACGATATCGAGGCAATGGTGCGCCGGAATTGGGCGCAGGGTATCAGCAAGTACTTCATCACCGACGACAACTTCGCCCGCAACAAGGACTGGGAGGCGATCCTCGATCGGCTGATCCAGATCCGCGAGACCGAAGACATTCCGCTCGGCTTCATGATCCAGGTCGACACGCTGTGTCACAAGATCCCGCGCTTCATCGAGAAGGCCAAGCGAGCCGGCGTGACGCGGGTATTCATCGGGCTGGAGAATATCAATCCGGCCAATCTGCTCACCGCCAACAAGCGGCAGAACAAGATCACCGAATATCGCGCGATGCTGCTGGCCTGGAAGGATCACGGCATCATCACGCTGGCCGGCTACATCCTGGGCTTCCCGGCCGATACGCCGGCCTCGATCCGCGCCGATATCGATATCATCAAGCGCGAACTGCCGATCGACGTCATGGAGTTCTTCTGCCTGACGCCGCTGCCGGGTTCGGAGGATCACCAGACGCTATGGCGCGCCGGCGTCGCGATGGACCCGGATCTCAACAACTACGACGTCGAGCACGTCTGCACCGCGCACCCGTTGATGTCGCGGTCCGAATGGGAAGCGATCTACCGCGAGGCGTGGAGCCGCTACTACACGCCCGACCACATCGAGACGCTGTTGCGGCGTGCCGCAGCGACCGGGATCAAGATCAGCAGCCTGGTCAAGCTGCTGGCAATCTTCTCCACTGCGATCCGGGTCGAGAATGTGCATCCGCTGCAATGCGGCCTGTTTCGGCAGCGGCACCCGTCGGAGCGGCGGCCGGGTCTTCCGGCGCCGAGCACGCTGCTGTTCTGGCCGCGTTTTGCGCTCGACAGCGTACGCAAAACCGGCGCCATTCTGGCTGCGTTCGCCAAAGTCGCGGCGATCGGCGTCCGCGTCGCGCGCGATCCGCAGCGGCTGGCCTACACCGATCAGGCGCTGACGCCGGTGTCGGACGACGATGCGGAGTCGCTCGACCTCTTCACCCAGAGCGCGAGCGCCAAGCAGGCCGTCGCCCACCAGAAGAAGGTGTTTGATCTCACGCACGGGACGCCGTAATCAGCCCTCGTCGCGGGTGCCGAGTTGCCCGACGGCGAGGGCGGAGTAGGCCCGCGCCCGTGATGGCGCGGCCGTAGCGTGTAGTGGAACAACAGAATATGCCACGACTTGAAGGCAAAACCGCGCTGGTGGTCGGCGCCGGTTCGATCGGACCCGGCTGGGGCAACGGCAAGGCGACCGCGGTGACGTTCGCGCGCGAGGGCGCGCAGGTGTTCTGCGTCGATCGCAATCTCGCGGCAGCCGAGGAAACCGTCGACATCATCAAGGCCGAAGGCGGCCGCGGCATCGCGTTCGCCGCCGACGTGTCGCGCGCCGCCGACGTCGAGGCGATGGTGGCGGCCTGCGTCAAGGCCTGGGACGGCATCGACGTGCTCGACAACAATGTCGGCATCGCCGAGACCGGCGGCGTCGTCGACGTCGCCGAAGCCGATTGGGACCGGGTGTTCGCGATCAACCTGAAGAGCGCCTATCTGGCGATGAAGTACGTCGTGCCGGTGATGCAGCGCCAGGGCGGCGGTTCGATCATCAACATCTCGTCGATCGCGTCGATCCGGTATCTCGGCATCTCCTATGTCAGCTACGCGGCCTCCAAGGCGGCGATGAACGCGCTGACCCGCAACACCGCGGTGGAATACGCCAAGGACCATGTCCGCGTGAACGCGATCCTGCCGGGGCTGATGAAGACCCCGATGGTGGCGCATTCCGCCGGCCTCGCCGCCAGCTATTCGGGCGGTGACGTCGACGCGATGTGGCGCGCCCGCGACGCCCAGGTGCCGATGGGCCACATGGGCGAAGCCTGGGACGTCGCCAATGCCGCGCTATTCCTCGCCAGCGACGAGTCGAAATACGTCACCGGCATCGAACTGGTGGTCGACGGCGGCCTGACGCTGAAGGTGAACTAAGCGCAAGCGATTGATTGCGCTGAGCGCTTGCCTCAAGGTCGTCATTGCGAGGAGTACTCGGATCGGCGCTTCGCGCCGTCCGAGCACAGGCTCCGCGACGAAGCAATCCAGCGCCGCATGCGGGGCCTCTGGATTGCTTCGCTCCGCTCGCAATGACGCTGAAAGCGGCGAGAGCGCAGCTGCATTGGACCGGGGTCTGACGATACGCCGAGGCCGTTTGCTACGAGACATTTCGATGCGCGCTGTTCTCATTGCCGCGAATTTTCTGATCGCAGCGACCCTTGCTACGTCGTCCGCTTTCGCAACCGGTGGCGAGCCGCCGGACGATCCGACGGCCGATCCGGGCGCGTGCCTTGCTGCAGCGAGCAAGCCCGATGATCGCTACACCATCGCGCAGTGCAGCAAGGTGATCGACAGCCGCGAGACCGAGAAGGGCGAGCGCTGCAAGGCGCTGCTGGCGCGCGCCGCCGCTCATGCCCGGATCGGTCAGGTCGATCGGGCGATCGCCGATTACGACGACGCGCTGCGGGTCGATCCGAAGCAGCCCGATGCGCTCAATGCCCGCGGCGAGCTGTGGCGCGGCAAGGGCGACACTCGTAAGGCGCTGGCCGACTTCTCCGCTGCGCTGAAGCTGAAACCGGACCACGTCGCGGCGCGCGCCAACCACAAGGCGCTGGCGCTGGAGGTCGAGCGGGTCGGGGCCCAGCAGGCGGTCGCCGGCAAGCCGAGCTTCGACTGCCGCCGCGCCCGCAAGGCTGTGGACAAGGCGATCTGTGCCGATCCGGCGCTGGCCGATCTCGATCGCCGGATCGATGCGCTGTACCGCCGGTCGCTCCGCGACAGCGCCGGTCAGCCCGTCGCCCTGCGGGCGCTGAAGCAGGCGCATGCTTCATTCGTTGCCGCGCGCGAGGCCGGCTTCGGTCGCCCCGGCTACGATCTGCGTGCCGCGCTGGAAGCACGCCTGCGGCAATTGGTGGGCGCCGGCGGCGGCTAGACGCGCGGCCCTCCGGCGGTGCTTGCAACCCGTTGGCAGCTCGCCACAATGCCGCCCGGGCCGGACCGAACCAAAGGACGCGGCTTGATTAGGAACAAAGGCGGGGTTGCATGCCGCGCCTAAAAGCCGGACATGGCGGGCAAACCGCCTGAGATCCACGGGAGCGTGACGCCATGACTATCCATGACAAGAGCCGTTACCGCGAGGTTCATGCCCGCTCGCTGGCCGACCCGGAAGGGTTCTGGGGAGAGGTCGCGCAGAGCATCGACTGGATCGAGCCGCCGAAGAAGGTGTTCGATCCCTCGCTCGGCCTGTATGGCCGCTGGTTTCCCGGCGCCAAGGTCAACACCTGCTACAACGCGCTCGACCGCCATGTCGCCGGCGGCCGCGCCGATCAGCTCGCGCTGATCCACGACTCGCCGCTGACCGGCACGGTGAGCAAGTACACCTACGCCGAGATGCTGCGCGAAGTGCAGACGCTCGCCGCGATCATGCAGGACTTCGGCGTTCAGAAGGGTGACCGCGTCATCCTCTATATGCCGATGGTGCCGGAATCGATGGTGGCGATGCTGGCCTGCGCCCGCATCGGCGCGGTGCATTCGGTGGTGTTCGGTGGCTTCGCCGCCAAGGAGCTCGCCACCCGCATCGAAGACGCCAAGCCGAAGCTGATCCTGTCGGCGAGCTGCGGCATCGAGCCGGGCCGCATCGTCAAGTACAAGCCGCTGCTCGACGAAGCCATCGAGCTTGCTTCGGTCAAGCCGGAGGCTTGTATCATCCTGAAGCGGCCGCAGCAGGATTGCGACCTGAAGGCGGGCCGCGATCACGACTGGGCGAGCTTGCGCGAGCAGGCGATGTCCGCCGGCAAGAAGGCCGACTGCGTCGCGGTCGATGCCACCGACCCGCTCTACATTCTCTACACCTCCGGTACGACCGGTAAGCCGAAGGGCGTGGTCCGCGACAATGGCGGCCATCTCGTCGCGCTGAAATGGACGATGGAAAACCTCTACGGCATCAAGCCGGGCGAGGTGTGGTGGTGCGCCTCCGACATCGGCTGGGTGGTTGGCCACAGCTACATCATCTACGGCCCGCTGATCCACGGCGCGACCTCGATCATGTATGAAGGCAAGCCGGTCGGCACCCCGGATGCCGGCGCGTTCTGGCGAGTGATTAGCGAGCACGGCGCGGTGGCGCTGTTCACGGCGCCGACTGCGTTCCGCGCGATCCGCAAGGAAGACCCGGATGGCAGCTTCATCCGCAAATACGACCTGTCGAAGTTGCGCACGCTGTTCCTGGCCGGCGAGCGCGCCGACCCGCCGACGGTGGAGTGGGCCGAGCAGCAGCTCAAGGTGCCGGTGATCGATCACTGGTGGCAGACCGAAACCGGCTGGTGCATCGCCGGCAATCCGGTCGGCCTCGGCCTGCTGCCGGTCAAGCACGGTTCGCCGACGGTGCCGATGCCCGGCTACAAGCTCGAAGTGGTGGATGAGGGCGCCAAGCCGGTGCCCGCTGGCTCCATGGGCTCGATCGTGATCAAGCTGCCGTTGCCGCCCGGCAACCTGCCGACGCTGTGGCAGCAGGACGAGCGTTGCCGCGAGAGTTACTTCGCCGACTATCCCGGCTACTACAAGACCTCCGACGCCGGCTATGTCGACGAGGACGGCTACGTCTTCGTGATGGGCCGCACCGACGACATCATCAACGTCGCCGGCCACCGGCTGTCGACCGGCGGCATGGAGGAGATCCTGGCCTCGCATCCGGACGTCGCCGAATGCGCCGTGCTCGGCATCAACGATCCGATCAAGGGCGAGGTGCCGTGCGGCCTGATCGTGCTGAAGACCGGCGTCGATCGCGATCCGGCCGAGATCGAGAAGGAGATCGTCAAGCTGGTGCGCGACAAGCTCGGCCCGGTCGCGGCGTTCAAGCTCGCGATCACCGTGCCGCGGCTGCCGAAGACCCGCTCGGGCAAGATCCTGCGCGGCACCATCAAGAAGATCGCCGACGGCGATGCCTGGACGATGCCGGCCACGATCGAAGACCCGACCGCGCTCGACGACATCTCCTCGGCGCTGAAGAGCCATAGCTGAGCCGGCTCGGAGTTGCGGACTTACAAAGTCCGCAATTGGCGGTAAACAGGCATCGGCCTCAACGGTCATTCCGGGGCGCCGCGAAGCGGCGAACCCGGAATCTCGCTTCGCCGAACACCTCGGGATTCCGGGTTCGCGCTCCGCGCGCCCCGGAATGACGGACGCTTAGGGTCTTGAATGTTGCTTACCTCGAAACGTTTGCTCGCCCTGTCCGTCGTCGCCGTCGCGCTCGCCGGCTGCGCCAGCCGCAACGACGCTCCGGCGGATATCGGCGACGACGATGCCTACTGCCGGCAGAACGGCGTGGTTGCAGGATCGTCCGAATACGTCGCATGCCGGAAGGATCGCGACGTCCAACGCTCCAACGCCATCACCCGTGCGAATCGCGCCCAGCGCAATCTCGGCGAGTACATGATGCGCAATCCGGAGCGTCCGTAAGCCTCTGCGCTACATGCGCTTTGTGCACGAAGCCGGGAATTTCCCGCGCGAACTGATACCACTTTGCCCGCGCCATGACGTGAATCTGTGACCTGAAAGTCACGCGCGTCGCAATGACGCAGCGGGCGCCTCCCGATTTGATCCAGATCAAATCTTCTTAGCCCCCGGCGGCATCTGTGCACCTTGAGCGTGGGTTTCCCGCTCACGCGACCGAGCTTCAAAAGGGGCATCTATGACCAAGTTTCTGACCGCAGTGTCGGCGCTGGCTTTGGCGGCGGCATTCAACCTCGTGTCGGCCAATGCCGACGCCGCCGATCTCGCCACCCGCCCGATCTACAAGGCGCCGGTTGTGGCGGAATCCAGCCCGTGGATGATCCGCCTGCGCGCGCTGGGCGTGGTGCCCCGGGATTCGGGATATGTCGACCAGGTTGCCGGCTCGTCGCTCAAGACCTCCGACGCGATCGTCCCCGAGCTCGACATCACCTACTTCTTCACCAAGAACATCGCGGCCGAATTGATCCTCGGCGTCACCCGCCACAGCGTCTCGGGCGCCGGCACCCTGACCGGCATCGACGTGGGTAAGGCCTGGCTGCTGCCGCCGACCCTGACCCTGCAGTATCACTTCACCGACTTCGGCGCGTTCAAGCCGTATGTCGGCGCCGGTGTGAACTACACCTTCTTCTTCAGCCAGAGCGCGGCTTGCTGCACCGTGATCGACAGCCACCTCAAGGACGCGTTCGCGCCGGCGGTGCAGATCGGTTTCGACTACATGATCGACCAGCACTGGGGCATCAACGTCGACGTCAAGAAGCTGTGGCTGCGCCCCGAGTGGAGCGGCACGCTGGCGAACGGCACCCCGATCACCGGCAAGGTCAACCTCGATCCGTGGCTGATCGGCACCGGCATCACCTACCGGTTCTGAGCCTTTCGGCTTCGACACATGGCGCGGGGCGGAGCGATCCGCCTCGCGCTTTTCATTTGGATGCACCCCGCCGCAGCATTGCGCGCACGCCGCATTCCTGCTTTGGCTTTGCGCCACCGAAACGAGGAACCGACATGACCATCGAAGTCAGGGACTGCAACGGCGCGCTGCTCGCCGATGGCGACAACGTCTCCCTTATCAAGGACCTGAAGCTGAAGGGCTCGTCGACCGTGCTGAAGCGCGGCACGATGATCCGCGGCATCCGCCTCACCGACAGCGAAGACGAAATCGAAGGCCGCACTGACAAGATCAAGGGCCTGGTGCTGCGCACGGAATTTTTGAAGAAGGCGTAACCACTGCGCCCGGTGCAGGGCGCTTGCCACCATCTCTTAATGCAGCGATTGACCGTCGGCACAGGCCTGGCTGTACACCATCACGGCGCGCAGCCTTTCCAATTCCGCCTCGAGATGTTCGTTGACCTGCATCAACGCGCGGAGCGCGTCATGCAGGCTGCCGCCGTTTTCGGCGACGATCCGGTCGATCTGTTGATCCAGTCTGCTCGGCATCGGGGCACTCACTGATAATCGGCACGTCACGGAACCGAAATCCGATCTTCCGATTGGGGCGGAAGTTGCGTGCGAATACGGCGCGATTGCGATGGCAGGAGGTTGTTGCCGTTGTCCCCACGGCGCCCCAAAGAAGTAACGACTTTAGAGGATGCATGCCAGGAACGGGTTAGGCGTCAGCGCGTACCGATGCGTTGGTGTCGTGGCCAGAAACCGGCAAAATGAGCCACGTCCGCCATCCCCGTTGCGGCCGGTTGTCACCCGGCATGCGCAAGGAGAACGCCGAACCGGCGGGGACGTTCCTGAGCTTTCAATCGGAAAGGTATCTTGCTCAGGATTGAACCCTACCGTGGTTGGGCTAGCTTTTTCGGAGCGTGGGAATGGTGGGCAGTCTTGGAAATACCCTTTCCGATCGAGTTTCTCGTTTCTGGTACCCCCGT
Organism: Rhodopseudomonas sp. G2_2311; assembly: GCF_047501505.1. NCBI lineage: Bacteria > Pseudomonadati > Pseudomonadota > Alphaproteobacteria > Hyphomicrobiales > Nitrobacteraceae > Rhodopseudomonas > Rhodopseudomonas sp. G2_2311. The sequence continues at coordinate 156,139 of NZ_JAZDRK010000011.1, forward strand.
TTCCTTGCAGGCGAAACGACGCCAGTCGCTGGATCAATGGAAGAGCTTGGTGATTGCTGCCAGCCGGGAAGTCCTTCCCGATGCTCACTTCGCAACCGACCGGCCGTTGTCTGTGACGGTGTTCTACTTCCCCCCGGGTGAGATGGCGGGTGATGTCGACAACATCATCAAGCCCATCCTTGATGCCTTGGGACGCCACATCTATGTTGACGACCGGCAGATCCATCGCGTTGTGGCCCAGAAGTTTGAGCCTGACGACATCTTCCCCTTTCGCGCGCCTAGTCGTACCTTGGAGGCAGCGCTCCTGGCTCAGAAACCGATCCTTTATGTCAGGCTGTCAGACAACCCATTTGAGGATTTGAACTGATGACCGCGGATGTCGGCGAACGGGAAGTCATTGACCTCGTGCTGCCCCGGCTTCAGGCTGAGGGCTACGAGGTTTATATGCATCCGTCGCCTTCGGTGTTGCCCTCGTTCATGCGCTCCTATCGGCCCGATGCGATTGCACTGAAGAGTGGAAAGAAAGTCGCGGTTGAAGTCGCTCGTCCCTCCGATGAGGATCGTCGGCGGATTCAAGACCTGCGATCTCTGTTCGTTGGACAAAGCGATTGGGAGCTTATGGTCATCTACGCTTCTCCAAGTAATTCGACGGAACAATTGGATGTCGCGTCCCGCGAACAGATTGAAGCATCTATTCACGAAGTTGAAAGCTTGAGAGCGGCAGGCCAGCCACGGCCTGCCATCCTGCTGGCCTATGCCACCTTGGAGGCGATCGGCCGGGCTTTGCTTCCGGACGAGTTCCGCTATCCTCAAAGTTCTGTTCGGTTGATCGAGGTGCTCGCGTCTCAGGGACTGATTACTCCGCACGAAGCGAAAATTGTCAGAGAAGCCAGCAGGGTTCGAAACGCAGTCGCGCACGGCGAGTTCGGCCCGGTCGATGACAGCCTCGTCGACTCGTTCATTGAGGTCCTCTCGACTTTGGCTGAGATGGTCCCCGCGCCGAGTTTAAGCCCATAGTCTGATTTAAGCCCGTCCGCAGCCCCTTGACTCCGCACGGCCGGGGTGGTCGTCTCCGGTCCATGCGCACGTTCCGCCCGACCCCGCTGCTCAGACGTCGTTGGTGGCGCACCTCCTGACCAGAGGTGGCCGTGCGATCCCGTTAATTTCCGATCGTCCTGAGGCCGCCACGCGAGGCGGCTTTCGTTTGTCCTGTGTGGCGTTCCTCCGGCAAGTTGCTTAAGAGGATGCCATGAACAGGACCGTTTTCTCGCTTCCCGCGACCAGCGACTACAAGACCGCCACGGGCCTCGCGGTGACGCGCAGCGCCCAGCCTTTCACCGGCGGCCAGGCGCTCGACGAACTGATCGACCTGCTCGATCACCGCCGCGGCGTGATGCTGTCGTCCGGCACCACGGTGCCGGGCCGCTACGAGAGCTTCGACCTCGGCTTTGCCGATCCGCCGCTGGCGCTCACCACGCAGGCCGAGAAATTCACCATCGAGGCGCTCAATCCGCGCGGCCGGGTGCTGATCGCGTTCCTGTCCGACAAGCTCGAGGAGCCCTGCGTCGTCGTCGAGCAGGCCTGCGCCACCAAAATCAGGGGCCACATCGTCCGCGGCGAGGCTCCGGTCGATGAGGAGCAGCGCACCCGCCGGGCCAGCGCGATCTCGCTGGTGCGCGCCGTCGTCGCCGCGTTTGCCTCGCCGGCCGATCCGATGCTCGGGCTGTACGGCGCCTTCGCCTACGACCTGGTGTTCCAGTTCGAGGACCTGAAGCAAAAGCGGGCCCGCGAGGCCGACCAGCGCGACATCGTGCTGTACGTGCCGGACCGCCTGCTGGCCTACGACCGCGCCACCGGCCGCGGCGTCAGCATCTCGTATGAATTTGCCTGGAAGGGCCAGTCCACCGCCGGCCTGCCGAACGAAACCGCCGAGAGCGTCTATACCCAGACCGGCCGGCAGGGCTTTGCCGATCACGCCCCGGGCGACTATCCCAAGGTGGTCGAGAAGGCCCGCGCGGCATTCGCCCGCGGCGACCTGTTCGAGGCGGTGCCGGGCCAGCTGTTCGGCGAGCCGTGCGAGCGGTCGCCGGCCGAAGTGTTCAAGCGGCTGTGCCGGATCAACCCGTCGCCCTATGGCGGCCTGCTCAATCTCGGCGGCGGCGAATTCCTGGTGTCGGCCTCGCCGGAAATGTTCGTCCGCTCCGACGGCCGCCGGATCGAGACCTGCCCGATCTCCGGCACGATCGCCCGCGGCGTCGATGCCATCAGCGATGCCGAGCAGATCCAGAAGCTCCTGAACTCCGAGAAGGACGAGTTCGAGCTCAACATGTGCACCGACGTCGACCGCAACGACAAGGCACGCGTCTGCGTCCCGGGCACCATCAAGGTCTTGGCGCGGCGGCAGATCGAGACCTATTCGAAGCTGTTCCACACCGTCGACCACGTCGAGGGCATGCTGCGGCCGGGCTTCGACGCGCTCGACGCCTTCCTCACCCACGCCTGGGCGGTGACGGTCACCGGCGCCCCGAAGCTGTGGGCGATGCAGTTCGTCGAGGACAATGAACGCAGCCCGCGGCGTTGGTATGCCGGCGCATTCGGGGCGGTCGGGTTCGACGGTTCGATCAACACCGGTCTGACCATCCGCACCATCCGGATGAAGGACGGCCTCGCCGAGGTGCGCGTCGGCGCCACCTGCCTGTTCGATTCCGATCCGGTGGCCGAGGACAAGGAATGCCAGGTCAAGGCCGCGGCGCTGTTCCAGGCGCTGCGCGGCGATCCGGCCAAGCCGTTGTCGGCGGTAGCGCCGGACGCCACCGGTTCGGGCAAGAAGGTGCTGCTGGTCGATCACGACGACAGCTTCGTGCACATGCTGGCGGACTATTTCCGCCAGGTCGGCGCCCAGGTCACCGTGGTGCGCTACATCCACGGCCTCAAGATGCTGGCCGAGAACGCCTACGATCTCTTGGTGCTGTCGCCCGGCCCCGGCCGGCCGGAGGACTTCAAGATCAAGGACACGATCGACGCCGCGCTCGCCAAGAAGCTGCCGATCTTCGGCGTCTGCCTCGGCGTGCAGGCGATGGGCGAGTATTTCGGCGGCACGCTCGGCCAGCTGGCACAGCCGGCACACGGCCGGCCGTCGCGGATCCAGGTGCGCGGCGGCACGCTGATGCGCGGCCTGCCGAACGAGGTCACGATCGGTCGCTATCACTCGCTGTATGTCGACATGCGCGACATGCCGAAGGAGCTGACCGTCACCGCCTCCACCGACGACGGCATCGCGATGGCGATCGAGCACAAGACCCTGCCGGTCGGCGGCGTGCAATTCCACCCCGAGTCGCTGATGTCGCTCGGCGGCGAAGTCGGGCTGCGGATCGTCGAAAACGCCTTCCGTCTCGGCCAGCCGGCCTAAGCCCAATGGCCTGCGGCGCCGATTGATCCAGATCGAAGGCCCGCCGGGGGAGCTCTGCTACCACCCCCGGCGGTAACTCAGCCGAATTGCCCGATTGCGCCTCCCGCCTTCCGATGACGAATTGCGCCCATCCGTAACGAAAGACCCGCGCCGATGACCCCCGAGTTTGCAAACGATTTGAAAGCCAGCGTCCGGGCGATTCCGGACTATCCCAAGCCTGGCATCATCTTCCGCGACATCACCACGCTGCTCGGCGAACCGCGGGCGTTCCGCCGGGCGATCGACGAGCTGGTGCAGCCGTGGGCGGGCTCGAAGATCGACAAGGTGGCGGGCATCGAGGCGCGCGGCTTCATCATCGGCGGGGCGATCGCCCATCAGGTCTCGTCGGGCTTCGTGCCGATCCGCAAGAAGGGCAAGCTGCCGCATACCTGCGTGTCGATGGAATACGCGCTGGAATACGGCACCGACAAGATCGAGGTCCACGTCGATGCCATCACGCCCGGCGAGCGGGTGATCCTGGTCGACGATCTGATCGCGACCGGCGGCACCGCCGAGGGGGCGATCAAGCTGCTCCGCCAGATCGGCGCCGAAGTCGTCGCCGCCTGTTTCGTGATCGACCTGCCGGAGCTCGGCGGCGCCGCCAAGATCCGCGCCATGGGCGTCCCGGTCCGCACCCTGGTCGCGTTCGAAGGGCATTGACTTAACCTCTCCCCGCCATGCGGGGAGAGGTCGGATTGCGTAGCAATCCGGGTGAGGGGCCAGGCACGGCATATCAGCAAGCTGCGGCACGCGCTGGGAGGCCGCAGCCCTTCACCCCAGCCTTCTCCTCGCAAGAGCGGGGTGAGGGAGCAGGCTTTGCGGGCGGCGAGGCAGCGCTACCGCCCCTGCGTCAGCTCCAGCTCGAGCGCACGGAACGTCGTGTAGTTGGTGCGGATCCACTGGTTCAGTTCGGTGGACGCGTCCGGCTCGGCTCGCAGGTAGCCGGTGAACGAGAAGTTCACGCGGTCGATATAGGTCTTCAGGAACGGCGGCAGCCCGCGGATTCGCATCACCCGGCCGTGGCGGTACACCGCCGGCAGCTCGCCGAGCAGGATATGCTCGTTGTCGATGGTGATCAGCTGCCGCGGCGGCACGATATCCTGAAGGTGGTCATAGGCGCGCGCCGAATTGCGGTCGGTGTCGGCGAGGAACAGCACCACCGGCGCCACCTGCCGCCGCACCGCTTCCTTGATGAAGCCGATCTCGGCGAAGGTGTCGAAGAACTCGTCGAAGGCGTGGAAGCCGAGGTCGATCACCTTGGCGAGGCCGTCGTTCAGGATCAGCCGATCCATCAGCGCCATCTTGCCGAAGGTGTCGTCGACCTGCGCGGTCTCGGTGACGCGCGGCAGATAGTCGAGCAGCGACGGCTCTTTGACGTTGATGTCGAACGCCAGCACCGAGCCGCGCTGCAGCAGCAGATATTCGGTGAGCACGCGGGCGATCAGGGTCTTGCCGACGAACGGGCGCGGCGAACAGACGATGTAAACCGGAGTGCGCGACATCAGGCTGTATCGGTCGGGGAAGGCCGTCCGATATAGCCGGATTCCTCAGCGATGCGAACTATTTCTCGCCCGGCTCGTCGGTCACCGGGGTGCCGCGGCCGTTCTTGTCCTTGCCTACGATGTCGGTCAGCTTGATCCGGTCGAACTCGCTCCAGACGTTGGCGAGCCAATGCCGGACATAGCCGCGCAGCACGAACGAGTAGTTGGCCGGCTCGCCGCTGACGCCCTTGTTGGCGACGAACTTCAGGAACGGCACCGACGACACTTCGACCTGCTCGTACGCCATTTCGTTGAGCTTCGGAATCGTCAGCTCGGTGGCGTCCTTGATGCGGTGGAAGTACGAATTGTAGGTCGCCTGGTCCCACTCGAAGAAGCTGGTGTTGTTGATGAAGTTCTTCGTCAGGAAGTACTTCGCGCCGATCATGAAGTTGGCGGTCTCGGCGATTTCGTCCAATGAGGCGATCGACGGGCCGAGGATATGGAACACCGCGAAGGTGATCTGGCCGGAGCGCGCCGCGTCGAGGAAGCCGATGTCGCGCAACGAGGCCAGCGCGGGCGACAACAGGCCGGCGCGGACGTCGATCACGGTCACCGAGGGCACCGCCGAGTTCAGCGTGTCGAAGATCTTCATCTGGTCGGCCGTCGACGTCATGTCGACGATCTCGGTGATGTCGGGATGGAAGCGCTTCAGCGTGCCGCGCGGCGACTCGGTGTCGAAGGCGCGGGTCGGGACGTTGTTGGCGCTGAAATAGTCGAGCAGGGTGCGCGACACCGTGGTTTTGCCCACGCCGCCCTTGTCTGCGCCGACGACGATCACTGCTGGCTTCGCCATGAGATTCCTTTACCGGCCGGTTCGATCCCCCACCGCGGCCGTGCCGGCCAGGGTGCAGACCTCTGCTTTGGGCGCGAACATGGCAGAAACAAGGGATAATTCAATCGGTCGGGCAATGACGCCGACAGGTCCTCAACAAAATCGTTCAGATGCGAGGCGGTGCCGCTGATTTGGGCGGTCAGCCGCGCCGGCCCCAAGGCCCGCGCAGCAACGATGGTTTCGGCGCCGGCGCGGGCGTGTCGCTCCAAGGTCCATGCGGCTCGGCGGAAGCTGGCGATTCACCATCGACCGTCGAACCCTCAGGCTCGGCGGCGGTGTCATCGTCATGCTCCGCCGTCGGCAGAGTGGGCAGCGGCGGCTGGTAATGTCCGCCGGCGAACTTGACCAGCGCGTCGACCCGCGCCTCGACCGAAGGGTGGGTGGCGAACAGATCGGAGAAGCCGGAGCGCGGATTGTCCACGCACATCTCCATCACCGCCGAGGTCGCGCCCGGCAGTTCGCCGCGGTTCTCGATCTTGCGCAGCGCCGAGATCATCGCATCCGGGTTCTTGGTCAGTTCCACCGAGCCGGCGTCGGCGAGGAATTCGCGCGACCGCGACAGCGCCAGCTTCACCACCTGCGACAGCAGCCAGGCCAGCAGGATCAGCACGATCGCCAGGATCACCACGATGATCGCGCCGCCGCCGCTCTTGCGATCGCCCGACGACGAGGAGGAAGAGGACGACGACGAGCCGCCGCCTGACCAGCCGCCACCGATCCGTACCCCACCCTGGAAGAACAGTCGGAACATCAACTCGCCGAAGAACCCGACGACGCCGGCGATGATCACCGCGATCACCATCATCTGGACGTCGCCGTTCCTGATGTGGGTCAGCTCGTGCGCCAGCACCGCTTCGAGCTCGGCGTCGTCGAGCCGTTCGACCAGCCCCGACGTCACCGTGACGGCGTATTGCTTGGGGTTGAGGCCGCTGGCGAAGGCGTTCAGCGCATTGCTGTCCATGATCTTCAGCTTCGGCATCGGAATGCCGCGCGAGATGCACAGGTTCTCGAGCAGATTGTAGAGCCGCGGCTGTTCGGCCCGCGTCACCGCACGGCCGCCGGTGACCGCGTCGATCAGCTTCTGGTGGAAGAAATAGGCGATCACGATCCACAGCGCCGCGCCTAGGGTCGCGAACGGCGCCGCCTTGATCAGGTCAGCGGTGGCGGCACGCAGATAGTCCGGCACCGTGCGCTCGCCATCGATCACCACCTCGGCGATCAGTGCGCCGGCATAGACCAGCACATACACCAGCACGAACAGCCCGATCAGCAGCACGACCGACCGGGTCTTGTTGGCGGCGATGTGGGTGTAGAGACCGTAGGCGGCCATGATGGGTGTCCAATCCTCGCAGCGCCGGCCTGAACCTCCCTCCCCCTGCGGGGAGGGTGGCCGGCCGTAAGGCCGGTCGGGTGGGGGT